>NZ_CP133319.1:0-310909 GCF_038811545.1 Rhodoligotrophos sp. CJ14
TTGGAAGAGAAACCAGCTCGCGCTCTCAGCCTCCACGGTTGAGAGCGCGCTGCATCGCGGGTCAAGAATTATGCAGAGACAGAACATCCGCATTCGGCTCAAGGCGTTCGACCATCGCATCCTCGATGCGTCGACCCGGGAGATCGTGAACACCGCCAAGCGCACTGGCGCTCAGGTGCACGGTCCTGTGCCGCTGCCGACTCGGATCGAGCGGTTCACCGTCAACCGGTCGCCGCATATCGATAAGAAGAGCCGCGAGCAGTTTGAGATTCGCACTCATAAGCGGCTTTTGGACATCCTCGATCCGACCCCGCAGACGGTCGATGCTCTCATGAAGCTCGACTTGGCGGCTGGCGTCGATGTCGAGATTAAGCTCTAAGGCCTTTTAAGCGAAAGGACCAAAGCGATGCGGTCAGGTGTCATCGCGCAGAAGCTTGGTATGACCCGGATCTACACCGAGGACGGCCGGAACATTCCCGTGACGGTCTTGAAACTCGACAAGTGTCAGGTCGTGGCGCACCGCACCCAGGAGAAGGATGGCTACACAGCCGTTCAGCTGGGCGTTGGCACGGCTAAGGTCAATCGGGTTACCAAGGCGCAGCGCGGCCAGTTTGCGGTCGTGCAGGTCGAGCCGAAGCGGAAGGTCGCGGAGTTCCGCGTGAGCCCGGACAACCTCATCGAGGTGGGCTCCGAGCTTACGGCCGACCACTTCGTGGCGGGCCAATATGTGGATGCTTGCGGTATTTCGATCGGCAAGGGTTTCGCGGGCGTGATGAAGCGCCACAACTTTGGCGGCCTCCGGGCCAGCCATGGTGTGTCGATCTCCCACCGCAGCCATGGATCGACCGGTAATCGGCAGGATCCGGGCAAGGTGTTCAAGAACAAGAAGATGGCCGGCCACATGGGTGCCGAGCGCGTCACGACGCAGAATCTGCAGGTCGTGAGCACTGACCCGGAGCGTGGTCTCATTCTTGTGAAGGGCTCGATCCCGGGCTCGAAGGGCGGCTGGGTCTATCTGTCCGACGCAGTCAAGCGCAAGCTGCCCGAGAACGTGCCGTTTCCTGGTGCTTTCCGCAAGACTGGCGAGAGCGTGCCCGTCACCGCCGAGGCGGCTGAAGGCGGCGCTGAGACACAAGGGTGAAGGTATCCGAGATGAAGCTCGAAGTGAAAACTCTGGATGCCAAGGACGCCGGCTCGGTGGAGCTTGCCGATCATATTTTCGGGCTCGAGCCGCGCGCCGACATCCTGCATCGCATGGTGGTCTGGCAGCTGGCGAAGCGCCGGGCAGGCACCCACAAGGCGAAGGACCGTGGTGAGGTATCCTACTCCACCATGAAGCTCTACAAGCAGAAGGGCACCGGCCGTGCCCGTCACGGCAGCCGCAAGGTTGGCGTGTTTCGTGGGGGCGGCAAGGCCTTTGGTCCCGTCTCGCGTGACCACGCGATCGATCTGCCGAAGAAGGTGCGGGCGCTGGCTTTGAAGCACGCGCTCTCTGCCAAGGCGAAGGCGGAAGAGCTCATCGTCCTTGATCAGGCGGTGGCCTCTGAGGCCAAGACCAAGGCGCTTAAAGATGCCTTCGGAAAGCTCGGGCTTGAGAATGCCCTGATCATCGGCGGCACGGAGATTGATCCGAACTTCGGGCTGGCGGCGCGCAACCTGCCTGGCATCGATGTTCTGCCGGTGCAAGGCATCAATGTTTATGACGTGCTGCGCTGCAAGCAGCTGGTGCTCACCAAGGCCGCCATCGAGGCGCTCGAGGAGCGGTTCAAATGAATCCGAAGCTGTACGATGTCATCAAGAGCCCGGTGATCACCGAGAAATCCACCATGGTCTCGGAACACAACCAGGTTCTGTTCAATGTGGCGCGCGACGCCACCAAGCCCGAGATCAAGCAGGCCGTCGAGGCTCTGTTTGGGGTGAAGGTGAAGGCGGTCAACACGCTGCTGCGCAAGGGCAAGGTGAAGCGCTTCCGCGGCACGGTGGGACGCCAGAGCGATGTCAAGAAGGCGATTGTCACGCTCGAGGAAGGGCAGTCGATCGACGTGACGACCGGCATCTGAGGACGAGAGGCTTTTCGTAATGGCACTGAAAACCTACAAGCCGACGACGCCGGGACAGCGCAGTCTGGTGCTTGTTGATCGCACCGGCCTTTGGCGCGGCAAGCCGGTCAAGGCTCTCACTGAGGGTCTCTCCAAGAGCGGCGGCCGCAACAACACTGGCCGCGTCACCACTTGGCAGCGTGGCGGTGGCCACAAGCGGGCCTATCGCCTGGTTGATTTTAAGCGGCGGAAGTTCGATATCGAGGCGACCGTCGAGCGAATCGAGTATGACCCGAACCGCTCGGCCTTCATCGCGCTGATCAAATATGCCGATGGCGAGCTGTCTTACATTCTCGCGCCCCAGCGCTTGAATGTCGGTGACACCGTCGTGTCTGGTGAGCGTGTTGACGTGAAGCCCGGCAATGCCATGCCGCTCGCCAACATGCCGGTCGGCACGATCGTGCACAATATCGAGATGAAGGAAGGCAAGGGCGGTCAGATCGCGCGCTCGGCAGGAGCCTATGCTCAGCTGGTCGGCCGCGACCAGGGTTATGCCCAGCTGCGCCTGCGCTCCGGCGAAACGCGGGTCGTTCGCGGCGAGTGCCTGGCAACGGTTGGTGCCGTATCGAATCCGGACCACGCCAACCGTTCGATCGGTAAGGCTGGGCGCAGCCGCTGGCTCGGGATCCGTCCGGTTGTCCGCGGCGTGGCGATGAACCCGATCGACCACCCCCATGGTGGTGGTGAGGGGCGCACCTCTGGCGGCCGTCATCCGGTCACCCCATGGGGCAAGCCGACCAAGGGCAAGCGCACCCGCAGAAACAAGGGCACGCAGAAATATATCCTGCGCAGCCGTCACTTGAAGAAATAGAGGTAATACGCCGTGGCACGCTCGGTTTGGAAAGGTCCGTTCATCGACGGTTACGTCTTGAAGAAGGCGGAAGAGGCGCGCGCTTCGGGTCGCAATCACGCCATCAAGATCTGGAGCCGCCGGTCGACGATCGTGCCCCAGTTCGTCGGGCTGACATTTGCGGTCCATAACGGCCAGAAGCACATCCCGGTCAATGTCACGGAAGAGATGGTCGGTCACAAATTCGGCGAGTTCGCGCCGACCCGGACCTTCTACGGCCATGCCGCTGATCGCAAGGCGAAGAGGAAGTAATCATGGGCAAGCGTTCGAGAGAGCGGGTGCTTGGAGATAACGCGGCGAAGGCGGTCTTGCGCTCTCTCCGTGTCTCGCCCCAGAAGCTCAATGTCGTGGCTGCGATGATCCGCGGCAAGAAGGTGGACAAGGCCCTGGCCGAGCTGACCTTCTCGCGCAAGCGCATTTCGCACGACGTGAAGAAGACGTTGCAATCGGCCATTGCCAATGCCGAGAACAACCATTCGCTGGACGTGGACAGCCTGGTCGTGGCGGAAGCTTTCGTGGGCAAGGGGTTGGTGATGAAGCGCTTCAGCCCCCGCGCTCGTGGGCGTGCCGGCCGCATCAGCAAGCCCTTTAGCCAGCTGACGATTGTGGTGCGTCAGGTTGAGGAGGCCGCATAATGGGACAGAAGATCAATCCTACCGGCTTCCGGATCGGGGTCAATCGCACCTGGGATTCCCGCTGGTTTGCTGACCGCGGCGAATATTCGAAGCTGCTGCACGAGGATCTCAAGATCAAGGCCTATCTGAGGGATGCCCTCAAGCAGGCCGGCGTCTCGCGCATCGTCATCGAGCGCCCCCACAAGAAATGCCGGGTGACCATCCACACGGCCCGTCCGGGTGTGGTTATTGGCAAGAAGGGCGCCGATATCGAGAAGCTGCGCCGCAAGATCGGCGAGTACACCTCCTCCGATGTTCACCTGAACATCGTCGAGGTGCGCAAGCCCGAGATGGACAGCCAGCTGGTTGCCGAGAACATCGCCCAGCAGCTGGAGCGCCGGGTGGCCTTCCGGCGTGCCATGAAGCGTGCCGTTCAGTCGGCCATGCGTCTGGGCGCCCAGGGCATCAGGATCACCTGCGGCGGCCGTCTCGGTGGAGCGGAGATCGCGCGCACGGAATGGTACCGCGAAGGGCGCGTGCCGCTGCACACGCTGCGTGCTGATATCGATTTCGGCACGGCCACGGCACATACCGCTTATGGCACGATCGGCATCAAGGTCTGGATCTTCAAGGGCGAGATCCTTGAGCATGATCCATTTGCATCCGAGAAGCGCTTGCAGGAGCCGCAGGAGAGTGGCGGCCGCAGTGAGCGTGGCGATCGTGAGCGTCAGCGGCGGGAAGTGGCCTGAACCAGTTTGGGTGTGACCGCGGCCCGAGTGCCGATGCACGAGTTTGAGGACGAAAGACAATGCTGCAGCCAAAACGCACGAAATTCCGCAAGCAGCACAAGGGGCGGATCCATGGCAAGGCCAAAGGCGGCACCGAGCTGAATTTCGGCGCCTATGGCCTAAAAGCACTCGAGCCGGAGCGCGTGACCGCGCGTCAGATCGAGGCGGCACGCCGTGCCATCACCCGCCACATGAAGCGCAGTGGACGCGTTTGGATCCGGATTTTTCCGGATGTTCCAGTGTCCAAGAAGCCGACTGAAGTGCGCATGGGTAAGGGCAAGGGTTCGCCGGAATTCTGGGCAGCCAAGGTGAAGCCGGGCCGGATCATGTTCGAGATCGATGGCGTCGATCGCGAGATCGCGGAGGAGGCGCTGCGCCTCGGTGCGGCCAAGCTGCCGATCACCACGCGCTTTGTGGCGCGCTTCGGTGAATGACGCCTGAGCGACTGACGATTTGATGGGAATGACCGCTATGAAGGCCTCCGACGTAAAGCTCCTGAGCGACGACCAGCTCAAGGACGAACTGCTGAAGCTCAAGAAGGAGCAGTTCAATCTGCGCTTCCAGAAGGCGGTCGGCCAGGTTGAGAACACGGCGCGCATCCGCCAGGTTCGTCGCGATGTCGCGCGGATCATGACGGTTCAGCGTCAGCGCGCCAATGCCGCTGCGGCAAGCTGAAGGACGGGAGAGAAGAGATGCCCAAGCGCATCCTGCAAGGTGTTGTCGTCAGCGACAAGAACGATCGCACCATCGTGGTGCAGGTGGAGCGCCGCTTCACCCACCCGCTGTTCAAGAAGACCGTCCGTCGGTCGAAGAAGTTTCATGCGCATGACGAGAACCGCTCGGCCAAGGTCGGCGACATCGTGCGCATTCAGGAATGCCGTCCGATCTCCAAGCTGAAGACCTGGACGCTGATTGAGAACGTGACCGAGGGCAGGGCCGTTGCAGCCGAAGCCGCCGGAGCTCAGAAGTGACGCTGCCGATCTGATCGGGCAGACGTGAAAGATTGAAGGTGGTGCCATGATACAGATGCAAACCAATCTGGACGTAGCCGACAATTCCGGCGCGCGCCGGGTGCAGTGCATCAAGGTTCTGGGCGGTTCGCATCGCAAATACGCCCATGTCGGTGACGTGATCGTCGTGTCGGTCAAGGAGGCGATCCCGCGCGGCCGTGTGAAGAAGGGCAATGTGATGAAGGCGGTGGTCGTGCGCACCGCGAAGGACATTCATCGGGCCGATGGTTCGGTGATCCGCTTCGATGGAAATGCGGCCGTGCTGATCAACAATCAGGGCGAGCCCATTGGGACGCGCATTTTCGGCCCCGTCCCTCGCGAGCTCAGGGCGCGGAACCACATGAAGATCATTTCGCTGGCGCCGGAGGTGCTCTGATGGCCGCGAAGATCAAGAAGGGCGACACGGTCGTGGTGCTCGCCGGCAAGGATAAGGGCAAGCGGGGCGAGGTGCTCAAGGTGCTGCCGTCTGAGAACCGGGCGGTGGTCCAGGGTGTCAATCGGGTGCAGCGCCACCAGAAGCAGACGGGCACGCAGGAAGGCGGCATTATCTCCAAGGAACTGCCGATCCACCTGTCGAATCTGGCAATTGCGGACCCGAAGGACGGCAAGCCGTCGCGGGTTGGCTTCAAGATCCTCAATGACGGAAGCAAGGTGCGGGTCGCGCGCCGCTCCGGGGAGGTGGTCGATGGCTGAGACATATATTCCGCGCCTGCAGCGCCATTATGATGAAGTGGTGCGCGCGCAGCTGACCGAGAAGTTCAACTACACCAACGTTCACCAGGTGCCGGAGCTCGACAAGATCGTGCTCAACATGGGCATCGGCGAGGCCGTTGGTGACACCAAGCTGGTCAAGGCTGCTGCGGAAGACCTGAGCCTGATCGCTGGTCAGAAGTCGGTCATCACCCGGGCGCGCAAGTCCATTGCGACCTTCAAGGTTCGTGATGGCATGCCGATCGGCGCCAAGGTGACCCTGCGCCGGGCCCGCATGTATGAGTTCTTTGACCGGCTGCTGACCATTGCCCTGCCGCGCGTTCGCGACTTTCGCGGGCTGCCGACCACGAGCTTCGATGGCAAGGGCAATTATGCGCTCGGCATCAAGGAGCACATCATTTTCCCGGAAATCGACTATGACCGGGCGGAGCGCATCTGGGGTATGGACGTGATCATCTGCACGACCGCTCCCACCGATGAGGAAGCACGGGCCCTGCTCGAGGCTTTCGACTTCCCGTTCCGCCAGGCGCCGGCGAAGCGCCAGGCCGCGTGAACGGCAGCGCAAGAGATTAGAGGACCGAAATGGCCAAGAAGAGCGCGATCGAGACCAATAAGCGGCGTCGGAAGCTTGCCCAGCAGTTTTCCGGACGGCGTGCACGGCTCAAGGAGATCGTCAAGAATCGTGAGCTGCCGATCGAGGAGCGTTTCGAGGCGCAGCTGAAGCTTGCTGCCTTGCCGCGCAATTCGGCGCCGAGCCGCATTCGCAATCGCTGTGAGATGACGGGGCGTCCGCGCGCCTTCTATCGGAAGATGAAGATTTCGCGTATCGCGCTGAGGGAGCTCGCCCATAGCGGTGCGATCCCAGGCATGGTCAAGTCCAGCTGGTAAGCGGAATCTGGGAGACGGATGAGATGAGTGTGAATGATCCGCTCGGCGATATGTTGACGAGAATCCGCAATGCTCAGCTGCGCGGCAAGTCGAAGGTGACGACGCCGGCTTCGAAGCTGCGCAAGCGCGTTCTCGACGTGCTGGAGCAAGAGGGCTTCATCCGCGGTTACGCCGAGGTTGAGTTCGATGGCGGCAAGAAAGAGATCGAGATCTCGCTCAAATATTTTGATGGCGAGCCGGTGATCCATGACATCAAGCGGGTGTCGACGCCAGGGCGGCGGGTCTATGCCTCGGTGACGACCATGCCGACCGTTTATAACGGGCTTGGCATTTCCATATTGTCGACCTCACAGGGCGTGATGTCCGACAACGACGCGCGCGAGCGCAATGTCGGCGGCGAGGTCCTCTGCACCGTCTTCTAATGGCAGGCGGTGTGAGGAACGCATTTATCTGGGATGATCTGCCGCTGGTTCCGCAAGGCGGATAACGGTGGCGACAGGAGAGCAGGAATATACCTATGTCCAGGACCGGTAAGAAGCCCGTCCCCGTGCCGAAGGGAGTGTCGGTCTCGATCGATGGCCGCAACGTGGCGGCGAAGGGCCCTCAGGGCGAGCTTTCGATGGTGCTCGTGGATGAGGTCATCGCGAGCCTGGGCGAGGATGGCTCGGTTGCAGTGACGCCGCGCGATGAGTCCAAGCGCGCTCGCGCCATGTGGGGCATGAGCCGCACGCTGATCGCCAATATGGTCGAAGGCGTCTCCAGCGGGTTCAAGAAGACGCTTGAGATCAACGGTGTTGGCTATCGTGCCGCCATGCAGGGCTCCACCCTGCAGCTGCAGCTCGGCTATAGCCACGACGTGAAATACGATGTGCCCAAAGGCATCAAGATCGAGACGCCGCGGCCGGTCGAGATTGTCATCTCCGGCATCGACAAGCAGCGTGTCGGTCAGGTTGCGGCCGAGATCCGCGACTTCCGTCCGCCCGAGCCCTATAAAGGCAAGGGCATCAAATATGCTGGCGAGGTGATCTTCCGCAAGGAAGGCAAGAAGAAGTAACGGGAGTTTCGAGGATGGTCCGCAAGCTTTCCCAAGAGGAGCGCCGTTCTGCGCGGGTGCGCAAGGCATTGAAGGCTCGCGCTTATGGCCGCCCGCGGCTCAGCGTGTTCCGCTCCCATAAGAACATTTACGCCCAGATCATCGATGATGAGAAGGGTGTAACCCTTGCCGCAGCCTCGACCCTCGAGGCGGATGTGAAGGGCACGCTGAAGACGGGCGGCGACATTGGTGCCGCCAGCGTTGTCGGCAAGCTGATTGCCGAGCGTGCCAAGGGCGCGGGTGTCTCTGCTGTGGTCTTTGATCGCGGCGGATACCTCTATCATGGTCGGGTCAAGGCGCTGGCGGAAGCCGCGCGCGAAGGCGGCCTGGATTTCTAAGTCGGATTTGAGAGAACAGGGCGAACGCCATGGCCACGAAAGAAAGAGAGCGGGAAGACCGCAGGGATCGTGACGAGCGCGATAGCGAGTTCGTCGATAAGCTGGTGCACATCAATCGCGTGGCCAAGGTCGTGAAGGGCGGACGCCGCTTCGGCTTTGCCGCTCTGGTGGTTGTGGGCGACCAGAAGGGCCGGGTTGGCTTCGGCCATGGCAAGGCACGCGAGGTGCCGGAGGCCATCCGCAAGGCCACCGAGACCGCAAAGCGCACCATGGTTCGCGTGCCGTTGCGCGAGGGCCGGACGCTCCATCACGACGTTCTTGGCCATCATGGTGCTGGGCGCGTGGTGCTCCGTGCGGCTCCTCCTGGAACCGGCATCATTGCCGGCGGTCCGATGCGCGCCGTTTTCGAGACCCTTGGTGTGCAGGATGTTGTTGCGAAGTCGGTTGGCACGTCCAACCCCTACAACATGGTTCGCGCCACGTTCGATGCGCTCAAGAATGAGAAGAGCCCGCGCCAGGTTGCATCGCGTCGCGGCAAAAAGGTGAGCGACATCGTCTCCCGCCGCAGGGATGCTTCGGCGCTGGTGGAGTAATCAGTCCTCTCGCGAGGGCTTGCTACGAGGATATGGCGTCATGGCCAAGGCGAATTCACAGAATGGCGGGACGGTGACCGTCGAGCAGGTCTCCAGCGCGATCCGCCGTCCCAAGGACCAGCAGGCAACCCTTCTGGGTCTCGGCCTTAAGCGCATGCATGCGCGGTCGGTCCTCAAGGATACGCCGGAAGTGCGGGGCATGATCCGCAAGGTCTCTCACCTCGTGCGGGTGGTGGAATAGCCGTCGCTCGGCTGTCATTGGATCCCAAGGATCGAGAAACATGAAACTGAACGAACTGAATGACAATCCGGGCTCCCGCCATCCTGCCAAGCGGCGCGGCCGCGGCATTGGCTCGGGTCTGGGCAAGACCTCCGGCCACGGCGTTAAGGGTCAGAAGGCGCGCTCGGGTGTTGCGATCAACGGCTTCGAAGGCGGTCAGATGCCGATCTATCGGCGCCTGCCGAAGCGCGGCTTCAACAACATTCATGCCAAGAGCTTCAACGAGATCAATGTCGGACGGCTGCAGGCGGCGATCGACGCAAAGAAGCTCGCCAATGATGGGACGATCACCGTCGATACTCTGGTGGCGGCAGGCATTCTGTCGCGGCGCCTGGACGGGCTTCGCCTGCTCGGCAGCGGTGAGCTGAAGGCCAAGATCGCCATCGAAGTCAATCACGCCACGGCCTCCGCACGCGCCGCTGTGGAAAAGGTGGGCGGCACGGTCGTGATCACTGCGCCGGAACAGGGCCAGAAGGCTGACGCGGCGTCCTGACGCGTCGAGTGTTTGGCGGAACGCTTGCTAGACTGTTCCGCCTGACGAGGCTGCCTCTCCGGCATGCCGGGCGGGTAACGATGATCGGTTGGCCGGACGTGGCCTGGCGGCTTCGGGTATCCCGTCCACGTGGTCGGCAAGCGGTACCCGCTCGAGGAAGAACATGGCATCAGCAGCAGAGCAGCTTGCCGCGAATATCAATCTCGCGGCCTTCGGTAAGGCGACTGAACTCAAGAAGCGGATCTGGTTCACGCTTGGCGCTCTGATTGTGTACAGGCTTGGAACCTATATTCCGGTTCCGGGCATCGACCCCGGCGAGCTCGCGCGCCTGGTGCAGCAGAATTCCGCCGGCATCCTGGGCTGGATCAACGGCCTTGCCGGCGGCGCACTCGGCCGCATGGCGATCTTCGCCCTCAACATCATGCCCTATATCTCGGCCTCCATCATCGTGCAGCTGATGACGTCGGTCTCGCCGCATCTCGAGGCGCTGAAGAAAGAGGGTGAGCAGGGCCGCAAGACGCTCAACCAATATACCCGTTATGGCACGGTGATCCTTGCCACCGTGCAGGCCTATGCCATTGCGGTGGGGCTAGAGGGATCAGGCAATGTGGTGCTTGATCCCGGCTGGTTCTTCCGAGCATCCACCGTGATCACCCTCGTGGGCGGCACGGTTTTCCTGATGTGGCTGGGCGAGCAGATCACGGCCCGTGGCATCGGCAACGGCATTTCGCTCATTATCTTCGCGGGCATCGTGGCCGAACTGCCGCGCGCGATCGTCAGCACCTTGGAACTGGGCCGGCAGGGCATCCTCTCGACCTACCTCATCATCGGCGTCGTGATCATGGCGATCGCGGTGGTGATGTTCATCGTCTTCATGGAGCGAGCGCAGCGGCGGATCCTGGTACAATATCCCAAGCGTCAGGTGGGCAATAAGATTTTCCAGGGCGACAGCTCTCATCTGCCGCTGAAGCTGAACACGGCCGGCGTCATTCCGCCGATCTTTGCCTCGTCCCTTTTGTTGCTGCCCGTCACCATCGCCAATTTCATGTCGGGCCATGGACCTGGCTGGCTCACGACCGTCACGGCGCTGCTCGGACCCGGCCAGCCGCTCTTCCTCTTGATTTATGTCGCGCTGATCCTGTTCTTCTCCTTCTTCTACACGGCGATCGTGTTCAATCCGAAGGATACGGCTGACAACCTGAAGAAGCATGGTGGCTTCATTCCGGGCATCCGGCCCGGTGAGCGGACCGCCGACTATATCGATTACGTCCTCACCCGGATCACATTGGTGGGTGCGATCTATATCGCCGCCGTTTGTTTGATGCCGGAGATCCTGAGGTCTTATTGGGCGCTGCCCTTCTATTTCGGGGGAACGTCTCTGCTGATCGTCGTCAGCGTCACCATGGACACAGTTGCGCAGGTGCAGAGCCATCTTTTGGCCCATCAATATGAGGGCCTGGTGAAGAAGGCAAAGCTGAGGGGTGCCCGTCGATGAACGTGATCCTGCTTGGCCCGCCCGGGGCGGGTAAGGGAACGCAGGCTAAGCTGTTGGAGGAGCAACGCGGGCTCCGGCAGCTGTCCACCGGCGATATGCTGCGCGCGGCCATTGCCCAGGGCACGGAGCTTGGCCGTAAGGTTGAGGCGATAATGGCCCGTGGCGAATTGGTGCCTGATCAGGACGTGGTCGACATCATTGCCGAGCGGATCCAGGCGGAGGACTGCGCCAACGGGTTCATTCTCGATGGTTTCCCCCGCAATGTCGCGCAGGCCAAGGCTTTGGATGAGATGCTTGAGCGTCTTGGCCTCAGGCTCGACGCAGTGATCGAGCTCGGTGTGGATGAGGGCATCCTCGTAAGCCGCATCGAGAAGCGCGCAAGCGAGACCGCGGGTGGCCCGCGCGCCGATGACAATGCCGAGGCGCTGAAGAAGCGACTGGCGGTCTATAATGAGCAGACGGCACCAGTTGCGGCCTATTATCGGGCACGCGGCGTGCTGAAGACCGTCGACGGCATGGCCGATGTTGAGAGTGTCAATCGCCAGATCGGGCAGGTGCTCGATCTGGCGGCTTGAGAGCAAAGCAAAGCCGCGTGTTGACGAAACGTCAGACTCGTCATACATAACGCGAACTTTGTTGCGCCCGACCAGGCTGGCCTCTGGCAGTTCTCCGGAATTTGCCGAAGGTGCAGCCTTGTGTCGTTAGCGCCTCCTTTCAGGAAGTTTAGGGGCTCGGCGAGATTTGCCGGGCGATTGCAGGAGAAGCCGACGTGGCCCGTATTGCTGGCGTCAACATTCCGACGAACAAGCGCGTGGAAATCGCGCTCACCTATATTCACGGGATCGGGCCGAGAATGGCTCGCGAGATCTGTGGCAAGGTTGGCATTCCACAGGAGAGGCGGGTCAACGAATTGTCGGACGCGGACGTGTTGCAGATCCGCGAGACGATTGACCGGGACTATCTCGTCGAAGGTGACCTTCGCCGCGAGGTGGCCATGAACATCAAGCGGCTGATGGATCTCGGCTGCTATCGTGGCCTGCGTCACCGCCGCGGTCTGCCGGTGCGCGGCCAGCGCACCCACACCAATGCCCGTACCCGCAAAGGTCCGGCGAAGGCAATTGCCGGTAAGAAGAAGTAAGGACAAGGGCTGATTCATGGTTAAAGACGCCACTCGCGTTCGCCGCAAGGAGCGCAAGAACATCACGTCGGGCGTGGCTCACGTGAATGCGACCTTCAACAATACGATGATCACGATCACTGACGTTCAGGGCAACGCGATCTCCTGGGCCTCGGCGGGCAAGATGGGCTTCAAGGGCTCCCGCAAGTCGACGCCCTTCGCCGCTCAGATGGCGGCCGAAGAAGCTGCGCGCCGCGCCATGGATCACGGCATGCGCACCTTGGAGGTTGAGGTGAAGGGGCCGGGTTCGGGCCGCGAATCGGCTTTGCGTGCCCTCCAGTCGGTCGGCCTGCAGATCACCACGATCCGCGATGTGACGCCGATTGCCCATAATGGTTGCCGGCCTCCCAAACGCCGTCGCGTCTGATTGGCTTTGAATACGGCAAGGCGCCGGCATTCCGGGCCGGGCTGTCGAGCCGCGCAGCGCATTTGGGTCACTATCCCCGTGGCCCTGCGCAAACAATGACGAACGAGGATTCGAAGTGATCCAGAAGAATTGGCAGGATCTGATCAAGCCGACCAAGCTCGAGGTTGCGCCTGGTCGTAATCCGAAATGCGTCGCCACTTTGGTCGCGGAGCCTCTCGAGCGCGGCTTCGGTCTGACCCTTGGCAACGCGCTGCGTCGCGTGCTGTTGTCATCGCTGCAGGGTGCGGCGATCACCTCTGTGCATATCGATGGCGTTTTGCACGAATTCTCCTCGATCGCCGGTGTGCGCGAGGATGTGACCGACATCGTGCTGAACATCAAGGAAATCGCGCTCAAAATGCACGTCGAAGGTCCCAAGCGCCTCCTGCTCAAGAAGCAGGGCCCTGGGGTCGTGAAGGCGGGTGACATCGAAGAGACTGCCGATATTCAGGTGCTGAACCCCGAGCATGTGATCTGCACCCTCGACGAGGGCGCCGAGATCCGCATGGAATTCACCGTCAATATCGGCAAGGGCTATGTGGCCGCTGATCGCAACCGGCCCGAGGATGCGCCGATAGGCCTGATCCCGGTCGACAGTCTCTATAGCCCGGTCAAGAAGGTCTCCTACAAGGTCGAGAACACCCGTGAAGGGCAGATTCTCGATTACGACAAGCTGACCTTGTCGGTTGAGACCGATGGCTCGATCACCCCGGAAGATGCGGTGGCCTATGCCGCGCGCATTCTTCAGGATCAGCTCCAGGTGTTCATCAACTTCGAGGAGCCGAGCCGGGTCGTTGAGGAGGAACGTCAGCCGTCCGAGCTGCCCTTCAATGCGGCACTGCTCAAGAAGGTCGACGAGCTCGAGCTGTCGGTCCGCTCGGCCAACTGCCTCAAGAACGACAACATCGTCTATATCGGCGACCTCATTCAGAAGACCGAAGCGGAGATGCTGCGCACCCCCAATTTCGGTCGCAAGTCGCTGAACGAGATCAAGGAAGTTCTCGCCCAGATGGGGCTGCATCTCGGCATGGAGGCCCCCAACTGGCCGCCGGAGAACATCGAAGAGCTCGCAAAGAAATACGAGAACCAGTACTGAGCCTGAGCCTCCGTTGAGAGCAACTGGCTGATGAGGATTTGAGGAGAGACGCGCGATGCGCCACGGTAAGAGCGGGCGGAAGCTCAACAGGACAGCGAGCCATCGCAAGGCGATGTTCGCCAACATGGCGGCATCCCTGATCAAGCATGAGCAGATCGTGACGACACTGCCCAAGGCCAAGGAACTCCGGCCGATCGTCGAGCGGCTGATCACGCTGGCCAAGAAGGGCGGGCTTCACCGCCGTCGCCAGGCTATTGCGCAGATCCGCGATGTCGAGCAGGTGGGCAAGCTGTTCGATACTCTCGGTGGGCGTTACCAGGACCGTCAGGGCGGCTATACCCGCGTTCTGAAGGCCGGCTTCCGTTACGGTGACAATGCGCCGCTTGCCGTGATCGAGCTGGTCGACCGTGATCCTGCCGAGAAGGGCAAGGATTCGGGCCCAGTGGTGACCGAGGACGAGGCCCAGGCGGCCTGATTAGCCAGCCGGCGGCAACGATCGAGATGCAAAAGGCGCGGGACCATCCCCGCGCTTTTTCTTTTGCGTGCTGGCAGCGAACGGGAGTCTTTGTCTGCATTGTGGATAGCGGGTTGCGCGGTGACGGCTTGGCCAAGCCCAACCCGGACCGGGCGGACCGGCACCGCTTCGCGCGAGAGTTTTGCTTCATGGGAGTGGCTAGCGCCATCGGCGGTTCGCAGAGAAGTGGCTCTATGCCCAGCCGTTTGAATCATTTAACGCGCGTCGTTAGACCACTGATTCAACGGTGACGGTGGCAAGCTTTCCATAGCCGTTGAAACGGGTGACTGTCGCCTCGCCATAGGCACCGACATTGCCAAGCTCGATATAATCACCTTCCGTAAGATCATCAGGCCCGGTGATGGCGTTGGGCAGACAGTCGAGCGGATCGCAGGTCGGGCCATAGGCCATGTAGGCGCAGGTGAGTGGCTGGCGTGGATCGATGATGCGGTAGGGGGGCGACAGACGTTTTGTCTGGCTATATTCCATGAGCGCCCCGTAGATCCCGTCATTCAGATAGATCTCGGCTGTGTCCCGTTTGACGAGCTTGACCTGCGCCAGGAGCGAAAAGGCTTCGCAAACCAGCGCACGGCCGGGTTCCGCCTCGAGCGCCGGCTTATGGCTGGGGAAGGCCTCATCGCGCGCCTCGAGGATCGCGGCGAAGATCTCTTCGAGCGCCGGTGTGGGAAGGCTTGGATATCGCGCTGGAAAACCGCCGCCCACATTCAGGATGTCGAGCTTCACCTCTGCGGTCTCGGCGATCTCGGCGGCAAGCTTGATATGGCGGCGATAGGCGTCGGGCTCTATGCATTGCGAGCCGGGATGGAAGGTGAGCAGCGGTCGCATGCCCCGTTCTGCGGCGGCGCGCAGCAGCTGTGCGGCATGCTCGGGCATGGCGCCGAATTTCGTGCTGAAATCATGAACCGCGCCCTTATGAGCGGTCATCCGGAAACGGATGGCGATCTCGGCCGGTCCTCGTGATCCCACCACGTCACAGATCTTGTTGAGCTCCGCCGGATGATCGACTGAGAACCGGCGCACCCCGAACTGCTCGAAGGCGCGGGCGATCTCGGCGCGCGACTTGACGGGATTGTGGTAGTGACACGTGGCATCGGGCGCGAGCGACTTCACCAGCGCGATTTCATCCACCGATGCCGTGTCGAACTGGTTGATGCCGGCGGCCGCCAAGGCCCGCAGCACTGGCTTGGCCGGATTGGCCTTCACCGCATAGGCAACCGTGCCGGGAAAGCTGGCGAAACGCCGAACGGCCTGCGTCAGGCGGTCGGGCGCGAAGCAGAGCACGGGATCTTCCGGCCGAAGCAGCCTTGCCACATCGCCCGCATCGCGCAGCACAGGGTTGGCCTCGCTGATCAGGTGAATGACGTGGTTGGCTTCCGGGCCGCCGATGGTCTGCTGCGTCATACCGGTCTCCTGTCCGCTGTCCTCTGCGCAACCGAACCGCATTTCGCCGCCGGCAAACAGACGTTAATCTGCTTGGAATTGACGTGATGCGCTGCGATCTGACATAACTCGCCGTCGAAATGACGGATCAACTCTCCCCCAAGGACCTTCAGCTCATCGATCTTCTTCGCGTGAATGCGCGTGAGCCCGTCTCCGCACTTGCGCGCAAGCTCGGCCTGTCCCGCACGACGGTTCAGGACCGGCTGCGCAAGCTCGAGGACCGGCGCATCATCACCGGCTATGCGGTTAAGCTCGGAGAGGTCGCTCATCGGCGCAGCCTGAAGGCAGTGGTGACGATCGAAATCGAGCCTCGACGCAGTGTCGATGTGACACGGGCTCTCCACCGTTTCGCCGAGGTGGAACAACTCTATACGGTCAGTGGTAAATTCGACCTTGTCGCCATGCTCCGTGCGGCATCGGCAGAGGACCTCGACCGGGTGCTTGATGATATTGGGTTAATACCCGGTGTGACCGGCACCGAATCGGCCGTCGTGCTTTCAACCAAGCTTGACCGGCGCTGAGGGTGGGAGAAGGCTTTGCAGGCACCGGCAGCCGCCCTTACCTATGGTGAGGGCGAAAGGTAGGGGCAGGCCTTGATCTTGAACGAGCTTATTGATTTCCCGCGGAGGATGATGGACCGCATGACCTGGCTTCGCAGCATGTTTATCGTTGTGATGGTTGCGCTTGGCGCTATGCCTGCATCGGCTCAGATGCGGCAGGTTCCGGCGAGCAATGAGCAACTGCGCCTGTCTTTCTCACCGATTGTGAAGCAAACCGCGCCGGCCGTGGTCAATATCTACACCAAGCGGCTTGTGCGCACCGAGGTTATGCCCTTCTTCCAGGATCCCTTCTTCAGGCGGTTTTTCGGTGATGGCGGTTTCGGCATTCCGCGCGAACGGGTTGAGCGCTCTTTGGGCTCCGGCGTGATTGTGGATGAGAGCGGGATTATCGTCACCAACAATCACGTGGTGGGCAAGGGTGCTGAGATCCTGGTGGTTCTCTCCGACAAGCGCGAATTCGAGGCAAAGGTGCTTCTGGCCGATGAGCGTACCGACCTTGCAGTGCTCAAGATCGACACGAACGGCGCCAAGCTCCCCGCCATCACCTTCGATGACAGCGACAGCCTCGAGGTGGGCGATCTTGTTCTGGCGATCGGCAATCCCTTCGGTGTCGGACAGACCGTGACGAGCGGCATTGTCTCAGCCCTCGCCCGCACCGGTGTCGGCATCAGCGATTATCAGTTCTTCATCCAGACCGATGCGGCCATCAATCCCGGCAATTCCGGCGGTGCGCTCGTCGATATGAATGGCCGCCTGGTCGGCATCAACACGGCGATCTATTCCCGCTCCGGCGGATCGATCGGCATTGGCTTTGCCATTCCCGCCAATACGGTGCGCACCGTGGTGGCCGCCGCCCATTCGGGCGGAAAGCTGGTGCGGCCCTGGCTTGGCGTGAACATGCAGGACATGACGGCCGACATTGCGGAATCCCTTGGACTCCCGGCCCCCACCGGCGCCGTAATCCTGGATGGTCACCCCGAATCGCCCCTCATCAAAGCGGGCCTTCGCACCGGTGACGTGCTGCTCGCCATTGCTGGACGGCCGGTCGACAGTCCGGCGGCCGCCAATTACCGCTTTTCAACTCTGGACGTTGGCAGCCGCGCCGAGGTGACATTCCTGCGGGATGGCAAGAAAATGACGGCGGAGGTATCGGTGATCGCACCGCCCGAGCAGCCCGCCCGCAACCGGACCACGCTGCAAGGCCGCTCGCCGCTCTCGGGCCTCGTGGTGGTCAATCTCTCGCCGGCAGTTGCTGAGGAGCTGGGCTTGAGCCGGGTGGGCGAGGGCGTGGTCGTCACCGATCTTGAGCGCGGGCCGGCGGGCCAGCTGGGCTTTCGTCCGGGCGATGTCCTGCTGGAAATTAATGGCCGGAAGATTGCCTCGGTGGCCGACGCGGTTGCCGCCACCCGGCGCTCGGCGCGGGTCTGGCAAGTGGTGATAGATCGCGGCGGCCAGGTGATCTCGTCCACCTTCGGCGGCTGAGCAAGGAGGCTAGGCGCTGGTGAGCAATCTCTTCGAGGCGGCAGGGCTTGAGCGTGAGGCGCCCCGTCCACTGGCCGATCGGCTGAGGCCTGAGAGCCTCGCCGAGGTGGTCGGGCAGGATCATCTGGTCGGGCCTGAAGGTGTGCTCACCCGCATGCTGCGCGCCCAGCGCTTCTCATCCATCATTCTCTGGGGCCCTCCCGGGACCGGCAAGACCACGATCGCGCGCCTCGTTGCGAACGAGGCCAAGCTCGTCTTCGTGCAGATGTCGGCAATTTTCTCGGGCGTACAGGACCTTAAGAAGGCTTTCGAGGCAGCGCGGGGCAACCGCGAGCAGGGGCGCGGCACCCTTCTGTTCGTGGACGAGATCCATCGCTTCAACCGTACCCAGCAGGACAGCTTCCTGCCCGTGATGGAGGACGGCACCATCACGCTGGTGGGCGCAACCACCGAAAATCCCTCCTTCGAGCTGAATGCGGCGCTTTTATCGCGCGCCCAGGTGCTCACCTTGCGGCGCCTCGACAGCGAAGCGCTCGAGCTGCTTCTCCAGCGTGCCGAGGCTTTTGAGGGCCGGCAACTCCCGCTTGATCCCTCCGCTCGCGAGGCGGTGAAGCAGCTTGCTGATGGCGATGGCCGCTATCTCCTCAACATGGCCGAGGAGATATTCGCAAGCATAACCGATCCGGAGGCGCGGCTCGATGCGGCGGGTCTTGCTGACATCGTCCAGCGTCGCATGCCGCTTTACGATAAATCCCGTGATGGCCACTATAACCTGATCTCGGCGCTCCATAAGTCCGTGCGTGGATCAGACCCCGATGCGGCCCTCTATTATCTCGCCCGTATGCTCACTGCCGGCGAGGATCCTCTCTATATTGCCCGCCGCGTGGTGCGCATGGCCATCGAGGATATCGGGCTTGCCGATCCCAATGCCTTGACCCAGGCCATTGCCGCCAAGGATGCCTTTGATTTTCTGGGCTCGCCTGAAGGCGAACTCGCCATCGCCCAGGCGGTGATTTATGTGGCGACCGCGCCGAAATCGAATGCGGGCTATGTCGCTTACAAGGCCGCGACCCGAAGAGCCAAGGAGACGGGTTCGCTGTCGCCGCCCGCCCATATTCTGAATGCGCCCACCAAGCTCATGAAGGCTCAAGGATATGGCAAGGGCTATGACTATGATCATGATGCGCCGGATGCCTTTTCCGGCCAGAACTATTTCCCCGATGGGATAACCCGCGAGCGCTATTACGATCCGCCCGACCGGGGCTTCGAGCGCGAGATCCGCAAACGGTTGGACTATTGGGCAAAACTCAGGCGGGAACGCCAGGCCGAGGACGAGCAAGAGTGAGCGGCGTCGAGATCAAAACGATAAACCCGGCCGAAGATGGGATGCGTCTCGATCGCTGGTTCAAGGAGCACTATCCCGCCCTGGGTCATGGTGCCCTGCAAAAACTGTTGCGCACCGGTCAGGTGCGCATCGACGGGTCACGGGCGAAGGCGGGCGATCGCGTGAGCGCAGGGCAATCGGTCAGGGTACCTCCTTTGCCCGATCATGCCCCGTCACGGCCGAAACCTCGGGTCAGCGACAATGATGCCAAATGGCTGCAGTCCCTGATCATCCACCGGGATGAGGACGTACTGGCCCTGAACAAGCCGACCGGCCTTGCGGTTCAGGGGGGTACCAAGACCGAACGGCATCTCGATGGCATGCTGGATGCCCTGATCCTTGATGCCGCCGAGCGGCCGCGTCTGGTTCACCGCCTGGATCGTGATACGAGCGGTGTGCTTCTCCTGGCCCGCAACCGCCAGGCAGCCATGACCCTTGCTCAGAGCTTCAAGTCCCGGGAGGCTTTGAAGGTCTATTGGGCGATCGTGCGCGGCGTACCGAAGCCCTGGGCCGGCACCATCAACCTCCCCCTCAAGAAGGTCGGGCATGCCGGTGACCAGCGGGTCGCGCCCGCAGAGCGGGGCGATGAGGCGGGCCAGCACGCGGTCACCGATTATATGGTGCTTGCCCATGCCGGAAAGCGCGCGGCTTTCGTTGCACTAAGCCCCCGCACCGGGCGGACCCATCAACTGCGCGCCCATATGGCGGCCCTGGGTCACCCCATCATCGGGGATCGCAAATATGGTGGTGAGGAAGCCCTCCTGGGCGATGAGATCGACCCGATGCTGCACCTTCACGCGCGCGGCCTTGCGATGGAACATCCCCGTAAAGGCCGCCTGCGGATCATTGCGCAACCCTCCGATCATTTCCGGCGGAGCATGTCATATCTCGGCTTCACCGAGCCGAAAGACGACCCGTTTGCGCCCTTCGCCGAAATTTGAACATCGCGAGATCGTTGTTCTTCCCTGGATTGCGACGGCAACCCAGGATAGCATTCGCGCCCGACACTCCGCCCGCCATACATTTCGAGCGATCCAATGAGTCGTCCATTGCCTAGCATTTGCATCCTCTACATCGCACTTGGCAGCTATGATATGTTCTGGGAAGGCTTCCACCGTTCGATGGAAGCGAGTTTCCTGCCCGGCTATCGCAAGCATTACATCGTATTTACTGACCACCCCCCGGAGTGTTTCGCCGGGCCCGAGATCACGATCATCAACAAGCAGCGTCGGGGCTGGCCTTACGACTCGCTTATGCGATTCCATTTCTTTAACGACGCGGCCCACCTCATTCGGCAATTTGACTTCGTCTTTTTCTTGAACGCCAATGTCGAGGTTCGGGCGACCATAGGCCCGGAAATACTTCCTCACCCTCCCGCTGGGCTCGTGGCAGCCTTGCACTGGGCCTTTGTCGACAAGGACCCTGTCGTCTATCCCTACGAGCGACGGCTGAGCTCAACGGCCTCCATTCCGTTCTGGAAAGGTCGGCGCTACTTCACGGGGGGCATGAACGGCGGGACGACTGAGGCATTTCTCCGGATGAGCGAGGACTTGGCCGCGAACATCGATGCGGATCTTCGCGGTGGCGTGATCGCCAAATGGCACGATGAAAGCCACCTAAACGCTTATCTCCTGGACAAGCCGGTTCTGGAACTGCCCCCCAGCTACTTCCGCCCCGACAAACGCAAGCTCACCATCGAGACCAAAATCTTCGCCCTGAACAAAGAAAAATTCGGTGGCCTGCGCAACATCCGCGGGATGACACCGCGTCAGCCCCTATTTGAGCAGAGCCTCTCGTTGCAGGACCCGGTGCTTTGGGCATTGCGTGCAGTGCCTTCACGCTGGCGCCGCGCTTTCTTCATGCGTGCGGCATCTGGAACGAAGCGCGATCTCGAAAAGCCAAAGACCGCCTGACGCGATGCAGCTCTTGGCTCGCCATTGATGGATCGCCTTCGCGCCCTAGATGTTCTAATCAGAGGGCGCGTTGGCGTTATCGATCCAGGATCAGCTAAATGGCGGAACAAGGAACAAACGGTGCTGGAAGCCCCTCCTTCGCGGAGATCATTCGCGGCCATGCCAAGGACCGGCCACTGCCCAAGCGCTTCTACAAGCAGGCTGAGGTGGCAGAGACAGATGGCGGTTTCACCGTCACCCTGGACGGGCGCGGAATCAAGACGCCCCTGAAGCAGCCACTGACCCTGCCGGCTCGGACCCTCGCCGAGGCGGTCGCCGCCGAGTGGAACGCGCAAGGCGAGCATGTTGACCCCGCCTCCATGGGGCTCACCCGTCTCTCCAATACGGCGATCGATCGTGTCGCGCCCGACAAGCAGCGCATCGTGTCAGAAATCCTGGCCTTTGCCGGCAGCGATCTCCTCTGCTA
This sequence comes from Rhodoligotrophos sp. CJ14, assembly GCF_038811545.1. Lineage (GTDB taxonomy): Bacteria > Pseudomonadota > Alphaproteobacteria > Rhizobiales > Im1 > Rhodoligotrophos > Rhodoligotrophos ferricapiens. The sequence goes on from NZ_CP133319.1 coordinate 21,712, forward strand.
TCGCGCCGAGAGCCCTGATCCGCTGGTCGCCCGTCAATGCGCCATATGGGACCCGATCCTGAAATGGGCGGCAGAAAGCCTGGGGGTTGGGCTCGTGACCGCCACGGGCATCATTCATCGTGCACAGCCGGAAGCCTCCCTGGCCAAACTGAACACGCTGCTCAATGACTATGACCCCTTTGCTCTGACCGCCATTCACAACATGACGACCCTCTCAGGCTCGGCGATCGTGGCAGTTGCGGTCGCCAGAGGGCATCTTGAGCCTGAGGCCGGATGGGCCGCGGCCCATTTGGATGAAGACTGGCAGATCGAGCAATGGGGCGAGGATGCCGCCACCCTTCGCCGCCGGGCGCTGCGCAAGGCCGAATTCGATTCAGCCGTGTCGTTCTTGAAGCTGACAAACCATCCATAGCCATTGCGTTTGCTGAAACTGGTGGTATTTACCCCCAGGACAATTCGACAGTAGACGGGAGTGGCACGGGATGAGCGACGTTCTGAACGAGCTCCAGGAACGCCGGGCTGTGGCGCGCGCTGGTGGTGGCGCTAAGCGTATCGAGGCGCAGCACAATCGTGGCAAGCTGACGGCGCGCGAGCGGCTCGAACTGCTGCTGGATGAAGGCTCGTTCGAAGAGTTCGACATGTTTGTCGAACACCGCTGTACCGATTTCGGTATGGAGAAGCAGAAATTCCCGGGCGATGGCGTGATCACCGGCTGGGGAACGGTCAATGGCCGCACCGTCTATGTCTTCGCCAAGGACTTTACCGTTTTCGGCGGCTCGCTCTCGGAAGCCCATGCCCGCAAGATCACCAAGATCCAGGACATGGCCCTGACCAATCGGGCACCGGTGATCGGTCTCTTCGATGCGGGCGGTGCGCGCATCCAGGAGGGCGTCGCAGCCCTCGGTGGCTATGGCGAGGTCTTCCTGCGCAACGTGCTCGCCTCGGGCGTCATTCCGCAGATTTCCGTGATCATGGGCCCCTGCGCGGGCGGTGACGTCTATTCGCCGGCCATGACCGATTTCATCTTCATGGTACGCGATACGTCGTACATGTTCGTGACCGGGCCTGATGTTGTGAAAACCGTCACCAATGAGACGGTCACCGCCGAGCAACTGGGCGGTGCGAGCGTTCACACCACCAAGTCCTCCGTTGCCGATGGCGCTTACGACAACGACGTCGAGGCCCTGCTCCAGATGCGGCGGCTGCTCGATTTCTTGCCGGCCTCCAACACGGATGACGTGCCGGAGCTGCCAACTTTCGATGACCCGGACCGCATTGAGATATCGCTGGATACTCTGGTCCCGCAGAACCCGAACCAGCCCTATGACATGCGGGAGCTGATCCTGAAGGTCGTCGACGAGGGCGATTTCTTCGAGATCCAGGAATCCTACGCGAAGAACATCATCATAGGGTTTGGCCGCATGGAAGGCCGCACCGTGGGCTTTGTCGCGAACCAGCCGATGGTCCTGGCCGGCGTTTTGGATACGGACGCATCGCGCAAGGCCGCACGCTTCGTGCGCTTCTGCGACTGTTTCTCGATCCCGATTGTCACCTTCGTCGACGTGCCCGGCTTCCTGCCCGGAACGGCGCAGGAATATGGCGGCCTCATCAAGCACGGGGCCAAGCTGCTCTTTGCCTATGCGGAAGCGACCGTGCCGAAGGTGACGGTCATCACCCGCAAGGCCTATGGCGGTGCCTATGACGTGATGTCATCGAAGCACATCCGGGGTGATGTGAATTATGCCTGGCCTTCGGCTGAAATCGCGGTGATGGGACCAAAGGGCGCCGCCGAAATCCTCTATCGCTCCGAGCTTGGTGACCCCGAAAAGATTGCGGCGCGCATCAAGGAATATGAGCAGCGGTTCGCCAATCCCTTCGTGGCAGCCGAGCGTGGCTATATCGACGAAGTGATCATGCCGCACTCAACCCGCCGCAGGATCGCCCGGGCGCTCAACATGCTCCGCCACAAGGAGCAGGAGAACCCCTGGAAGAAGCACGACAACATTCCCTTGTGACCGGCCAATCCCGGTCATAGGCGTATGTCCTACGAACAGCCTGCCCGCCGCGGATCGCATCTGTGCCGCTGCGGGAGCGGCCGTGGGCTGTTGGTCCAATTGCCGACGGCCGAGCGGGGCTCACGCGTGCGGGGGACCACTGTTGGCGCCTGCGCGTAAGGGGATGGCTGAAACGCCCAGGGATAGGTCTGGTAATAGGAATTGCGGGTCTCGTCCTGCGGGTCCCAATTATACATTTCGCTGGCCGGGGTCACCAAACTCACCGCAGCCGCGAACATCACTGCACTGAAGCCCATCGCATCGCTCCATTCGGGTCCAAGTCTTGGACATATGGGGGGCAGAGCGGGTGCAGGAAAGGTGATGTTGCGAGACTGATCTGATCTATGACGAGCTGGGCCGCATCTTCTTGCGCGGAAACCGTAAGGGCCCGCCGCTGGCAAGATAGACACCGGCAGAGACCGCGATGATGCCCGTCCAGTCGCTGAGCGAGGGGATCTCACCGAGAACGGGAATGGCAATCAGGGCAGCCAGCGCTGGCACCAGCGCACCGAAGGCCGCGCCCGCCGAGGCGCCGAGATAGGTGATGGCCTTGCCGAAGAAGAAAAGCGACACCACCGTTGCGAGAACACCCTGAAACAGGGCCTGAAACAGGATGTCATGCCAGGGGGCAGGGGGCAGACTAAGGCCACGGCTCACCAGATAGAACGGTAGGAAGATCACGGCCGAGCCGACCGATACCAGCGCGCTCGCATGCAACGCCCCAAGCCGCGTTTGCCGGAGCGTCACCGCATAGCATGCCCAGATGAATGCCCCGGTCAGGAACAGCAGGTGCCCGATCGTGTGATCGGGGCCGGGCAAAAGGGCCGAGAGGCCGATGATCATCATCCCGCCCAGAAGGATGAGTCCGTAGCCAACCTTGCGGCTGCGGGTAAAGTGCTCCTTGAGGAAGATCGCCGAGAGAATGGCAACCAGAAGCGGCATCACTCCGGGAATGAGCACGCCCCCATGGGCGGCCGGCGCAAATCTCAGCCCCATGGCGGCAATGACCGCATAAGGGGCGCCCGCCCCGCAGATCAGCACCATGAGGCGCCACCAGCCGATCCGGTCAGTGGCAAGCCCCTGGCGAAGCACCACGGGAAGAAGGAGCAAACCCGCGGTCCCGAAGCGGAGCATGGTCAGATCTGTTACGGTGAGTGAGGTGGTCACCCCCAGTCGCGTGACCGACATCCAGCCCGCCCAGATGGTTACGGCTGCGATCCCATAGAGCGCGCCAGCAAGATAGTTCGGCCTCGCGCCATGCATTGATACTGTCGCAGAACTCATCGGGGCGCCTTTACGAATGCCAGGCGTATTGCTTGGACCAGGAGAAGAGCAGGGGCCGGTCTTACCAGGCCACCGCGCGTCTCCCTACCTAATGGCTGAGGGTGCTTCTATGGCCGATGTAAGGCAATTCAACCGCGGTTCGAGGAGTCCTGCGGCAACAGAGTGAGCACCTCGATCCGGTTACCGTCCGGATCGCGAATGAAACCGGCATAGACGCTTGCTTTGCTATAATGCCGCACTCCAGGCGCGCCGTCGTCATGTCCGCCATGGATTAGCGCCAAGCGGTGAAATTCATCGACGCTCTCGGCCCCCTTTGCTCTCAGGCAGATATGGCAGCCGGTATTCTCATAGACCGCCGGCATTTCCGGGCGCGAATTGATCCAGAACACCGCATAGCGGTCGCCGAAGCCGATACTGTTCGGCCGTGAGACCAGCCGCGAATAGCCGATTGGCTTGAGCACAGCTTCGTAAAAGCGCGCCGCTTCGTCCAGCAGCCTAACGCCAACGGAGACATGGTCGATCATCAGCACCCCCGATGCTCATGCGGCGGTGCTTGCCGATCAGACATCCAGCACCTTGCCGCCCGCCCAGCATGAGAATAGCCAAACGAGCGGACACGCAAAGCCCCGATAATGGCACGTGGGGTCAGATCCGTGCCGCGCCCCCGGTCAATGTCTCCGGTTCGCGCTGAGTGGTCAGGCTCGCCACGATCTCGATCAGGCCCACGATGAGATGCGGCCAGAACACCCGATCGGCAAAGCCGAAGAGCCAAGGCGAGGCCGCGAGCAACAACCCGCTTAGTCCATCGAGCCACAGATGCACTGGCATGGGGATGAGGTGAACCGCGCCAAGTTCATACCGGGTCAACAGGCTATAGACGATGAGCAGAGCGCCCAAAACCATCGGCAGCCATTGCTCGATCTGGCCATTGGCGAATCCAAAGAGATAAGGAGCCGCCAGGAGCAAAAGGCCGACCACGTAATCGGCCACTCCATGCATGCGCGTGGACAGGAAATGCATCGTCTCCCTCTTGGACTTCCAGCTTGCGCGGCAGAACGTCGTCACGCTCCAGAACTATCCGACTGGATAGCAACGGCTCAGCGTTCAAAGCGATGCAGAACCGGTGGAGCAGGCTCGCGCCCGACGCTTGCGCGGCTGCCGGCGGGTGCGCCCGATTGCCCGTTCAACACGCTGTTGGGCTGTCCAGCCATCACGCCGAAAATCGGCGTGGTCTCGAGCCGGGCCGGGCCAATGGTCTCATCGATCCGGCGGAAGGTTGCCAGCGCCTGCCCGACCACCTGATCCATATTGTAATAGCGATAGGTGGCAAGCCTGCCCACGAACCAGACATTCGTGCTATTTCGGGCGAGCTCTTCGTAGCGCTTATAGAGCTCCTGATTGGCCGCATGCGGCACGGGGTAATAGGGATCGCCTGTCGCGCTCGGATATTCATAGGTGAGGGCGGTATGCGGATGCTCTTGACCCGTGAGGTGCTTGTATTCGGTTACGCGCGTGAAATCATTGCACTGCGGATAGTTCACGACCGCGACCGGCTGGTGCCACGGCTTGTTCAGCGTGACATGATCGAATTGCAGTGAGCGATAGGGCAGCTTGCCGAAGCAGAAGCTGAAATATTCATCGATCTGTCCGGTATAGATCACCCGTTTATGGGGCACCATCTCGCAGACATCGCGATAGTCAGTCTGGAGCATGATCTTGATATTGGGATGTTTCACCATGCGCTCGAACATGCGCGTGAAGCCATGCTTGGGCATGGCCTGGAACCGGTCGGAGAAATAGCGGTCATCACAATTCGTTCGAGTAGGAACCCGCGCCGTTACTGATTTGTCGAGTTCGCTAGGGTCCAGCCCCCATTGCTTGCGCGTATATCCCCGAAAGAACTTTTCATAGAGCTCGCGCCCGACCTTGCTGACCACCACGTCCTCCGACGTCTTGATGGCATCGACCGGCTCAGCCCGGCTTGCGAGAAAGGCCTCCACCTCCTCGTCACGCTCGAGAGACAATCCGTAGAGCCGGTTGATGGTCGTGCGGTTGATCGGAATAGGTACGAGCTGTCCGTCAATCTCCGCAAGCACGCGATGACTGTAATCGCGCCATTCGGTGAACTCAGAGAGATAGTCGAAGATTTGCTGGCTGTTGGTGTGGAAGATATGCGGCCCATATTCATGGATGAGCAGGCCGGCTTCATTATAGCGGTCATATGCGTTTCCGCCGATATGCGGCCGCCGGTCGATCAGAAGCACGCGTTCGTTGCGCTGGGTGGCGAGGCGTTCTGCCAATACGCTGCCGGCGAAGCCTGCGCCGACGATCAGCCAATCAAACATATGAGTTCCCTTTCATGGCCGCCGCTCGTCCGGCGGAGAGGTTGGTCGGTGGCGAGACAGAAAGCGGCCGAGAGGAGCGGCGCTTCACCTGATCGATGAGACCGTGCATGGCGGCCCAGGTCTTGTCCCAGGACATGGTTTGGAGATGCTGGTCGACCTCTCCGAGCCAGGGCTCACGCGGCCGTATCAGGAGATGTTCGAGAGCCGAAACGAGCTCGGCGGGCGTGCGGGCAATCTCGACGAGCCCTTTTTCGCCATAGGGCTTCACCACATCGGTGATTGGTGTTGACACCACCGGGACCCCGGCGGCGAGGAATTCAGGGGTCTTCGTGGGGCTTATGAAGCGCGTGGCATCATTGATGGCAAACGGCATGAAGCCCGCATCCCAGCCAGTGAGGTATCGCGGCAGCTCCGCATAGGATTTCGGCCCGAGCCAATGGATATTGGGCGCGCTCGGCAGGGTCGCCTGGTTGATCTTGACCACCGGTCCGATGATGACGAACTGCCAGTCCGGCCGAAGCTCGGCAGCCTCGCGCACCAGCTCCACGTCCATGCGCTCGTCAATGACACCGAAGAAACCGATCCGCGGCCGGGCGATCACCGCCTGATCCTGTGGCGCATCCGCGTCCTTCAGTGCGCGCGCCTTGCGGAAATGCGCAGCATCGATGCTGGAGGGAAAGGCATGCACATGCGGATGGCGGCTGCGCTTCGCTGCATAGAGGCTCATGCCGCCCGTGAAGACGAGATCGGCCCTGGCAAAGAGCTCTTCCTCCAGCGCGAGCAGACGCGGCGGCGCGCCGAGAAAACCCGATAGCTCGTCCATATTGTCGTAGATGACGGCTGAGGCCTTGATGTCGCGGCTAAAGGCCACAGCCATCGGTGTGTAGTACCAGAGAACGGGACTGCCAGAGAGATTGGCCTGAAGATGCGCACCGATGAGATTGCGCGTTTGCGCTTCGGCGAGTTCGGCATCCGTGCCCTCCAGGAGCACCGGCACGATCACAGTAACGCCCTCCGGACGGCTGCTAATATCGAGGTGAGGCGTGCCTTCGCGCTTGAATATCGGCTCCTCTATGAAGAATACGCGATGGGACCGGGCTGCGCGCGACAGAAGATGCTGCGGCCGCTGATAAACAAAATCCCACCGCAAGTGGGAAAAGCATACGAGTTCGGGGCGGTCGTCTATGGCTTGCGCTTGAGACATCGCTACTCTCCGCACCTTGCGCTGCCTGTTGTCAGCGCTCGGCTTATATGTGAGAAGACAGTCCGGATAATGAGCAATCGCGGATCGACAGGGGTGCAACCCGCTGCAAGCAGTAAAAGTTCCTACAACGTGCCTTCCTGATGCCTCAGGCGGGGGCCACAAAGCTTAGTCGCGATTGAACCGAGCGAGCGTTCAGGCATTCCCCATGGGCTGAAACCGAGCAGTGCCGACGCCAACCGCGGGATCACCTAATGAGCATTGAACGTCCGTTTCGCAGCTTCTTCATGGGAGGCTTTGAGTGTTCCACGCACCGGCGTGGCGACGGAAATCGCCTGGATCTCCTGGCCGCGACCGCCCATGACCGGTTGGCTGAGGCTGACTACCGCCAGCTTCGCACCCTTGGTCTGCGCACGATCCGTGACGGCTTGCGCTGGCATCTGATCGAGGCGACGCCCGGGCATTATGACTGGTCGAGCTTTCTGCCCATGCTCCGCGCCTCCCGGAACGAGGGCATGCAGGTCATTTGGGATCTCTGCCATTATGGCTGGCCGGATGACATCGATATCTTCTCGCCAGCTTTCGTGACCCGCTTCGCCCGGTTCGCGCGTGAGGTGGCGCGCGTCATTGGTTCAGAAAGCGACGATGTCCCTTATTTCTGCCCGGTGAACGAGATGTCGTTCTGGGCCTGGGCCGGCGGTGAAGTGGCGCGGATGAATCCGGGCACCAAGGGCCGCGGCGGTGAGCTGAAGCGGCAGCTCGTGCGTGCCAGCATTGCCGCGATTGAAGCGATCCGCGATGTTGAGCCACGTGCCCGCTTTCTCTATGCCGAACCGGCGATCCACGTGACCACATATTCCAGCCAGCGGAAGAGCCGTGAGGCTGCTGAATCTTATCGGCTTTCCCAATATGAGGCCTTCGATCTCCTGGCAGGACGCCTCGAGCCCGAGCTTGGCGGCAGGCCCGATTATCTCGACATCATCGGTGTGAATTTCTATCCCGAGAACCAATGGCTCGATGGCGGCCCGACAATTCCATTTGGGCATCATTCCTTTCGGCCCTTCCGCGAAATGCTGACCGAGGTTCATGAGCGCTATGGCCGTCCCGTCCTCGTGTCCGAGACCGGGGCTGAGGGTAGCGCCAGGGCCTCTTGGCTTCATTATATCGGCGCCGAGGTCCGCGCGGCACTGGCGAGCAATGTGCCGGTGCTCGGCATTTGCCTCTACCCCGTGCTCGACTATCCCGGCTGGGACAATGACCGCTGTTGCGAGGTCGGCCTTTTCAGCATGCCTGATCCGACCGGGCGGCGGCTGCTCTGCGAAGCCTTTGCCGAGGAACTCGAGCGCCAGCAACTCCTGATCGAGGCGGTGCGGCAGCCTCTCACCATGCCCCGTTCGCGCGGACCGCTCAAATTGGTGGCGGACAATGACTGATACTGCAACCGCACTTCGGACCACGGGGATCAGCGCGCGCGCGCCCGAAAGCGGCGCGCCGAAGTCTGAGCAGCCCCGGTTTCTCGCAAGCCCCTATGCCTTCGTGCGGCACTATCTTGCCAAGTGGCGCTGGTCCTTCCTTGCGCTCGGCCTTCTCGTTGTCGCGGCGGCATCCTGCGCGGTTGCCGTGCAATACGAGATGAAACTGCTCATCGATGCCATGGCCGTTGGGCCGCAAGGTGATCACCGCGCAGTCTGGACGGCGCTTGCCGGCTTCATCGGACTGATTGCGGCTGAAAGCCTGTTGTGGCGATCAAGCGGGTGGCTCGGCGCGCGCACCACCATAGGTGTGGGCGTCGATATGCGCCTCGACCTGTTCGACCATCTCAGCGCACAGCCGATGCGCTATTTCACCGAGAACCTCGCGGGCTCTCTCGGCCAGCGCATTACCGCGACCGCCGGCAATTTCGGCGCTCTCTCCAACACCATCATCTGGCGGATCGCGCCGCCCACCATCGATTTTCTCGGGGCCATCGTGGTTTTCTCCACGATCGATTGGCGCATGGCCGTGGCGCTGGGCGTCTTTGTCATTGTGGTCACGACCGGATTGATCCTGTTTGGCGAGCGGGGAAGGCCCTTGCACCGCGCTTACGCCGCCCAATCCGGCGAAGCCGCCGGAGAGCTCACCGACGTCATTTCGAACATGTGGGCGGTGAAGGCCTTTTCCGCCCGCCTGCGCGAGCGCTATCGACTGACAGATCGGTTCACGACCGAGGCAGGCGTTCAGCGCTCGAGCTGGATGTATATGGAAAAGACCCGGCTCATTTATGACGTTGTCCTATGGGCTATGGCTGGGGGCATGCTGAGCTGGGCGCTCTATCGCTGGGCCGATGGGGCGATCACCACGGGCGACGTGGTGGTCGTCAGCGCGCTGACCTTCCGCATTCTCCACGGGGCGCGCGACCTTTCCCTGTCCCTCGTCGATATGGTCCAGCAATTCGGTTATATCGAGGATACGCTGAGGGTGATAGGCCAGCGCCCCACGGTGATCGATGATCCCAAGCATCGGGCGCTTCGCCCGGCAGTCGGCGCGATCGAGCTGCGCAAGGTGAGCTTCACCTACGGCAATGAGGGTCATGACGCGGTTCATGATCTCAACCTCTTCATCCCCGGCGGACAGAAAGTCGGCATCGTCGGCCCCTCCGGCGCAGGCAAGTCGACGCTTCTCGCGCTGATCCAGCGTCTCTATGACGTGCAGCACGGCGACATCCTCATTGACGGCCAGTCGATCCGCGCCGTCACCCAGGACAGCCTGCGCCATACGCTCGCTGTGGTCCCGCAGGAGATTAGCCTCTTCCACCGCAGCATTATGGAGAATATCCGCTTTGGGCGGCCCGATGCGACGGATGAGGAAGTCTATGCCGCGGCCCGTGCCGCCAATTGCGAGCGCTTCATTCGCAAGCTTCCTGACGGCTACGACACCATTGTCGGCGAGCGCGGCACCAAGCTCTCTGGCGGCCAGCGCCAGCGGGTCGGCATTGCGCGCGCCTTCCTCAAGAACGCGCCGATCATCATCCTGGATGAGGCTACCTCCGCCCTCGATACCGAGTCCGAGATCGAGATCCAGAAGGCGCTCATCGAGCTGATGGAGGACCGCACCGTCATTGCGGTGGCACATCGCCTGTCCACCATCGCCGCCTTCGACCGGGTGCTTGTCATGTGGGATGGTCGCATCGTCGAGGATGGCGAGGCCTCCGCGCTTCGGCGCCAAGGCGGCCTATTCGAGCGCATGTGGCGCCTGCAGGCCGAAGGTTTACCCGGCGATAGCCTCGCGGCGGGGCAGGGGCTTTGGCCGGCAGTCTCTATTGCGGGAGCGCCAGTCTCCTGACGATTGGCTGGGGGCAGGTTGCCCTGGTCATCCGCCATCACTGTGGCTTCGGCTGTGGCTTCGCTGGGCCCCCTTATAGTGGCCGACCAGCTCGATGGGCTCGAGCCGCCGCGAGGACTTGCGTCCGATGAAGAACACGCCGCTTGCTCCATCCACCGAGAAGTCAGGCGGAATGATCGCATCCAAATATTGCGTCCAGAAGAACATGAGCTTGGCGACTTTTCCGGCTTTGACCGAGCGGAACAGGCTGCGCGCGAGATAGTCAGCCGACCACATGAATTGCAGGCCCGGCCCGCCGCTGGCCCCTGACGCGACCGCATCGAAATCCCGAAACAGATAACGATGCCCGCTTTCGGTGAAGCGGGTGAAATCATAGGCGCCCTCGTGCACCTGCTGCATGAAGGGCGTTTCGGCATAGACGAGCCCGCCCGGCTTGAGCACGCGCCAGATCTCCTCCACCACCCGTTGCGGTTCGACGACATGCTCGAGCACCGCCTGGATCACCACCGCATCGAAATGATTGGATGGCAGCGGCATCTGGTGCGCATCGGCGACGAACTGGATCAGCGGCGACCGATAGATGTCGAAGCTGAACAGCTTCAATCTCGGATGATCATAGAGCGGGGCCATGCCCTGGCCGATACTGCCGCCGCCTACGATGAGGACGGTGATGGGGTCGCTGAGCTGCTCCAACTCCTGGACCAGCATCTCGACATTCCGCCGGGTTGTTGGCTTCTGCGGCGAGAGAAGACGCTTGACCATAGCCGAGGCGCCGCGATAGCGCGGTCGCTCGATCACGCTTTCTGCGGCACTCGCCAGCACGTCGCGCTCGCTCAGGATCGAATGGCGAAAATCGATGAGGATAGGCAGCCCATCGATGATCGGATATTCGAGCGGCTCATCGCTATCGATCGAGCTCGCCACCAGCTTGTCGCCGATGCGCTCGAGAGGCGCACCGGTTTTAGGGCATCGCAGGATATCCAGGCATTCGGATGCACTTGCCAGCATGATCCCTTCCCCAGCGATCTGCTTAGCCTCAGCATTCGCAATCGTTCAGCCATCCCTGCGCAATTGCATAGCGCACGATCTGTGCGCGCGAATGCAGCTGCAATTTTTCGGTCGCGCGCGCCTTATAGGTTTCGATGGACTTGATGCTGATATTCGCCCGCGCGGCGATTTCCTTGTTCGAATAGCCCAGCGCCACCATGCGAAGCACGTCCTGTTCACGCGGGGTAAGCTCGACCACGCCCGACGCCTTGCCATTCGTGGGGGTGCTTTCGACAGCGCTCGAGGTCATCTCCAGCGCCGTGGGCGGATCGAAGAACAGCCCGCCCAGCATGACCGAGCGCACCGCCTGCAGAAGATTTTCACCGGCCGAGCACTTCTGAACATAGCCCTTGGCGCCCGCCTGAAGTGCCCGCTGCACATAGGAGCGGGTGTGGTAAAGCGTCATGATGACGATGCGCGTACTGCTATGTTCACCGAGGATGCGCTCCGTGAGCTGCAACCCATTGATATCGGGAAGCGAGATATCGAGGATTGCGACATCGGGATTGGTTTGGTCGATCAGCGCCAGCGCGTCGGCGCCGGTGCCAGCATCGCCGACGCAGATGATCTCGTCCGATGTTGCCAGCAGCGCGCGGGCGCCGGCCACGACGACAGGGTGATCATCAACAATCACGGTGCGGATAGGTGTGGTCATCATGGTCATCTCACTACTGTTTGACTGCCGCCTCGGGCTTGATCAGAGGGATGACGGCGGTAAGCCGGGTTCCCTTCTCTTGGCGTGGCTTGATGGCGAAATGGCCGCCCAGCTTGGCCACACGGGCCAGCATCCCGGCAATGCCGGTATGCTGGTTTTCGGGACTGCGGGCCTTGTACTGGATACTGTTGAAACCCGGCCCGTCGTCCTCGATTTCAACTTCAATCTCGTCAGCGGTCAGCCTGACGCGGACAGCCGCCTGGCTTGCTGTCGCTGCGTGCGCGGCGACATTGGTGAGTCCTTCCTGGACGATCCGGAAAATGGCCTCGGCGACTTCATCACTGGGAATGATCCCGGGCGTCAGCTGCCGATCGAAACGCGCTGGGATGCCAACCCACTTCTCCCACTGCGCCACCAGGCCGGAAAGCGTCTCCACCAGCTCTGACCCACTGGGGACACCGGCCTTCGCACCCTGGGAAATGTCGTGCAGCTCATTGCTGAGCTGTGTGAGAATTGCTCTGATCTCGGCGAAGCGCGCTGCAAGCGCGGGGTCATCACACTTTGCCTCCAGCGCCGACAGCTGGAGCATGACGGCTACGATATGCTGGCCAGAAAGATCATGGATATCGCGGGCAAGCTTTTCTCGCTCTGTCTCAGCTTGGGCCCGCACCTGCATGCGCTCCGCACTATGCGCAGTATGCATTGTGGCCTGTGTCGGGGATTTCGTCTCGTGATCGTCCTCATCCGGCCCTCGACATCGGCCAATTCCATCGGAATGAGGCAAACTCTTCCCGCCCCCGCCGGAGCGAGCGCCTTTTCTCGTCATGCAAAACCCTCCCCAGAGTATTGGCACGCGGCGAGATGGACGTTTCTACACAGCCCTCCCTACCCCGATCATAACCCTCCAGACCGAGTGAGTAGGCGCCAACATGCGCTAAACATGCCAGTATTTCTACCATCAGTCAACAGAGTTTCTCATTTCTTACTTTTTGTTGCCACAATTGGATCTTGTAAAATCTTTGTTATATCCGGGAACTTCTGTGCCTGGTTGGATATTGATGGCGATTGTGGGGAACTCAATTCACCGCTGACTTACCGTTGAAGATGATCCGCGGTCGCGCGTTCATAATTGCGCGTCTATCGCCTTGTTTCGTCGTGAAGTTGGTCGCGGCTGCTTCTCGCCCGTCTGTGTTTCTCCGAGCCATACGGCTGAATCAGAACAGGGTGGCAAAGGCCCGTCCTCGGGCGCTCGCGATCTCGATACCCTAGAGCGGGCTTGTCCGACTGCCTGTCAGGCAGTGTTGTCAGCACTGTCAGGTTTTTAATCCCTACACCGTCGATAGGGGGTGCGCTACCGTTAGGCTGATGCTGAGAGCGGTCTGTCGATATACTTCGCACAATTCTCAATCGAGCAAACGGTTCTTGCGAATACTTTTGTGTGAAGCAGTAATTTCCGGTCCTGCTCGATCCGGGCTTGTGGCGACATGATCATGCACATCATCACGAACTATACAGCCAATGCCGGCGCCGAAGCTATGCTCTCCCGGCTGTTGAGCGTCTCGCAGACACCCGCGATCGTCATTTCCCTCATGAACATTTCCGACCATCGGCGCCAGCGGACGGATCTGATCCGCTATGAGGCCCTTGGGATGCGCTCGCCCGCCGCTGCTGGTGTCACGCTGTGGCGTCTCTCCCGGATCATCGCGCGCACCGAGCCCGATCTGATCATCTGCTGGATGTACCACGCTTTGATTGCCGGGGTGCTCGCCGAGCGTTTGCGTCGGATTTTGCCTTTTCGTGGTGTGTTGACGGGCGAGCGATCAAAGGCCCGACCCATTCCGGTCTTCTGGAACGTACGGCAATCGCTCGATGATCCCGGCGCACTGTCGCGGAGCACGCGGCTTGCGGTGGCGATCTCCAAACGGCTGTCCCATAAGGCGGCGGGCATCATCTTCAACTCGTCTCGCGCCTATGCCCTTCATCGCAGCATAGGTTTCCGCAATCACAACATGGTGGTCATCCCGAACGGCTTCGAGCTGGCGAGTCCGCCCGCGTCAATCCAAGTCCGGCCGCAGCTCTTCGGCATTGCGGCGCGCTTTCACCGCCAGAAGGATCATGCGACCTTCTTTAGAGCCGCAGCGATCGTTCATCGCCAAAAGCCGGCGGCCCGCTTTGTGGCGGTCGGCGAAGGTCTCTCATCCGACAATCCCGAAATCCAGGCGCTCTTGGCCGAGGCTGGCCTGCCCGCGGAGGTGATCGACCTCCGCGGTGAGGTTGCCGATATGGATCCCTTTTATCGCGAGATCGACGTCCTGGTCCTGTCGTCACGCACCGAGGGCTTTCCCAACGTCGTGGCCGAGGCCATGGCCCATGGCAAACCCGTCATCACCACGGATGTGGGCGATGCCGCAGCAGTGGTCGGGGAAACGGGCATTGTCGTGCCGCCGGGCGATCCCTCGGCGCTCGCGCAAGCCATGTGCGGGATGGCCGACATCAGTCCATCCGACTATCGCCTCCTATCTCTCAGCGCACGTCGTCGCATAGAGGATCACTACTCCCTTCCTCAGATTGCGCGGCGATATGAACTCTTCCTAGGCCATCCATGAGCACCGCCATGTTCCCATTCGGGCGTCCCACGGCGATGAGCCTGACCGCGACCCGTGTCTTCTCGAGCAATCCACCGCTCGATCTCACCCTCGAAAGCGCCTTCTTCTCTCGGCTGAAGATGCGCAATGGCACCTTCAAATTCACGAAGCCCTCGCGTTTTGCTGAGGTCGACCGGTGGCTTCTGCCATTTGCGAAAGATCGGATCGGGGCCGACAGCGCTGTTCTCGACATCGCGGCCTCAACCGCCCTCACCACGATCGAGCTGATGGACGCACTTGCCGTGCAGGGCATGAGCCCGCGGCGCGTGATTGCGACGGATCTCTTTATCGATGCGCATTTGGTGGATGTGGCGCCCGGCATACGGGTCTTGTGTGATCCCGATGGCTGGCCATTGCATTATGAGCTGGCGGGGTTCGGCATCAGGGCCTGGCGCCGCAGGCTGGACCTCATAACCCTTGCAGCCGTGCCCCTGATGCTCGCGCGCGCTGGCCTCGGACCGCGTCTGCGTCGCCTGATCGCCGAAGGGCGATCCCATCCCGTGCGCATGCAAAGCCGCGCGCTGTCGGGACGGAATATCGAGCTTGTCGCCAACGACATCTTCGTAAGGGAGCCGCGCTTCGTTGGCGCCTTCGACTTCATCCGTGCCGCGAACATTCTCAATCTCGGCTATTTCGATGAGCGCAGGCTGCGCACCGCCATCGCCAATATCCGTGCCTATTGCCGCGAACCCGGCGCGCTCGTCCTGATCGTGAGGACGGGCGATGCCCATCACGATGGAACGCTGTTCGAGCTCGACAGAAGCGGAGGGTTCTCGGTTGTCGCCCGGCTTGGGCGCGGCGCGGAGATCGAGCCCCTTGTTCTCCAGGGAAACGTCAAGAGAGCAGGATGTTGTGAATGACCCGGATGGGAAATCGCCGGGACCTGGGATGGGTGAGGCACGGTGCAGCGGTGGCGCTGCTGCTCGCCCTCAGCCTTGCGGCAGCCCATGGCCGCCTTGATCTCGGGCTTGGCGATTTGCCCACCATGCTCGCGGGCACCAGACAGCCTTTGTCCTATATTTCTCCGAAACTGGCCGATGGTCGCCAGCGCGCCTTTCCGACGGCCGAGGGCTTTGGCGCCGGCGCGCAAGGCGGTCGCGGCGGAGCCGTCCTCTTCGTGACCACCACCGCGGAGGCAGGCCCGGGCTCCCTCAGAGCCTGCATTGAAGCCACGGGTCCGCGCACCTGTGTGTTTCGGGTGAGCGGCACGATCACCTTGGAGAAGCGCTCGTTGGTGGTGACCAACCCCTATCTCACCATCGCCGGCGAGACAGCCCCTGGCGGTGGTATTGCCATTCGCAATGGCCCGCGCCAATTGCGACCATCTCTCGAGATCCTCACCCATGACGTGATCATGCGGCATTTGCGGCTGCGTCCCGGCCCGCATGCGCTCAAAGCCTGTTGCTCCGGCGCTCTCGGCTTCTACGGGGCCGATGCCACCAACATCATCATCGATCATATTTCTGCGAGCTGGGGATCGGATGAGACCGTCGATTCCGAAAGTGCGACCTATCTCACCATCCAGTGGAGCCTGTTCTCCGAGCCCTTGCTGGATGGCGGACCGGGCAAGCGTAACCGTGCCCGCAACATGCTGCTCACCAAAGGCGGTAATTTTTCCATCCACCATAACCTCTTCGCATTCGGCAAATTCCGCAACCCGCAGATCCAGATGGCCCACCGCCGCGCCAAGGTGGATGTGGTCAACAACGTGCTCTATTCGCCCATCTGGGATTACGTGATCAGCTTCAGCGATCGTTGGGCCAAGGTCAGGGCCAATGTCGTCGGCAACTATAAGATTGCCGGCGCAAAGGAGAAGGATGATCGCCTCGTCCATCTCTTCGAGGATGGCAAGAACGGCCACGAGATCTACCTCGCCGACAATTACGATGAAACCTACCGGCCCGATGAGGACCTCCCTGATGAGCTGGTGATCGCCGAGGCCAACCGCTCGACTGTTGTGGCTGAACCCTTCGAGGTCGCCGATGTCCGGGCCACATCTCCACAACAGGCTTATGACGAGGTGCTGGCGAGGGCAGGGGCCATCCGTCCCGCCCGCGACGCGGTCGACCTCAGGATCATCGCCAGTGTCCGCAACCGCTCCGGAAGCCTGCTGAAATCATCGCCTGAGGCGGTGGGTGGCTGGCCCATGCTCGTCAGCACCAAACCTCCGGCGGACGCCGACCAGGACGGAATGGCGGATGACTGGGAGCGCACGGTCGGCCTTTCCCCTGGCGATCCCAAGGATGGCAATGCCGATCACGATGGCGATGGCTGGACGAATTTCGAGGAATATCTCCATGAGCTGGCAGGAGACGGGCGTGGCATGGACCCCGCCCGCATGTCCCATGCGCACTGAATTCGCAAAAACCGGCCTCATCCGGTCAGTGGCCGGTCTCGCTTGCGGCGCCGCCGGCTGGGATAGGAGGATTGTCGCCCGCTTGGCTCGATGCGTGACGCCGCTTGGCCTTAGCGCTTTTCCGCTCACGCCAGGTGCGGCCCTCCTTGAGGAAGGTGACCGCTGGTGCAAGCGAAAGCAGCACTGGCACCGCCCAGAAGCGCCCATAGACATGCGGAACCGCATTGATCAGCATGGCAAACAGGCTGAGCGTGGCGAAGCCGCACAGGAACACCGGTCGCGCGCCGCGATAGCGCAGGCACGCGGCCAATGTGACGACGCCCCCGGTCAGCATGAGCACGAAGCCGCCGAGCGCGATCAGCCCGCCCTCGCTCCACATCAGCAGATAGAGATTGTGGACGGGCGCATGCCAGGCGCTGATCTCGCGATACTGATCGGCGCCATATCCCATCAGCAGGGCATCGCCCGCCAATCGAAAGGCTTCCTCATTCAGCGCCATCCGATCGGCGAAGGTGCCCGCATTGGCGAGATCGCCGGTCGAGAGCCCGGTCAGAACCCGCTTCTGGAAGGTGGCCGGCAAATAGGGCTGCACGGACGGCGACAGGACGGCGAGCCAGAGGAGCGGGAGGATGGCCGCCCCCAGGATCAGCCGTCGCAGGGTCAGCGTCGCCACGAACACGATGCCGACCCCGGCCAGCATGGCATAGAGCGCCGTATTCGATCCCGTGAGCATGATCCCATAGGCCATCAGCGGCACGAGGGCCAAGGCGATCACCGGGCGCATTGCACCCATGGCGGTCATGCAGAGGATCATGGGAACGGTGAGCGCGATCAGGCTGCCGCATTCGTTCTCCCGCTCGACGAACCCCTGCAGCCGTCCGCTTCCGCTGACAAAGACCGTGTTCGTCTTGGCCACGATCTCCACCACATAGATGCCGTGCAGGATCATGATCACCATGGATCCGACGAAGGTCTTCATCAGCAGGATCGTCTGCCGCCACGGGCGCCCCATCAGGATGAGCGGCAACAGGAAATAGGCGAACAGATACTGCATGAGCAGGATCAGCCCGCGATCCTCCGCGCCCGCCATAAGGCTGCTGGCCATGAGCGCGGCGATGGCTGTTGTAAGCCCGAACATCCAGAAGGCGGTTCCCGGGCCGAACGGCTTCAGCTGCACCGTGCGGTTCACCAGCATGATGACGAGGCACAGGCAGGCGAAGGCGTCGCTGGCGGTGAAGTAGAACGCCGGCACCCGCAGCACATTCATCGGCGCCAGGAACACGACGGCGCAGGCAAGCGCAAGTTCGAATCTTCGGGCGGCAGCTTCCGAGGGGCGCCTCGCTTGCGCCTCACCACCGCGCGCCGGCAGGTCGGGAACCGTTGCTGTGGAGTCCATAGGCGGCTCGCTTCTGGAGTTTATGAAGATCATGCACAAATATTTCTGCAAGTAAATAGTAGATAAATACGTAATTCTCTTGGAGAGGATGCGCTGAATGTTGGATGTGAGAGCCAAATCAGAGCAAATTGCGCGATCTGGTATGGAAGATTTACCTCTGAACCAGGCGCATCCAATGCATGTTGTCGGGCTTCGTGAGACGATCTCGCTGGTTCGTCGTCGGAAATACTTCATCGCAATCTTTGTTGCCGCGTCACTCGCAATCCTGGCGATCGCATTGGCCTCGACGAGCAACCGTTACACCGCAACCGCAGGGCTGGTGCTGGAGCGCAAGGAAGCGCCCATGCTGGAGGCGGTCACCGAGCTTCAGAGCGAGGAGCGGGATCGTTCTGCCGTCGAGACCCAGATGGATATCATCAGCTCGCGCGTGCTGGCCGGCCGGGTGGTGGATGCCCTGAACCTGGTGGATCACCCCTGGTTCAACACTTATCTGCCCGTGGATCCGGAGAGCCTTGGCCTCCTGCAGGTCATCCGCCAGAAGCTGTCGCAAGCGGCCGCTGCCATCGGGCTTGATCTCTGGAATGAGCCGAAGAAGCTGCCTCCGGTTTCCGTGCAGCGCGATCAGGCCATCACGAATTTTCTCGCGAAGCTGAGCGTAACGAGAAGCGGCGAGAGCTTTGCGGTTTTCGTGCATGTCAGCACACCTGACCCCGAGCTTTCCGCTGCCCTCGCCAATACGGTCGCCAAGGTCTATGTCACCTGGCTCCAGGACATTAAGCGCCAGGCGATGAGCGATGCGGTCACGTTTCTGCGCGATCGCGCCGGCCAGATTGCCGCGCGCATCGCCGACAACGAGCGCAAGATCGCCGATTTCAGCAGGCTCAACGATCTCGCCTCCGAGGCTCGCGACGATGTGCTGCGTCAGCAGATCGATGGAACGAACCAGCAGCTGACCACCGCCCGCGGAGAGCTTGCGGCCATTCAGGCCCGTCGTGAGCAGGCCAGGCTCTTGCTTGACCGCGCCGATGAGGTCGAAGGCGCAACCCTGACCTCACCCCTGCTGACCACATTGCGGGGAGATCTCGCGCGGATCATTCGCGAGCGCGCCCAATACGCATCGAATCTCGGCGCGAACCATCCCCAGGTCCTCAAAGCGGATGCGGAGCTCACGAGCCTCTCGAAGATGATCGACGGCGAGATCCATCGCATTCTCGAGGACCTCGCTGGCGAGGAGAGGATCGCAGCCGATCGCGTGCGCCAGCTTGAGACCCAGATCGGCGATCTGAAGGGCCAGTTGCGAGACCGCGGTCTTGCCGAAATCCGCCTGCGTGAGCTTGAGCGCGATCTTCTCGCGGATCAGAAGCTGCATGATCTGATCGTGGCGCGCCTCGGCGGCCTTGATCCTTACGCGGAGATCACCCGGCCCAGCGCCCAGGTGGTGTCAGTTGCAGCCGTTCCAACTCAGCCCGCTTTCCCCCAGAAGAGCAGGATCATGCTCGGCGGTCTGATCGGTGCCGCGCTGCTTGCCGTGATCCTGGCCGTCGGGCTTGAAGCCGTCGACACGCGGATCCGCTCGGCCCAGCGCATTGCCCAGGTCGTGCAGCTGCCGAACCTTGCGAGCATTCCAAGGCTGAAGCAGCCCTGGTTCAGACGCGAGCATCGCGACCCGCTCACCCATTTGGCGGAAGCGAAGCGTTCCTCCTACACGGAAGCGTTGCGTTCGCTCTATCTCGCCAGCGCGATCCGCCTCCCCATGGCAAGGCCCGCCCTGTTGTTCACCTCTCCCCTGGACAGTGAGGGCACGGCCGAGGTCGCGGCTGGCTTTGCATGGGCCGCAGCCAATGACCGGGTGCGCACCGTGCTGGTTGATCTCGACCCGCGTTCAGGCCTCAGCGATGGCTCGGCGGATGCCAATTGGCCAGGGCTCGCCTCGGTGCTGACCGGCCAGTGCACTCTTGCTGACAGCTTGCGTCCCCTGTCTGGAATCCCCGGGCTCGATGTGCTGCATGGCGGCTTTGACCACGACCGGACGCCAATCGATTTCCTGTCTTCGCAGAACATGCGCTGGCTCGTCGAAGAGCTCCGCGCATCCCACGAGATGATCGTGATCTGCTGTGCGCCTGTGCTCATCTTGGAAGATGCCGATGGGCTTGCGCCATTCGTCGATGGCGTTCTGCTTGTGGCCCGCTTTGGCCGGACCAGCGAGCAGGAACTTGCGAGCGCCGCAAACCGGCTGCGCATCAATCATGCCCCGCTCATCGGCGCGGCGCTGAGCGATGTCGACCCTCACGGTCAGCCTGATCAACAGGCCTTGAGCGCGGCGAATTATCCACGCCGGGCCAAGGCCTATCTGGGGCGGTGATCATGAGAATGGAAACAGGATCGCGCCTATCTCTTCATCGCGTTGATGAGATTCATCTCGGTCAGGAGATGGGCGTTGATCCGCTCCACATCGAACCGATCGCGCGCGATCTCGATGGATCTTTGTCCCATCCGCGCAGCAAGCGCCGGATTGGCGAGGAACCGGTCCATGGCAGCGGCGAGCTCCTCGGGCGATCGTGGCGCCACGATGAAGCCATTCTCTCCCTCGATGACCGTGTCGCGACAGCCCGGCGTATTGGCCGTGATCACTGGCCGGCCCATTGCCATGGCTTCGAGAATGCTCCGGGGGACACCCTCGCGGTAGTAGGACGGCAGCACGAAGACCGTGGCCTTGGCAAGATAGGGGCGGACATCACTGGTCTCGCCCAGATACTCGATGACGCCCGATGCGCTCCAGCCCTCGATCTCGTCCTGCGAGATTGCAAGCGGGCTCGGATCGAGAGGACCCAGGATCTGGAAGCGGGCCTTGGGATAGCGCTCCCGCAACAACGCGGCTGCCTGAACGAACTCGCGCGCGCCTTTCTCGTTGAGGAGCCGCGCGATCATGAGGAAGGTCACGGGGCTGGCCGGCAGTGGCACCGGCTTGAAGCGGACGAGGTCGACCCCGGAACCCGCGACGGCGACGAGCCGGGTGGGTCCACTGATCATCTGCCCCTCGCGAATATCCTGCGCATCGGCATCGTTATAGACGAAGACGCAGCGGCAGCCGCGCAGGGCGATCCGATAGAGCACCGTGGCGATCCTGCGGATGAGATGCAGCCGCGGGTTCTGTTCGGCGGGGCTGAACACATAACCGAGGCCCGTGACAAGAGCATATCGACGGCTGATCCGGGCAAGCCGGGCGGCGATGAGCCCGTAGATGATCGGCTTCATCGTGTAGCACAGGATCACATCCGGCGAGAGCCCGCGCAATTGCCGCCACAAATGGGCAAGGCTGCGCAGATCCTCCAGCGGATTGAGCCCGGCACGCTCCATGGGAATGCGCCTGAACTCGACCCCGATCGCCTGGAGCGCGGCGATGGTTCGTTCGTCGTTCTCGGGCCCGAATGCCACCACCCGATGCCCGTTCTCCACCATGGCGGCCAAAAGCCGGTAGCGGAAATTGGCGAGCGAGACGGTGTAGCTGCACACGACCGCGATGGTGCAGTGCTGAGCTGCGGCGTTTTCCCAACTCTCCATGCCGAAATGGCGGACCATGGCGATCTCTCGTCAATGTCAAAGAACAAGGAAAAGTAATATTCAATTAACACGATTGTATTTGTAGCGTAAATGGTATTGAATAAATAAAGATAAGAAGAATGTGGGCGGATTTCTATGTGAAATCTAGGGGTGTGCAACTATGGCTGGTCGCTGGTGTTTGAGTATTTCATGCAAGGGAGGGGCGGGATTGGGCCTTGCGGTCCTGCTCGTTGCCTTTGCCCCTGCGGGTGCCGAAAGCGCTGCGGCGGACCGCGAAGGCTTCCTGCTCGCCGCCGGCGATACGTTGCGCCTGGACATTCTCGACGATGATAAGGAGCCGGTGGATGTGACGGTGGCCGAGGATGGCACCATTCAGGCGCCTTATCTCGGTTCGGTCGAAGTTGCGGGCCTCGGTATCACCGATGCCCTGAGCAGGGTAACCGAGAGATATGTCGAGAAGGGAATTTTCGTTGTTCCTAAGATCGGATTGTCGGTGCTCACTTACCGCCCGGTCTTTGTCACCGGTGACGTTCGTCAGCCTGGATCCTATCCATTCCAGCCGCGATTGACGGTCGAAAAGGCCTTGGGCCTTGCCGGCGGCCAGATCACCGCAGCAGCCACCGAAGACCCGATCCTGGCCCGCGCCCGGATCCGTGGCGAGCTCGATGCGGTTGACTCGACCATTATCCGCGAAGCCCTGGGCATCGCCCGTCTGAGGGCACAGCTGAACGGCCGCAAAGAGATCAAGGAGGAAGACCTTCCCGCCGAGGCGCGCGCCTATGTGACCGGGCCTGTCGCCGAGACTATGCGCGCGGTCGAGCTCCAGATTTTGAAGAACGATCTCGATGGCTTTGCCGCGCGCACGAAGATCCTCGAGCAGGGCATCGTCGAGGCGGAAAGGGGGCTTGTTCTGTTGCAGCAGCTCTCGGAGAAAATCTCTGAAAGCGTGGCCTTCAGCCAGGCGGAGCTCGACCGTGCTCGCAAGCTGCAGAAGCAGGGCATCAAGACCCTGAATGAAGTGAACACCCTTGAGCGGCAGCGAGCAGCCGATGAGGTCCGTCAGCTTCAGGTCCTGGCCAATATGTCGGATGATCGTCGCGCGCTCGGCCTTCTGAAAAGCCAGCTCGCCGAGCTCGAGCACACCCGCCAGCAGGAGGCGCTGGTCGATCTGCAGACCCGCAATGCGGCCCTTGCCAAGGCGATCGCGACCCGCCGGGCCGGCGAGGAGCAGATCATGCTCATGTCGTCCCTGGCGGCGCAGGATGCGGCGCAGAACCGCGAGATCGTGATCAATTACACGATCAGGCGCGAGATCGACGGGACGGTCACGAATATTGCGGCGACGCCTGAGACCGCGGTCTCTCCGGGCGACGTGGTGGTGGTCAAGATCGCACCTCCTGAAAATCCAGCATCCGTTGCGGTCTTGGACAAGGCCGCCAAACCGGTGCAGTAGGCCTGGTTGGGCTGAGATGGCGGTGAGGGTGCGCCCGTGTTGACCGAAATCCGAGACGAGCCCCAGATCGCGCGATCTGCATCGCCCTGGCTGGTTATCCAGAGGCTTATTGCGGTCATCGCCCTCTTGCCGGCGCTCATTCCCATGGGATTTGTCGCAGCCGTGATCTGGCTAACGCTCGGTCGGCCGCTCCTCTTCCGCCAGGTCCGCAGCGGGCAAGGCAACAGGACCTTCACTATCCCCAAGTTCCGCACCATGCATGACTGGCGCGATGCGCGGGGAAACCTTCTGCCGGATCATCAGCGCGAAACGCGCATCACCCGTTGGATCAGGCGGGCAAGGCTTGATGAGATCCCGCAGCTTTTCACGATCGCGGCGGGCCAGATGAGCTTTGTGGGGCCGCGACCGCTCCGGCCCGAGACGATCGCGAGCTTCGGCGAGCTCGGGCTTGTGCGCGCACTTGTGCCGCCCGGCCTCACCGGCTGGGCGCAGGTAAACGGCAATATCCTGCTCTCGGATGCGGAAAAGCTGGCCCTCGACATCTGGTATGTTGACCATCGCTCGGTCTGGCTGGATCTGCGCATCCTGGCGCGGACCATCACCACCATCACGCGCGGCGAGAGGATCGGCGCGCAGGCGCTTGCCCAAGCGAGAGATCATCTTGCCAGGCGGTCCTGGATGGCAGCCCGAAGGGTGATGTCATGAGGATCGCATTTGTCGGTGCCGTCGAAGGCTCGGCCATAGGCCTCAAAGCTCTGATCGATGCGGAGTTCCCGCCCAGCATCGTGGTGACCCTGCCGCCCGAAGCGCGGTTCCGCCACTCCGATTACGTGGATCTGACGCCACTGGCCAATGCCGCCGGCAGCGCGTTGCTCCACGCAACCCATGTGAACCGTCCCGAGGTGGTGAACGCGCTGCGTGCCATGGGCGTAGATATCACCCTGGTGATCGGCTGGTCTCAGATCTGCGGGGAAGCATTCCGCTCGGCCGCGCGCATCGGCAGTATCGGCTTTCATCCAGCCCCATTGCCCCGCCTGCGCGGCCGGGCGGTCATCCCCTGGACGATCCTGCTTGGCGAAAGCGAAACCGCGGCAAGCCTGTTCTGGCTGGATAATGGGGTGGATAGCGGCCCGATCCTGATGCAGGAGCCCATCGAGGTCTCACCCGAGGAGACCGCCCGTGGCCTTTATGCCAAGCAGACCGGTGCCTTGGCGCGCATGTTGCCGAAGGCCATCCGGCTGATCCGTGATGGTGAGGCCCCGAAGATCCCCCAGGACCATGGGGCCGCCACCTACTGCGCCAAGCGTACTCCAGAAGATGGCCGCATCGACTGGCGCGAGCCGGCGGAGGCAATCCTGCGTCTGATCAGAGCGGTGGGAGACCCCTATCCCGGTGCCTTCACCACCCACAACCGCGGCCGGCTATTCATCGATGAGGCGCGGCTCTTGCCGGACTCGCACCGCTATATCGGCCTCGCCGGTCAGGTGCAGTGCTATACGCCCGATGGCTTCGCGGTGCGCTGTGGCGATGGCCTTTCAATCAACATCACCCGCTGGCGCCAGGAGCAGGGCTCCGCGCGGCCAAACCTCCACGCCAAACTCGGGACCCCCGACCAATGATCGACCAGATTGAAGCTCTGGGCCGCGCGCTCGTGATTGCCCCGCATCCCGATGACGAGATCTTAGGCGCCGGGGGGACCATTGCCCGGCTCGCCCGAAGCGGTCACGAGGTGCATGTGGCCGTGGTGACCACCGGCCGCCCGCCCGCCTATTCCGAGACGCAGATCGCAACCGTGCGAGGAGAGGCCGAACGGGCCCATCGGGCGCTCGGCGTGCGGGAGACGATCTGGCTCGGCATGCCCGCCGCGCAATTGTCTGAAACGCCCCATGGCGAGCTCAATGCCGCGCTTCATCATCTTATTCGCGATCTCGACCCGCACACCCTCCTTGTCCCCTTCGTGGGTGACATTCACCGTGATCATCAGCTGACCTTTCTGTCGGCCCTCGTGGCGGCAAGGCCTCATCAGGCCCGCTTTCCAGCGATGATCCTCGCCTATGAGACCCTGTCCGAGACCAATTGGAATGCGCCTTATCTGAGCCCGGGCTTTCTGCCGAATGTCTTCATCGACATCAGCGACACCCTGCAGGTGAAGCTGGAGGCGATGCGAATGTTCCGCTCGCAATTGCGCGACTTCCCCCATGAGCGCTCGTCCGAGGCGCTGAATGCATTGGCCATGCTGCGCGGAGCGGCCGTCCATTGCCGCGCGGGAGAGGCTTTCGTGCTGATCCGGCATGTGCTGCGCGGCCAATCCCTGTCCGCGTAACGTGGCAAAGGAGGTGTCAGGTGAACCGCTGGCCCCATTATGACGAGGAACAGATTGCCGATGTCGCGATGGTTCTGCGCTCGGGCAAGGTCAATGCCTGGACCGGCACCGAAGTCGCAGCCTTCGAGGAGGCCTATGCCGCCTTGCTCGGCCGAAAGCATGCCATCGCGCTCGCCAACGGCACTCTGGCGCTCGATCTTGCCTTATATGCGATCGGCATCGGCCCGGGTGACGAGGTGATCGTCACACCGCGCAGCTTCGTGGCCTCGGCCTCCTGCGTGCCGATGGCCGGTGCCATCCCGGTCTTTGCCGATGTCGATCCGGACAGTCAGGCAATGACCGCTGAGACCATTGCCGCGGCGATCACCGAGCGCACCCGGGCGGTGATCATCGTCCATCTGGCAGGCTGGCCCGCGGAGATGGACGAGATCATGGCGCTTGCCCGCCACCACGGGCTCATCGTTATCGAGGATTGCGCCCAGGCCCATGGCGCGACCTATCGCGGCCGGCCGGTCGGCAGCTTCGGTGATCTGGCGGCGTTCTCCTTCTGCCAGGACAAGATCATCACCACGGGCGGAGAGGGCGGTCTGCTCGCCATGGATGATGACATGATCTGGCAGCGCGCGTGGAGCCGGAAGGATCATGGCAAGAGCCATGATGCAGTGTTCAACCGGGCTCACCCGCGGGGCTTTCGCTGGCTGCATGAGAGCTTCGGCACCAATTACCGCATGACCGGCATTCAGGCGGCACTGGGTCTGCGCCAGCTTGAGCGCTTGCCCGATTGGATCGCCATTAGGGCAGCGAACGCGGCAATCCTGATGCGCGCCTGCCGGCAGAGTCCGGGCCTGCGCACGCCGGCGCCGCCCGACCATATCGGCCATGCCTGGTATAGGTTCTACACCTTCATCGAGCCCGAGCATTTGCGGCCCGGCTGGGACCGCGACCGCATTCTGGAGGCGATCACCGCGCGCGGCGTTTCCTGCTTTGCGGGCAGCTGCTCGGAAATCTACCGCGAACGGGCTTTCGCGCAGGCTGGCCTCGGACCGCGCAAGCCCTTACCCGTCGCCAAGCAACTGGGTGAGACGAGCCTCGCCTTCCTGGTCGACCCCTGTCAGGACCAGGGCACCTTGGAAGCTGCGGCCCGGACCATTGCCGATGTGATGAGCGAGGCGACTGGGGCGAGGCAAGCAACTGGACTTGCGCGCGATCCCTTGGCGCATGCGGAGGGCTGATGATGGACCTGACCCTCTTGGTGTCATCGGCCGGCCGGCGCGTGGCATTGATCGAGTGTTTCCGCAGGTCCGCCAAGGCCAATGACATCAACCTCAAAGTGCTCGCCTGCGATCGTGAGCCGGCTCTGAGTGCTGCATGCAAGGCCGCCGATCGCGCCTTCGTTGTGCCCGGCTGTACGCATCCCGCCTTCATCGAGACCATGCTCGAGATCGTCAGCGATTTCGGAGTGAAGCTTGTCGTTCCGACGATAGACCCGGAACTTGCCCCACTGGCCGAAGCCGTGCCGCGCTTCGCCGAGCTCGGCGCCCGTGTCCATGTGAGCCCGCCATCCGTGATCGAGATCGTCCGCGATAAGCTTCGCACCGTCGAGGTTCTGGGAAGGGCGGGAGTGCCGGTTCCGATCACGGTCTCTCTCAATGCGGCCCGCAACTGCTCGGGTCCAAAGCTTTGGCCGATGCTGCTGAAGCCTGTGGCAGGCAGTGCCAGTCGCGGCATTCGCATCATCCGCAGCCAGAGTGAGCTTCCGGACGAGCCGGAAGAGCCCATGGTCCTCCAGCAATTGCTCAAGGGCCCGGAATTCACGGTCAACATGTTCGTGGACCAGGAGGGCACCTTGCGCAGCGCCATCGCCCATCGCCGTCTCAGGGTTCGGGCAGGGGAGGTGGAGAAAGGCAGGACCGAGCGCGAGCCGCTCTTCAGGATGCTGGCAGAGCAGGTCTGTGTCGCTTTGCCTGAGGCGCGTGGCGTGATGTGTTTCCAGCTGATCCTCGATGAAACCGCCGGTCCCTGCGTGTTCGAGGTCAATGCCCGCTTCGGCGGTGGATATCCGCTTGCTCAATATGCGGGCGCTGACTATGCCGGCTGGCTCTTGCGCGAGGTGGCAGGCCTGCCATCCATTGCCCATGACAACTGGCGCGACGGCGCCTTGATGCTGCGCTACGACGCGGCCTTTTTCGAGGGGTGAGGATCGCGCGATGCCGGCACCGTTCACCCTCGTCTTCGACCTCGATGACACGCTCTATCTTGAGCGCGACTTCGTGCGCAGCGGCTTTACGGCGGTCGGACGCTGGCTCCGAGCGGAGAAGGGCATCCGTGGTTTTGAAGCGATCTGCACGGAACTTTTCGCGGCAGGCGAGCGGATGCAAGTATTCAACCAGGCGCTGGACCATCTCGGCCTCGGGGCCGAGCCGGACCTGCTTGCAAAGCTCATACATGTCTACCGCACGCACGAGCCCCAAATTACGCTGGCCGATGATGCTCGCCGCTATCTCGAGAGCGCCACGGGTCCGCATGCGCTGATCACGGATGGCTTTCTCGCAACCCAAGAGGCGAAGGTGAGGGTACTCAAGCTCGACCAAAGCTTCGGTCAGGTTCTGTGCACGGCTTGCCTCGGTGCCGGTTTTGGTAAGCCTCATCCGCGATGTTTCGAGATCACCGAAGCCTGGGCGCGTCCCTTCGGCCGGCCTTTGGTCTATGTCGCGGACAATCCGCTCAAGGATTTCGTTACCCCTAAGGCGCGCGGCTGGCTGACCGTGCAGGTCGCGCGGCCGGAGCGGGTTCATCTCTGTGCAGCACCCGATGCCCGCTATGAACCCCATGCCAGCGTTGCGAGCCTCGACGAGCTGGATGAGTGCCTCCATGCACTGACGCGAAACAAACCCGCTGGGATTTTCCTGACCGGCTCGGAGGCGTTCGCGTCTTTGGCGACGGAGGGTTCTCGCTGAAGATGCTTGGCCGTTCCACAACGTAAGGAGCAGGATGTGACCCCTTCGGTCGCTGTTCGAATGCTCGGCCGCCGGGCCCGCCGCTTCTGGCGGGAAGAAGCCGCCCTTCGGAGGCGTCTCATCGACACCGGTCACCTTTTGACCGGCAATGCCGCCGGCTCGGTCATCGGGCTTCTGGCCTTCATCGTGACGGCGCGCGCGTTGGGACCGACCGACTATGGCATGCTCGCGCTGACCTATAGCTATGTCCGGGCGATCGAAAGACTGATCGGTTTCCAGTCCTGGCAGCCGCTCATCAAATATGGCGCCGAGCTCAAGGGGCGCGAACGTCACGATGATTATCGCGCCCTGCTCAAATTTGGCCTGCTCGTCGATGTAGGCGCGGCCATCGCCGCCTATCTCGTCGCGGTGGGCTTTGCGCTCATCCTGGGACCGCTCGTCGGCATCGGTGAGCCCGAGCTGCACCAGGTTCTGATCTTCGCGACCGTCCTGCTGTTTCAGATCAATGGGTTCCCCACGGCAATCATCAGGCTCGCCGGCCAGTTTAAGCTGGTGGCCTATGGCACGCTGGTGAGCGGGCTTGTCCGCCTCATCCTGTGCGCGATGGGGCTGTTCACAGGGCAGGGGCTCTTCTATTTCATTATCATCTGGATGATCACCCAGATCCTCGGTGCGATCACCCTTCTGGGTTTTGCCCTGTGGGAAGTGCGCCGGCAGGGAGCGGGGGATTTCCTTCGCGCCCCCCTTGCGGGAGTGACGCGCAGGTTCAAGGGCCTCTTGAGCTTCACCATCGGCAGCAATGTGGAGCTCACCATTCGCTCAAGTGCCAATGAATTGGACACCTTGTTGGTAGGCATGCTGGCGGGGCCGACGGCGGCGGGCCTTTACCACATTGCCAAGCGTATGGCGCGTCTCGTCCTGCAATTCGGCGTGCAGGTCCAGGCGGTCCTTTACCCCGATGTCGCCCGGCTTTGGGCGCAACGCGCCTATGGTGAGTTCCGCCGCGCCGTCATGCAGATCGAGGTGATGCTGGCCGCTGTCGGACTGGGGCTGATCTTGGCAACCGCCATCGCCGTAAAGCCGCTTCTGGCCTGGACCGCGGGCCCGAGCTTCGTTGATGCAGCTCCCCTGGCGATCGTGCAGATGGTGGCCGTGGCGATGACCCTCAGCGGCAGCGCGGTGCGCACGGCGCTTCTGGCCATGGGACGCCAGCCCGCAGTGCTCAGGGTGGTGACGGCCGCAACAGTCATGTTCCATGTGACCGCCTTTGCAACGATCCCATTTATTGGTGCCATAGGCGGCAATATCGCCCATGTGGTGATGGCGTTGATCTGGATTTCGGGCCTGACGATCCTCTACCGCTCTGCGCTGAAGGCCGATGAGCCCTTGCCGATTTAGTGAGCCTGGCGGGAGCGCAGGGCCGTCTCGATCACCTCGTCCCAAGAGGCCATGACCGTCTCGCTGGAAAACCTCTTGGCCGAGATGGCGGCACTGGTGCCGAGCTTGCGGCGGAGCGTCTCATCGCGCAGCAGATGGGAGAGCGTGGCGGCAAGGGCCGTCACATTGCCATTGGGCACGAGCAAACCGTCTTCACCGTGGGTGATCATATCCCGTGGCCCGAAGCGGCAGTCAAAGGAAACGACCGGCAGGCCTGCGGCCATCGCTTCCATCAGCACGATGCCCCAGCCCTCATAGCGCGACGACAAGACGAACACATCCGCCGTCTCGATCCAGGCGCCCGGCCGCTCGCTGACGCCGGGAAAGTGGACGCGGTCCGCAAGCCCGAGCGCCTGCCGCTGGGCCAACAAGTGCTCCCGCTCCGGACCTTCGCCCCAGATCACCAAGGACCAGTCCGGATGATGGAGCGTGATCTGCGCGAAGGCCTCCAGCAGGAGGTCGAACCCCTTCTGAGGCACGAGCCGGCCGACCGCTGCGATCACCTTGCCACCGCGATGGAGCTTCAGGTTCGCGGGCAGATTGACCTGGTTGGGAATGACCCAGCTGCGTTGCCGCTGCTCCGGCGGAAAATAGTCCATGGCGCCTTTGGTCATGGTGATCAGCCCGAAGGCACGGGGATAGACATGCCGGCGCAGCCTCGTCCAGATCGGGCCGAAATCCTGGATCTCGGGATTGTTGCGCTCCGAGACGATGACCGGAATGCCCGTACCGCTTGCGGCGAGGACCGAGAGAATATTGGTGCGCGTGAGAAAGCTTATGACGACATCCGCCTCAAGTTGGAGGAACACGCGGCGCAAGAGGCGGATACGTCGGGCGCTCATCCAGGCGGCCTGCAGCTTTCCATAACGAGCAACCGGCGCGCCGAGTTGGTAAAGCTCGACCTTTGGCGAGAGTGGATAATAGGCAGGCGTTCCCGGGGCCTCCATGGTGATCACGGCCACTTGCCAGCCGCGTTCCGCCCACTGATTGGCGATGAAGCTGACCACGCCCTCGCTGCCTCCGGCCCCGAGCGCCGGCAGGACCATCGCGATCCGCGGCGACCGTGTAACCGCGGCAGCCTCCGCGGTCTCCGTTCGCCCGAGCGAACCTGTGAGCATAAGACTATCGCGCATCCCTTGAAGTTCGGCTCTCTGGAGGTGGCAAGCTCCGGCTTGCTCTGCTCTGAACCAGCACACAACAAACGCGCTGAGCCCAGAAGCTCGGATTTTCCTGACTAGCCATGAAAGCCGCTCATTAAGCCAATGAGGGACAACGAGGCTTTGGAAACCAAATGTGCCGCGCCCCCATCACGGTCTGTTTTCCGTTCATCGGTGACGAGATCGGAGGTAGCCACATCTCGGCGATCAAGCTGATCGAGGCGCTGAACCCCTCGCTCGTGCGGCCGCTGATTGCGCTGCAGGCAGAGGCGGGTCCCGTGGCCGACTATCTCCGGGAGCGGCGCTTGCCCTACCTCCTGGCACCGGGCCGCCCTCTTGCCAAGCGCGGAGATGTGGCCAAGCTCGCCCGCTCGATCATGCATGTTCTGTGCGATACCGGACGCCTGACCCGGTTCTTGACCGACAATGCGGTTGATGTCGTGCACACCAATGACGGCCGCACCCATGCGCAGTGGATGATCCCCGCCCGCCTGGCGGGTGCGCGCCACATCTGGCACCACCGCGGTGATCCCGATGCGCTGGGCGTCAACTATTTCGCCCCGATCGTCTCCGATCACGTGATCACCGTTTCGAGCTTCGCGCGGCCCAGACATCCGATCATCGCCATAGGCTCAAAGCTCTCGGTCGTGCACAGTCCTTTCGATGTTCCATCCAGAATGGGTGACCGTGAGGCAGCCCGCGCCCAATTGCTGAAAGCCCTGAATGTCGCGCCCGAGACGCGCTTTCTCGGCTATTTCGGCCTGCTGATCGAGCGTAAGCGGCCGATTGCCTTCGTCGAGGCCGTGGCCGCCTTCGTCGAGAAATGCCCGGACATTCCCGTCATGGGCCTCGTCTTCGGCGTGCCGGGAACGGAATCCCCTCACTATGACCGGCTGATCACCGAGCGCGCCCGCGCGCTCGGGATTGAAGATCAGATCCGATTGATGGGGTTTCGCCAGCCGGTCGAGCCCTGGATGCAGGCGATGGACGCGCTGCTCGTCCCCGCCGTGCGCGAGCCCTTTGGCCGGACGCTCATCGAGGCGATGTTCCTCGGCACCCCGGTGGTCGCGACGAGCGACGGTGGCAATCTCGAAGCGATCGAGCATGGCGTGACGGGATATCTGGTGCCACCCGATGAACCCGCTGCCTTCGTTGAGCCGGTGCGCGCGCTATTGGTCAACGAGAGGCAGCGTCACGCGATCGTCGATGCGGCGCGCGCCCGGGCCCTGGCGAGCTACAGCGTCGAGCGCCATGTGGCTGAGCTGACCGCCATCTATCGCGCATGCGTTTTCCCGGGAGAAAGCCGTGATGTCAGTCATGCCTAACAAGGCGAGCTTAAGCCTTGAAGACATCGACTTCCTGATCATCGGCGCAACCAAAAGCGCAACCACCTGGCTCCAGAAATCCCTGCAGCTCGATCCGGCCGTGGCCATGCCCGACCCGGAGCTGCATTACTTCAGTCGGGAGTTCGGCCGCGGCGATGCCTGGTATCTCGAGCAGTTTCCGAAAGAGGGCGCGGCGCGTTTGCTGGGCGAGAAGTCGAACTCGTACCTCGAGAGCGCGACGGCCGCCCAGCGGATCGCGCGCCTGCTGCCGCACGTCAAGCTGATCGCTCAGCTCCGCAACCCCATCGACCGCGCCTATTCCGACTACTGCATGATGTTTCGCCGTGGTGAGGTCACCGGCAATATCGAGGCCTATCTCGATCCACGCGGTCCTCATGAGACGCGCTTGCTCCGGGCGGGACTGTATTTCGAGCAGCTGAAGGCCTTTTACGACAGCTATCCCGCCGGTCAGATCCATGTGACCCTCTATGAGACGGTGAACACCGATCCGGTCGGCCATCTTGCTGCTGTGCGTCGATTTCTGGGCCTCGGCGCAACAGACACGCCGCCTCTGCTCACCCAGAAGGTGAAGGACAAGACCGAACCGGTGCTGCCGCCTCATCTTCGGCGCTGGCTCGCGCCCGTGAAGCCCGTATTAGCGCCCGTGCGCAACTCGCCTTTGGTCCGGACCTTGCGCAATGCGATGGCGTCCGAGATGCGGTATCCCGAGCTCACCTGCCGGCTGCGGGACCGGCTTGCCGAGCATTACCACAGAGACGTCGAAGCCTTGAGCCACCTGGTCGGCCGCGATCTGTCGGGCTGGCTCACCGGGCCGTCAGTCCCAGCGCGCGCGGCCGGCGCCATGTCAGGCAAGTGCGTGTGAACCGCATCCATCCCGGGGTTTTACTGACACCGGCTTCGGTTCTGCTCCCTTTCCGCCAATAGAATTTTTAGCAAACTGTTCAGTCTTGTTCCTGAGCTGAAAGTAGATCTTTGCAGCTGCCGAGAACATCTAGGTTAATTCTGAATTAAACTAGGGTCTTCCGGCTGCGCTGGTGTGCCTTCCGCTCGAATTCAGCAAAAATGATCTCGGTGGTTTGGCATGGTGGACGATAATTTTGCCGCGCGTCAGACGCCGCAAGCGAACCTTCCCACTCCCTCCCGATTGGATAAGCTGGTCTCGACCATTGCCGATCTCGACGGCCTCCGTCGGCGGACCGCCGTCTGGATCGGACAGGGCAGGGCGAGTTTCGCCTATCGCAGCGCCAGGACGAGGCTGCGCTCGATCACCCGGGCAACTCTGCGCAATCGGGATCTCTACGTGCTTGATCTCGGGCTCGCGGCCTTCGCCCTGATTTTGGCGACGGCGCTGCGCATCGGGCCGCAGGAGCTTGCAGCAGCCCCCGACCGCATTCGGTCTCTAGCGGAGATGTCCTTTGTCTTCACCGGCATTTGCGCCATCACCTTTCCAGTGATCGGCCTCTACAATCGCAATTGGAAATATGCTTCGATCCTCGATTATTTGAGCCTGGTCCGCGCAGTCGTCATCGCCTCGCTGATCCTGATCACCGGCATGTTCTTCTATTCCCGTTTGGCCTTCGTGCCGCGCTCGACGATCGCCATCGAGATCGTGATGCTGGTCTCGCTCTTGGCCGCAACCAGGCTTGGCTTCAGACGCGAAGACCTGAAGCTCTTCAAGCCTCTCGCCCCCGCCGCACGGCGCGAGCCGCTGGTGCCGGTTCTCATGGTCGGGGTAGGCCAGGAAGCGGATATCTATCTTCGCGCGCTGCAACGCGACCGCACGGCCTCATACTGGCCCGTCGGTTTTCTGAGCCACTCCGAAGCAGAGATTGGCTCCACCCTGCGCGGCGTGCCGGTGCTCGGCACCATGAAGGATTTCGACGCGGTCTTTGCCGAGCTCGAAGGGCGTGGGAAGCGTCCACGCCATCTGATTTTCACCATGCCCCTCTCATCCGTTGAGGCGGAAGAGGCCGAGCGCCTGATTGCGGCGGCCGACCGTCGGGGCATGGTGGCCTCGCGCCTGAGTTCCGCCACCGAGCTTCGCAATCCCCTGCTCAAGAAGGAGTTCGAGCTGCGCCCGATCGAGCTCACCGATCTCCTGGAGCGTCCGCAAACCGCCTTCGACATCGCGGCCTTGCATCGCTTCGTGTCCGGACGGCGCGTTCTGGTCACCGGGGCCGGTGGCTCGATCGGCAGCGAGCTCACACGGCAGCTTGCAGCCCTTGGGCCGGCCCACATGGCTCTGCTCGACAATTGCGAGTTCAATCTCTACACGATCGACCTGGACCTGCGCGACAACTACCCCGCTATATCGCGCTCGGCCCATCTTTGTGACGTGCGTGATCCCCGGCGTGTCAACGAGATGTTTGCACGGCACAGGCCCGAGCTGGTCTTCCATGCCGCAGCGCTGAAGCACGTGCCCATGGTCGAGCTTAACCCTTGCGAGGGAGCGCTCACCAATGTCTGCGGCACGGTGAATGTGGCGGATGCCGCCAAGCGCTGGGGCGCCGCGGCCATGGTGCAGATCTCGACCGACAAGGTCGTGAACTCGACCAGCGTGATGGGTGCAACCAAGCGGCTGGCCGAGCTCTATTGCCAGGCCCTCGACATCGAGGGGATTGCCGATATGAGCGCTCCCCGCTTCATGACGGTTCGCTTCGGCAATGTCTTGGGATCGAGCGGCTCATTGATCCCCTTGTTCAAGAGCCAGCTTGCCCGCGGCGGTCCGCTGACCGTCACCCATCCTGACATGGAGCGGTTTTTCCTGACAATCAGGGAAGCCGTGCAGCTCACGCTCCAGGCCTCGGCCTACGGCCTTGAGAAAAATCTCGGGCAAGGCGAGATCTTTGTCCTCGACATGGGTGAGCCCATCAAGATCGTGGACATCGCCCGGCGCATGATCCGGCTCGCCGGCTACACCCCCGACCGCGACATCAAGATCGAGATCATCGGATGTCGTCCCGGCGAGAAGCTGTTCGAGGAACTGTTCGATAGCGCCGAGCGGCGGGTGACGCCACCGGTCCCCGGTGTGCTTGGTGCGGTGCCATCGCCAGTGCCGCTCCCCGTGCTGCGCCATGCCTTCGAGCAGCTGCAATCCTGTGCCGAGGCAGGTGATAGCGAGGGGCTGTTCCGGGCCATTCGCACCGTGTTGCCCAACTACCGCAAGGAAGATCAAACCGAACGCGAGGCACCCTTCGCAATGGCCGGTCATCAGGCTCGGCCTGCGATACACGTGGTTCACTGATGACCTTGGGCGTGCGAGCATGCTTTAGCAGTGATGGAGGCCTTAGCCTTCCCGTGCTCGCGCTGGCCGCCTGCCTCATGGCCGACCCCGCCACGGCCGGGAACAAGGGCGAAGACAGCCGCATCCTAAACACCCTGGAGCAAGCCGCCGAATTTTATTCAGGCCTCTCGCTGAAAGGCGCCTATGTCTGGGAATATTCGGCCGATCTGAGGGTTCGGAAAGGTGAGGGCAAGGTTGGGCCCACCACGGCCTGGGTGCAGCCGCCGGGAACACCGGCCGTCGGGGCCGCATTTCTGCGCCTGTATGAGATCACCGATAAGCCTGCCTGGCTCGGGGCGGCGCGCTATGCTGCGGAAGCCTTGATCGAGACGCAGCTCATTTCGGGCGGGTGGTATAATGCGATCGAGCTTGACCCCGAAGCCCAGGACCGCTGGTGCTATCGCGCGCGGGGTATAACGGCCGAGACTTGCGACAGGATCGAGGACAACCGGGCGCGCAACCGCACCCTGCTCGATGATGACAACACCCAGAGCGCTTTGCGCCTTCTCATCTGGCTTGACCGCATCTTCGAGGGCAAGGACGGAGCCGTGCGCGATGCAGCCCTGTATGCGCTCAAGCGGCTGTCCGAAGCGCAATATCCCGTGGGCGCCTGGCCGGTCATGTTCGACAAAGCGCCAAAGATGGACGAGATCAAGCCGGCGCCCGCCGCAAGCCTTCCCGCGGATTGGTCGCGCACATGGGTCAAGCCGGCCGGCGGCCCCTATTACATCCTCAATGACAATCTGATGCGCGACATGGTGCACCTGTTTCTCGTCGCCGAGCAGCACTTCGCCGAGCCCAAATATCTTGAGCGCGCCAAGCGCGCCGGCGAGTTTCTGCTGAAGGCGCAATTGCCTGAACCGCAGCAGGGCTGGGCCCAGACCTATAACGAGACCATGCAGCCCGTTTGGGGTCGCAAGTTTGAACCACCGAGCGTTGCCTCGCGCGAGACCGCAGGTGCGATCACCTGCCTGATCGAGCTCTATGGCCGCACCGGTGACAAACGCTTTCTCGACGCAGCAAAGAAAGCCGGTGCCTGGCTCGAGAAGGTGCGCCTTCCCGACGGCGATTGGGCGCGCTTCTATGAGCTTGCGACCAACCGGCCGATCTATGTCGGCAATGACGAGAAGCTGACCTATGAGCCGGTCGACCTTTTGAGCCATTACGGCATGAAGATCCGCAAAGGGATCCCCGAAGCCCTTGCGCTCCTCGCCCAGGCTGAGAAGGGGGAGAATCCCCCCAAGCCTCTCTGGCCCTCCATTGCCGACACGATGCCGGAGGCGGAGGTCAAGCAGCGCACCGCCACATTGCTCGCGACCATCGATAGTGAGGGGCGCTGGCTGGAGGACGGCGAGGGTCAGGAGGATGCTTGGATCCGCAGTGCCACATTCATCGATGCCGTCTTCGTCATGGCGAAAGAACTCGAAAACAAGCGCCAGAGGAGATGAAGCGGCATTGCGTGCCTGACAGGGAGAGTGAGCATGAAACTGGTGATGGTCGGGTCGGGCTATGTGGGCCTCGTATCGGGCATATGCTTTGCGGATTTTGGCTTCGACGTCTCCTGTGTCGATGTGGATGAGGTCAAGATCGCGCGCCTGGCCAGAGGTGAATTGCCAATTTACGAGCCAGGCCTTGATCAGCTGCTCTCCGAGAACATGGCCGCCGGCCGCCTGCGCTTCACCACGGATCTCGCCCAAGCCGCCCGCAACG
Source organism: Rhodoligotrophos sp. CJ14 (assembly GCF_038811545.1). Taxonomy (GTDB): domain Bacteria; phylum Pseudomonadota; class Alphaproteobacteria; order Rhizobiales; family Im1; genus Rhodoligotrophos; species Rhodoligotrophos ferricapiens. Next base: position 59,243 of record NZ_CP133319.1, read on the forward strand.
CCGATGCGGTTTTCATCGCTGTCGGAACGCCGTCCCGGCGGGGAGATGGCGAGGCGGATCTGACTTATGTCTTTGCGGCCGCCCGTCAGCTTGCTCGCGTGCTCAAGCCGGGTGCGGTGGTGGTGATCAAGTCAACCGTGGTGGTCGGGACCTGCCGCAAGGTGAAGGCGATCATCGCCCGCGAGAACCCCGGCCTCGACTTTTCGATTGCCTCCAACCCCGAATTCCTGCGGGAGGGCTCGGCCATCGAGGACTTTATGCGGCCCGACCGGGTGGTGATCGGGGTTGAGGATGCCCGCGCCGAGAAGCTGCTGCGCCGCGCCTATCGCCCGCTTTATCTCAGGGACTCGCCGATCGTGGTGACCAGTCTCGAGAATGCCGAGCTCATCAAATATGCCGCCAACGCCTTTCTTGCCCTGAAGGTGACCTTCATCAACGAGGTCGCCGATCTCTGCGAGGAGGTTGACGGTGATGTCCAAGAAGTGGCGCGGGCCATCGGGCTGGACGGCCGCATCGGGCCGAAATTTCTGCACGCCGGCCCCGGCTTTGGCGGCTCCTGCTTTCCAAAGGACACCCGGGCATTCGCGGCGATCGGCCAAACCAACCGGGCGCCCCAGCGGCTGATCGAGACGGTGATCGCCATCAATGAAGCGCGCAAGCAGCGCATGGCTGATCGCATTCTTGCGGAACTCTCCGATCCGCGTGATGCCAAGATCGCGGTCTTGGGCGTCGCCTTCAAGCCGAATACTGACGATGTGCGCGAGGCGCCGAGCCTCGACATCATCCCGCGGCTCGTGGCGGCGGGCGCTCGGGTCACCGCTCATGACCCTGAGGCATGGACGCATGCGCAGCCCCTGCTCGACAATGTTAGCTGGGCGGCTGATCCTTACGAAGCTGCGGCAGGGGCCGACATCGTTGTCGTCCTGACTGAATGGAACGCCTATCGCGGCCTCGACCTCAAGCGGCTCGCCCGGCATATGCGGGGCAGGGTGCTGATCGATCTCCGCAACATCTATCGCGCGGAAGATCTATCGGACAGCGGACTATCTTATGTTAGTATAGGACGTCCACGGATTATCTCCGCGCCCCCGTCGAGCAGCGGACTTGCTCGGAAAGATGCTCTCGTGAGTTGAGACCATGGCCGGGATGCTGTCGCGTCTTCCGATCATCTCATCCCTCGCCGCCCGGGGCTTGAGCCTTTTCGCAGCCTACGCTCCCAACTGGGCACGCCGCGGCAAGATCTATCGCCTGATTGCCCGCTTCTGCGATGGCCATGTGGTCACCTCCCGCTATGGCGTGCGCATGCATGTCAACCGGAAGGACAGGACCAACCAGCTCTGCGTTCTCGGAGCCTACGAAACGGTGCCCGACGAGATCGCGAAGCTCAAGCCCGGCATGTGTTTCATTGATATCGGCGCCAATGCCGGGCTGTTCTCGCTGATGGCCGCTGAGCGGGTCGGGCCGGATGGCGTGGTGATCGCCTTTGAGCCATCTCCCCAGCAATATGGTTATCTCATCCGCAACATCCGGGCCAATGGCTTCCGCAACATTCTGCCTTTGCCTATGGCCGTCTCGGATATGACCCAGCGCATCGCCTTCTCGGCGGGCAATGCGGCCCATAGCGGCAAGGATCATGTGCTCGCTGACGGCGAAGAGGCGGATGCGGTCTCGGTATTCGGTGTCAAGATCGCGGAGGATCTGAAGGCGGTTGCAAGCTTCTGCCGCGGCCGCAAGACCATGATCAAGATCGACGTGGAGGGCTTCGAGCAGCAGGTCCTGCGCGGGATCCGTAATGTCATAGCCGAGCTCCCCGTCGTCTCCATGATCATGGAGCTCGATCAAGCCTCCCTCAGCCGTTATGGCGCATCCTCCGAAGAGCTTTATCGCGAGCTCGATGCTCTTGGCTTTGCCGCCGCTCATCATCCGGTGAGCAAGCGGCATTATGACGAGGTCTTTGTCAGGCGTGATCTCGTCGGAACCTGGGAGGGGGAGGGCACGGACGGCTCGGCCCATCCGGTCTGGGTGCGGCCGGCCTCGCCGCAATGGACCTGGTCCCGCATCGGTCGGCGCGCAGGCTGGCTCACGGCCGGCATCGCCTCGGCTTACGCGCTCGCCGTGGCCGCTGTCGCGCTGGTCGATCCCTATGGCATCACCGACATCATCTCCATCCCGCGCATCAATGCCGAGAAGACGCAAAGACTGGTGGGAGGCGGCCGCGTCGAGAAATCGCTTGCCCTCTGGCGCGAGGATCATGACGTGGTGATCCTTGGCGGCACGCCCGCGCTGATGGGCATCAATCCCGACGGGCCGGCCTTTGCCGGCTTCGATGCCTACAATGCCGCCATCCCGGCTGCAACCATGGCGGAGATCTATGCCGTCGGCCGCTTCATCATGAGCCATGGCCGGCCGAAGAAGATGATCATCGCACTCGATTTTTCCATGTTCGAGGCGGATCGCACCGTCAATCGGGACTTCGAGCGCTCGGGCTTCGACGGTGACTGGATGCCCGCCGTCTATATCCGCGCCTTGGCCTCGCCCGAAGCCATCTTCGATGCGGCGGTGACCGTCTACAAGAACCTCCGTGGCATGACCGAGCTGGCGCGCGATGACGGCTTCCAGCGCGCCAATGTCAGCGGTGACTACGATTATCGCAAGGCCTTCACCGACGTGCTCACGAAGGAGTTTCTGGTGCGCGACTGGCATTATGCCGATTTCGACTATGATCCAAGCCGCGTGCGACTGCTCGAGGATCTCCTGCGCCGCCTCAGCGAAAGCGACACGCGGGTCTATGTCTTCGTGTCGCCCATCCATGCCCGCCAGCTCGAAGCGACCATCGCCAAGGGCCTCTATCCCGTTTATGAGACCTGGCTCAGGGCGCTTGCGCGCGTTGCTGATCGCGTGCCTCGGGCTGAGTTTTGGGATTTCAGCGGCTATAATGCGGTCACCACCGAAGAGGTGCCGGATTGGGGCGATCCCCGCCAGGAGATGGTGTGGTACTGGAATTCGGCGCGCTACACCCCCTCGACCGGCGATGTGATGATCGCGCGCATGTGTGGACTGGGTGACCCGCTCAACAAGCCCGATGGCGAGTTTGGCCGCAGAATAACAGGGGCAACGATCGAGACCATTCTCGCCGGCAATCACGACGCGCGAGCACTGTATGCGCTCGCCCATCACGACGAAGTGGCGGATGTCCAGAAGCTCGTGCAGAAGATGGCACAGCTCTCGGCCCGATAAGCATTTTTCGAGCGAAGTGATACCGGTTCGCGTGAAGAACATGCGACCAGCAAGGACTTGAGGCGGGTTTTCGCGATTCGAAGGCGGTCAAACCGAGCCTTCGCTCCCGACGAGCGCGGTCAACCGGTCGAGAAAGGGCCTTTGGCTTGGAAGAATTTTCTCCTGTGCCACGCCTAAAGGAAACCACTCGGCAGCATCGATCTCCGGGAAGCTCTGCATCCGGCCGGTACGTGGCGGCCATTCGATCTCGACCATGCTTTTGCAGTGAAAGCCCCTCACATCGAAATGCTCCTCGCAGGCGAAAGCTTCAACCTGCTTTCCGCCCCGCTGCCGGAGTGATCCGAGCGGCCGCAGAATCGCCGTTGGCGCGAAGCCGAGCTCTTCCGCGAATTCACGTCGTGCCGCTGCTTCGGGATCCTCTCCCGGGTCGATCTCCCCCTTGGGAATGGACCAGGTGCCGAGATCACGCTTGCGCCAGAACGGGCCGCCGGGATGCACGAGGAGCACCGCTAAGTCCTCGCGCAAGCCTTGATACATCAGAATACCGGCGCTGACCTTGGCCATGCATCACACGGGAAACCTTGACGCCTCATGCCGGCACGCGCCCATCGAGATGGGGCAGGAGAACGACGCTTTCCTGTTCATTGGGATCGGTCCGGGCGATCACTGCACTCGCCGGCTGGTCGCTCAGATTGGCCGGCAGATGCGGCACGCCCGCGGGAATGTAGAAGAGGTCGCCCGCTCTTACGATCACATGTTCCTCGAGCGTCTCGCCGAACCAGGTATGGACTTCGCCGCTCAGCACATAGATGGCCGTCTCGTGATGTTCGTGAAGATGCGCCTTGGCGCGGGCGCCGGGCGGCATGGTCAGCAGATGCATGCAGATGCCCGAGGAGCCCACCGTCTCGGCGGAGATACCCTGGACATAGCTGAGCCCCTGCTTGCCGTCATAGGCCTGGTCCGGGCGGACGATGCGGCAGGTCTGTTTCGATGCGAGGGCCATGGTCTGATCATCCCTGTCCTTTTCCAGAGCTTAGACCATTCTCGCGCAAATTGGATACCGCTCCGCAAAAGCTCGCATCTGCCGCGCGTGAGAAACGGCAGGCACGCAAGGACGGGGACCAATCAGTCCCTGTGGAGCTGCCCGCCATCGACATCGATCACCGTGCCGCTGAGATAGGAGGCGCGGGGCGAGGCAAGCATGACCGCCAGATCGGCGACCTCCGACGGCTCGGCCAATCGACCAAATGGCAGCGCGCTGAGATCCTCTTGCCAGCGTTCCGGGTCCCCGTAGCGATCTTCTGCCTTCTTGCGAAGCAGGGTCTCGATCCGGTCGGTGCGGGTGGGCGAGGGGTTGATGCCGAAGACGCGCACATTCCAGTCAACGCTCTCAGCGCCAACCGCATTGGTGAGCGCGATCAGCGCGGCATTGCCGGCGGCCCCGCAGACATAATCCCAGCGTGGCGCACGCCCGGCCATGCCGATGATATTGACGATCACCCCGTCGCAATTCTCACGCATGGCGCCGAGATAGAGCTGTGTCAGGTGCACATAGCCGAACACCTTGAGCTGCCAGGCCTCGGTCCATCGCTCGAGCGTGATATCGAGGAGATTGCCCCCCGGTATGGCGCCTGCGTTATTGACCAGCACATCCACATCGGGATGGGTCTTGAACAGGCGCTCGCGATCCTCGGCCTTCGCGAGATCCCCCACGAAAACTGCCGGCTCCGCGAGCCCGGCGGCCTTGAGGCTTGCGACCGCCTGCATCAGCCGGCCCTCGTCACGGCCGGTGATGATGACCTCCGCACCCTCCCGGAGAAAGCTCTCCGCACAGGCGAGCCCTATTCCTTTCGACGCGCCTGTGATCAATACGGTGCGGCCGACGAAATCGAGATCCATGTCACAACACCTCCGGAGGGGGCACTGCACCCGCATACCAATCCGCGAGCGCGCTACCGGTAAAGAAGCCGACATCACTTGAAGCTGTCAGGAGGTCGAGCATGTGCTCCAGCTCATGAATGCGATGCGGCACCGAGATGAGATGCGGATGCAGTCCGATCGCCAGCACGATCGCGCTGTCGCGGCATTCCCGCTCGAACCGCCTGAGGGTGAATTCGAGGCGGCGCGCCATCTCGCCCGTCGCATGACGCTCGATCGCGTAAACAATCGAGTCATTGATCTCGAGATTATAGGGCATTGCGATCATCGGACCGCTTGATGTGCGCATCCAGGACGGACGGTCATCGACCACCCAGTCGCAGAGATAATCAACACCGAGCCGCTTCAGGATGTCGGGCGTGTCGACGCTCTCGCGCAGGCCCGGTGAGAGCCACCCTCGGGTCGGCCGGCCGGTGAAATCCGCGATCTTGTTGAGGCAGGCGCGGATGAGCGCCTCCTCGCCGCCCTCCACATGATTGATGGCCTTCTGATGCATGCCGTGGCCGATGAACTCCCAGCCCGCATCGCGCATGGCGATTGCCGCCTGGGGATAGGCATCGATCACGCCAGCATTGAAGCTGGTGGATGCTGGCAGATCGCGCCGGCCGAATGCCTCGATGATTCGTGGCAGGCCCGCTCGCATGCCATAATCCGCCCAGGAGAAATTGGGCACGTCCGGTACTGTTTCGCGCCCATGCGGCGGGGTGATGATGGTACGCGGCATTGGCTGATCGAATTGCCAATGCTCAACATTGACCACGAGATGGACGAGAATGCGCTTGCCATGAAGCGGTGGCAGTGGCGCCCGCTCGGATGAAAGCTGGTAGGGAATACGCGGATTGCTCATTGCCCCCTCAATGGCTCTCGACCTTCATATCGGCCATGACATCGGCCTTGTAGGCGATGAAGTCCGGACTGGTCAGGCTGGCGATTGAGCGCGGCCTTGGAAGCTCGATCGGGATCGCCCGCACGATCCGGCCCGGTCGCGCCGACATCACGCAAATGCGGTCAGACAACAGAATGGCTTCGTCGATGTCATGGGTGACGAACAAGACCGTCGTGCCCAGGCTTTGCCAGACATCGAGTAGGAGCTGCTGCATGGCGAGCCGCGTCTGTGCATCCAAGGCCCCGAACGGCTCGTCCATCAGCAAAGCCCGTGGGTTCATGACGAGAACGCGCGCGATGCCCACGCGCTGGCGCATGCCGCCGGACAGCTGAACCGGCAGCGCATCAGCAAAGGCCTCGAGCCCGACGAGCTTGAGGAGCTCGCGCGCCCGGCCCTCATATTCGGCCCGGGGCACTCCTTGGACCCGCGGACCGAAAATGACATTCTCCCAGACGCTCAGCCAGGGAAACAGCGCAGCTTCCTGAAAGACCACCCCGCGATCGGGACCGGGGCGCGCAACCTGCCGGCCATCGAACAGGAGGCTTCCATCCGTGACGCTTTCAAAGCCTGCCAACAGGTTGAGCAGCGTGGATTTTCCGCAGCCCGACGGCCCCAGCAATGCCACGAACTCACCATCGCCGATGGTGAGGCTGACATCATCCAGCGCCCGCACCTCCTTCTGGCCGCGATAGATCTTGGAGACGTTCTGGAAGGTGATCGTGCCCATCTTCGCCCCCTATGACTGGAAGGATTGCAGGCGCCGCCAGGTGAGAACCCAGCGTTCGATCAGCACGATGACCCGGTCGCTGATCAGCCCCGAGGAGGCCGATCGAGGCCATGTCGGCGATCACCACATCCATGCGGCCCACGTAATAGGCATCCCAAAGCACATAGCCGAGCCCGGATTTCACGGCGACCATCTCTGCGACGATCACCGCCGTCCAGGCGATGCCGAGGCCGATGCGCAGTCCAGTGAAGATCGAGGGCAGGGATGCCGGCAGCACGACCCGGCGCAGAACCGTAAGCCGGCCGGCGCCCATCATCAGCGCGGCACGGATCAGGTTGCGCTCCACATCACGTGCACCTTGCGCGGTATTGACGACGACCGGATAGAACGCGCCGAGCGAGATCAGGAAAATGGCACCCGCATCGTGAATGCCGAAGACCGCGATCGAAAAAGGCAGCCAGGCCGTGATCGGAATGGGGCGCAGGAGCTGGATGGTCGGGTCGAACATGCGCGCCGCGATCCGGTTCCAGCCGATGGCGATCCCGACGGGCACGCCTACCAGAATGGCACCGAGAAAGCCTTTGGCGACCCGCTCGGCCGAGAATGTGAGATTGGACAGCCAGGTTCCGCTATAGGGGTTGAGCCCCAGCCCGCTCTCACCGAACGCCCATACGATCCAGGCCTGCCAGACCCGGTCCGGTGTCGGCAGCACGCCGCCGAACAGCGAGCCATCCTTGCCCGCGAGCTGCCAGGTCACGAGGACCGCAACCGGCAGCAGGATCGCGAGCAGGGCCTGCCATATGCCCCGTCCCGCGATCAGCGGCATGCTGCCCAGCCCCGGCACGGAAGCGCGCGCATTGGCCGGTTCCGCATCCATGCGTTCAGTCGAACTCGCCACGGTTTCACTATCCCTAGATTGCATGAACCGGCACACCGAAGCGGCGTTGGGACGCTATTTCCCCAGCGCCTTGGTCACGAAGGACCCATCCCAATAGGCATCGATCTCGCCCGACACATCCTTCTGGATGACCCCGAGATCAGCGAAAGCCTTGGCCTGCCGCTTGATCTGGTCAGGTGAGATCACCTCGCCCAGCTTGATGACCTTCGAGGCCTGAGCGGCAACCTCCGGCGACATGCCCGACAGCTTCGCATAGGCTTGCGCGAATTCCTCCGGCGACTTCGAAAGGCGCTCCTGCACCTTCAGATAGGTCCAGACGAAACGCTCTATCGCATCGCGCTTGGTCTCGACCGCCTGCTTGGTGGCCATCAGCATGCCAAGCTCGGCACCAACTGCTTTGGATGAACCATATTCGAGATTTTTGGCGAAGAAGCCATAGCCCTCCATCACCGGGATGGACTCGAACGGCTCCCAGGTGACCAGCGCATCAACCTCGCCCTTCTTGAGCGCCTGGTCGAAGTTGGCGCCACCCCCCTGGATATTCACCGCCTGGAAGCTGTTATACGGGATTCCCTTCTCGACAAGGGTTGCCGCGAATTGGAACCAGACCGCCGAACCGGGTGCGATGGCAACCTTCTTACCTTTGAGATCATCCCAGCTGTCGAGCTTCACACCGTTGCGGCCGATCACATATTTCGGCGATGAGCCAACCCCCATCAGGCCGACCACATTGGTCGAGCCCTGGGCGAGGGAAATCGCAAGGTCGGCCGGGCCGACCGATGCGAGGTCGAGCGAGCCTGCCAGCAGCGCCGTCCGCGCATCGGCATAGCGGACGAATTCGACCAGCTTCACATTGACCCCGAGCTTTTTCAACTCGTCCTTGATCAGGATCATCGGTGCGAGATGCCCGACCTTCTGATAGCCCACCGTGAGCTCAACCGGGGGCGAAAGCGGCTTGGGCTCGGGACCGACCGCCCCAGCGGGCAGGGGCGCGGCCCAAAGCGCGAGCGCCGCGAGCGATAGCTTCAGAACTGTCCTTCTTATCAGCATGTTACCCTCCTCCTTATCAGCAGCATGTCGGTGCAGCTCACCTCTTCTTGTCTCGACCGGCATTGCCGGGCTAGATCACCCGTTCCCGGCGCAGCATCGCGATCTTTGCGTCATCGAGCCCGATCTCTCTCAGGATGTCCTCGTTATCGGCGCCCGGTTCGGGCAGCAGGTGATCAATGGCCGCCGGGGTTCGCGAAAGCTCAACCGGCTGTCCGACGAGCCTGACACGTCCGCCCTCTTCGTCGGAGACGGGCACGGCCATGCCGAGATGTTCAACCTGCGGATCGGCGAACACCTCGTCCATTTTGTAGATCGGGCCGGCCGGCACCCCCGCCTGCTCGAGCGCATCAAGCCATTCCGCCGAGCTGCGGGTGGCGAAGATCTCGGCGAGCCGCGCATTGAGCGCTGGCCGGTTCTTGAGCCTGAGCTCCTGGGTGGCGTAATCCGGATGATCCTGCATCTCGGCATGCCCAATCGCCGTACAGAAGGCCTTCCATTGGCCTTGCCCGCCGACCGCGATATTGATGAAGCCGTCCGCCGTGCGCACCACACCCATCGGCGTCGAATAGGGATGATCATTCCCCGCCTGTTGGGGCACAATGCCATCCACCAGATAGCGCGCCGCCTGGAAATCCATCATGGCGATCTGCGCCTGCAGGAGCGAGGAGCGCACCCATTGCCCTTCGCCCGAGCGTGCCCGCTCCTGAAGGGCAACCAGAATGCCGATCGCGGCAAAAAGCCCGGCCGAGCTGTCGGCAACGGCGATGCCTGCCCGCACCGGTCCTTGTCCGGGCAGCCCCGTGACCCACATCAGGCCACCCATCCCTTGCGCGATTTGGTCGAACCCGGCTCGGGTCCGATACGGGCCCGTTTCACCAAAACCTGAAATGGATGCAAGAATGATCCGGGGGTTGATCGCCTTGAGATCATCATAGGCAATGCCCAGCCGGTGCTTCACGTCGGGCCGGTAATTCTCCACCACCACATCGGCGGTGGCGACCAGCTGCTTGAAGATCGCAAGCCCCTCCGGCGTCTTCAGATTGAGTGTGAGCGAGCGCTTGTTGCGATGCAGGTTGAGCATGTCGGAGCCGTTGCGCGCCCCGCTCATGCCCTCGTTCGGGTCAACACCGGGAGGGGCCTCGATCTTGATCACGTCAGCACCGAAATCTGCGAAGATCCGGCAGCAGGTCGGCCCCGCTCGCACGCGGGTGAGATCAAGGATGCGCAGATTACTGAGGGCGGAAGCTTTGGAACGTGTCACGCACGTATCCCTTCTTCGATCATGACGTCACGAATGGCGGTGGGCATACGGCCGTGCCAATCGGTTTCATTCTGCAGCGCCGCGCCGACCGCCAGCAGCAAAGCCTCGCTTCTGGGATGCCCGATGATCTGCAGATTAACCGGCATCCCGCGTTGGTCGAAGCCCGCCGGCAGGGCGAGAGCCGGAAGCCCCAGATAATTGACGAAGCGCGTGAAGCGGCTGAGCGCATAAAGCGTCCGCGGATTGAATGCGGGGGAGGCGGGGTCGACCTCGGCGACGCGTGGGGTCGGGATCGGCATGACGGGTGTGATTGCCAAGCGCGCCGTCCCGAGCAGGTCGCTGAGGAATGCCGTCCGGAGCGGTTCGCGCTCTGCAAGGGCGGTGGCTAGTGCGTCATCCCCGATGGTAAGCCCCTTGCGCAGCCGCTTGCTGAGCATGGGATCGAGCCGCTCGTCTTCCAGATGCTCGCGATGGCTACGTGCGGCTTCGGCCTGCAGCACCAGAAGCGCGCGCTCGTCGGCCTCCTGGGGAAAGCCCGTCCGCTCTTGCAGATCGATGCCAAGCTCTGCGAGTTTGCTCACAGCGGCACGGCAGATCCGGGCGATTTCGGGATCACTGGCGACAAACGCATCCTCCAGCACCACGGCTGCGATGCCTTCTATGATGACCGGTGCGACCGGACCCGATAGCGCGGACCAGATCAAGGACAGATCAGCTGCGCTGCGGGCCATCAACCCAATGGTGTCGAGGCTTGGGGCGAGCGGCATGGTACCCTCGACCGCGATCGCGCCCCAGCTGGGCTTGAGCGCCGTGATCCCACAGCAATGGGCGGGAATGCGGACGGAGCCGCCCGTGTCCGACCCTAGCGCCGCGAAGGCGCAGCCTGCTGCAACCAGGGCTGCCGAGCCGCTGGACGAGCCACCGGGCACATGGTCGAAATTCCAGGGATTGCGGACATGCCCGCGTGCCACATTGACGCCCGAGGGCTCATAGGCAAGCTCCGTCATCTCCGCCGCACCGATCAGGCAGGCTCCGGCTGCGGAAAGCTGCTGAATGACCAAGGCCGGCTTGGGGATGAAGGAGAGGGGAATGCGGCATCCCCAGCTCGGTGCCGAGATGCCCGTCGCGATCATGTCCTTGGCCACGTAGGGAAGGCCGCCGAGCGCGCCGCCGGCCTCGCATGGCGCCTCGACAATGGTCGCAACCGCATTGAGCGAGCGCCCGATCCGCGCCAATCGCTCGCGGCAGCCCTCGGCCGCGCCGGCACGCTCTTTCGGCGAAAGCGAAATCCAATCCGGAAAGTGTTCCAGCAGAGCCATGGGCAGCAATGGACAGCCTAAAGCGCCGGCAGGGCTGCAGGCTGCTGCGGCCATGACCGGCGGGAGCAAACGACAAGGGCAGGGCGCGCCTGCTGTGACCGACGATAGACGGTGGGAGAAACCCCGGGAATGACAATTTCGAAGATGCTGATTTCGCAAATGTCGAAATCAGCCGGCGCGCGATTGCTCCGGCTGCCGCCGTGCGCGGCGCTTCGTCATAGACCTGATTTCTTCCATTTCGGCATCCCTGGCCGCAGAGGAGGTCAGGAATTCGACGAGGCGGCTGCCTGGTGCTTCGAGCGCTTCGAGCGCCCGCACGCAGATCGCATATTCGCGCCTTGCCCAAGGCTCGGCGAGAGTGACGAGGCGGATGTCGAGCGCTTCCGAGAGGGGACGGGCTGCGAGCTCAGGGAGGATGCCAATACCCAGGCCCTGCTTGATCATCAGGCACATGACTTCGAAACTGCGCACCTGCACGCGCACTTTCATTGGCCGGCCGAGCTCGTTGGCCCGCATCGACAAAAGCCGATGCGTGGCCGTGCCGCTTTCGAGGGCCACCATGTCCTCGTCGAGAATGTCAGAATATCGCAGCGCCGGATATTGGCTGAACCGGTGGTCCGCAGGCACGGCAACCGCCAGCCGGTCCCCGGAATAGTCGATGATTCTGAGCCCGTCGACCGGACTGTCCCGCACGATGACCCCGAGATCGGCCTGTTTGCTGAGAACCGCAAAGACGGTCGCTTCGCTGGGGCGCTCTTCGAGATTGACCTTGATCTGCGGATTATCCTGCACGAATTGCGAAAGATCCCGCGCCAGCCGTTGCACCAGCACCGAGCTTGATGCGGAAACACGGACATAGCCCCGGATGCCGGAGCGATGTTCCTCAAGCCTCATTTCGAGGCTATCGCCGAGCCGGAGCACATCACGCGCATAATTCATCATGGTGACGCCCGCCGCGGTCGGCTCGATCCCGTGCGGACGGCGGATGACGAGCGCCGTGCCGAGCTCTTGCTCGAGGAGGCTGAGCCGCCGGCTTGCCGCCGAGAGCGCAACATTCAGCCGCTCGGCGGCCTTGCTGATGCTCCGCAACTCACAGGCCATGAGGAAGATGCGCAGGCTTTGCAGATCGTGATGAAGCATGTCCGGTTCTCTTGTGGCCCGCGCTCAGATCAGCAGGCCGGCATCGGCCGTGCAAGATGAAAGCGCTCATGGTCCATTCGCCACCGGATCCATTGCAAATTGTTTACTGCCCATCGGGCTGTCACTCGCCCCTGAACTGGGGCTTCCGCTTCTCGAGGAACGCTTTGGCGCCTTCTTCGAAATCCTCGGTGAGGAACAAGACCGCCTGGGTATTCTCTTCCGCGGCCAGAAGCTCATCGAGCGAGCTTGGATAGCGGGCGAGCAGCTGCTTTGTCGCCGCGAGGGCGATCGGCGCAGTCTTGTTGATCTCTTCGGCCATGGCCATCGCCTGCATGACCGCCTGGCCGGCTGGTGCGATCTCTTCGACGAGCCCCCATTGCAGCGCCTCTTCGGCAGAGAAGCTTCGCCCCGTGATGGCGAGCAAGCGTGTCCGCCCGATCCCGATCCGGGCGGGCAGCGTGTGGAGGGCGCCCAAGTCAGGCGCGAGCCCCACCTTTCCGAACGGCAATGCAAAGCGGGCATCCGCGGCGGCAATGACAATATCGCAGGCGGCCGCAAGCGATGCGCCAGCGCCCGCGGCCCAGCCTTCCACCGCCGCAATGATGGGCTTTGGGCCCGTCTGGATCGTCCGGATAAGGCTATGGCTTGCGCGCATCCGGCGATGTGCCCCGGCTGGGGTCTGGTTGCGCAATCCGGCGAGGTCGCCGCCAGCGCAAAAGCACCCGCCGCTGCCCGCGAGAATGATGGTGCGGGTTGATGGATCCTCCATCGCCGCGCTCATCGCCGGAATGAGGATGTCGCGAAGGGCCTGCGACAGGGCATTGCGCCGCTTGGGCTCGTTGAGCCAGATCAGCGTCGTGCCATTCTGCTGCATGACGCAGCAAGCCGGATCATCTTCGCCGGGCTCGGTGATGCTTCTGTTACTCATCCGCCTCTCTGTTGCTCAGGCAGGCCTGGCTCCCTCATGACCAGCGATGTGACCGCGGAAGGATCCGCAGCATCGCCAAGCGACCATAGGGCATCTTCCAAAGCCCCGATATGGAAACCGGGATCGGCTTGCGCGATCAAGCCGCGGGCTTTCGCCCGGATATCTTCGACCGACATGGGACGGGCCGGCGTGCCGATACTGTCGAGCACGGTCGCCGATCGGATCGTGCCATCCCGAAGGGTGATGTCGACGCCGGTGCCGAAATGCTCGGGGAAATGCGCCTCGATCTCCGGATCGGCCGAGGCCTCGACCTTGTCCGCAAGCTCCAATATGGCTGGGGCGGCAAGATTCTCTTCCCTGTAGGCATCATAGCGTCGCGGTCCGAAGGCAAGCGTCGCCCCGACGACGAAAGGCAGGCTGTATTGCGCGGCCATGACCGAGGTCGGGCGCCTGAGCATATGCTGCTCGGGCACGACCCGCGGGCCCCGCACATGGATCCGGCGGATCTCTTGAAGATCGGTCTTATAGCCCCCGGTCACCTCGCCCAAGCCATCGATGAGCGAATGGAACAGGCGGCAGCAGGAATAGGGCTTGAGGCTGATGCGGTGGATCTCGCGAGGGGCCCCCGTGCCGCGCAGGCGCTCAGGGCGCGGGTGTTTTCCATAAAGCGCGATATAGCCATATTTGCCATCGATCGCCCGCTGCGGAGCGCTAATGCCATGCGCTGCCAGCTCGGCGGCAAGCACCCCATTCTGTGCGCCATAGCCGGCGTGGCAGCGCTTCACCATCGTGCCATTGGGCTCATCCGAGAACTGCATCGAGCCCCCGGTGAGCGAGAGCATGTGACCCCACGCGGTGAGCAGCCCATCTGTATCGAGGCGCATGAGCTTCGCGGCAGCTGCGGCCGCACCGAAGCCGCCGAGAATGGCCGTGGGATGATAGCCGAACTCCATGCCCTCCGGTGCATTGGCGGCGATCCCGATTCGCGCCATCGCTTCATAGCCTGCGACGATCGCCGCGATCACCTCGCGCCCCGTGGCAGCCTGCTCCGCGGCGACCGCCATGGCGGCCGAGATGACCACCGCACCCGGATGGCTGGTCGAGGCATCATGGGTATCATCGAGCTCATAGCCATGGGCCGTCGCGCCATTGACGAGCGCTGCGATATGCGGTGCAACCCGCTTGGACGAGCCGAGCAGGCCCGCTCGGCCAGTTCCAGCGAACCGATCCGCCCAATTGCGCAAGGCAACTGCCCAGGGCAGGGCGATGCCGCCATAGGCGACCCCGAAATAATCGAGCATCAGCCGCTTCACCTGCCCCACATCCTCAGTCGAGAGGTCGTCGAAGGTGAGGGCGATGAGTTCTTCAGCCAAGCACCGCGACAGGTCCATGGGTCTCCTCCTCAGGCAAGGCTTTGTGGTTCTTGGATCGGATGCTGCAGCCGGCGCGTGCCGGCCGCATAAAGGCATGAGAGGCACCCGAGCACGGCAAACAGGGCGATGAGCGCGGTCGTATGGGTGTAAAGCCCGACCCAGCCATGCACGAGGGCGAAGCTCGAGGGGCCGATCAGCGCGCCGGCAAAGGTGAAGACGAAGGCACCCCCAATCGCGCGCGCCGCATCCTCGGGTCGCGCGAGCGAGACGATCTCGCTCACGAAAATGCCGTTCCAGGCTGCCCCTGACGCCCCCAGCAGCGCAAGGCAGGCATAAATCACGCCGAGCGACCACTGCATGGTCATGAAGATCAGCGGCATGATCGCAACGAGCGATACGCAATAGGCGATCGCCAGCACCTTGAGCCCCGAACTGGTGAAGCCGGCGAGAAAGCCCCAGCTCAGCCGCCCGATGACGGCCGAAAGCTGGAAGACCGAAAAGCCTATACCGGCCGCGACCAGTCCTAACCCGACATCCTCGACCAACAAGGTGACGAGATAGGTCGTGAGCGTGAACTGCACCGCGGCAAAGCAGAAGCCCGACAGCGTGATCCAGCGCAAGACGCGCGCGCTCCAGACCAGTGTGACATCCCGCAGCGGGTTATCCCGGAGCCGCAAGCTGCGGTCGCGCGTGCTGGCAAAGCGCTTGGCATAGGCCTCGAGCAGCACAATGCATGTAAGGGAAAGGCTGGCGCCGACGATCAGCGCCGATTGCCAGCCATAGCGCAAGGCAATCGGCGGTCCGATGAGCCCCGCCAGAATGCCGCCCAGCGGCACCGCGGTTTGCTTGATGGAGAAGAGCAGGCTGCGCAGCCTTGGGCTCGACACCCGGTTCAGAAGATCACCTGA
Source organism: Rhodoligotrophos sp. CJ14 (assembly GCF_038811545.1). GTDB lineage: Bacteria > Pseudomonadota > Alphaproteobacteria > Rhizobiales > Im1 > Rhodoligotrophos > Rhodoligotrophos ferricapiens. Next base: position 74,908 of record NZ_CP133319.1, read on the forward strand.
TGGCGGATTGATGAGGCCATAGCCCAGGCCGATCACGAAGGACGCGAGCGCCAGGCTCGGCAGCCATGGAATGGTCGAAAGAAGAAGCCCGGCCATCCCGAGCCCGAGGCTGAGCTGGCTCGCCCTGATCGGTCCCCACATGGTAGAGAGCGAGCCGGCCATGACCGACATGACAGTGGCGCCGAGATAGACGAGACTAACCTGATATCCGACAAGCGCGCCGGGTATCTCCACCGCTGCTGCAATCCGGGGTGCGATCGTCGGAATGATGAACAGGCTGTTGGCGGCCAAGGCCTGCATGGCCGTGGTCGCAGCCAGCACGAACAGCACGACCGCACGCGGGGCCGGTGCAGTCATGCAGATGTCCTCTCGCCTGCGAGCGTGTCGAGCATCGGGTCTATCGCCGCAAGTTCCGCGAGATGATCGATCAGCGTCAATACCTGCTCCGCACGCTCCCCGCCCACCACCGGGCGAGCGAGATCGAGATATTTCGCCTTGAGCGCGTCATCCGACATGGGGTGTCGCGCCGAGCCGCTGGGCTCGTCGATATAACGGAAGACCTCGCGGCCATCACGCAGGAAAACGGTCACCTTGGCTGAACGCAGGGCAGGGTAGCTCTTTTGGCAGTCCTCATCGACGCTGACCTCGATGCGCCGGCAATAATCATTGGTGAGGGGATCCTTCAGGTTCTCGTCATCGAAGCGGTGGATCGACAGATCGCCATGGCGCATGGAGGCCGCCACGCAGTACTGATAGCTGAGCTGCGCGGATGCCATGTCTTGCCAGCTGCCATGGGCATGTTTCTCCGCAATCCCATAGGTGCCGCAAGCGACACGCGCGATGGCATCGCCATGGACACCTTCGCTGCGCATCACATCGAGCACCGCATCGATCGCCGGGTGGATATGCCGGCAGCATGCATAGGGCTTCACATAGCAGCGGGTGATGTTGAGCGGCCTCGCCGCCCGCGGCCAAAGATCATCCGTCAATGTATCAGGCACCGGGATGCCGCTATAGGCGTGAAAGAAGCCTTCCTCGACCTCGAAGGCCCCGCGCGGGCCGGTCATGCCCCGTTCGGCAAGGAGGGCCGCGGTCAGGCCCTCCCGCGCGGCAAAGCCCGCATGCAATCGCTTGATCTCACCACCTCCGTGCAGAAAGGCGAACAGACCGGCCGCCGAGCTTGCCGCGATGCCGAATGCTTGCTGGATTTTGTCTGGATCAAGCCCGCGCAGCCTGCCGACGGCCGCCGCTGCGGCCATCACTCCGACGATCGGCGTGTTGTGGAAACCGCGATGCCGCGAGGCCGGATGCATGGCCTCCGCAAGTCGCGTTGAGACTTCATAGCCAACCGCAATGGCGGCTGACAGGCGCTTGCCATCAACGGCCCGGCCATAGGCGGCTGCCAGCACCGCTGGCACCACCACCGCGCCCGGATGGACCGAGCCGGCCCGATAGCCGTCATCGATCTCAAGCCCATGGGCGCTTGCACCCCCGAGCCAGGCGGCGGTGAGCGGGTCGAAACGCCCGGCCATAGCCGGCACGGGAACCTCGCCTCCGCGCCCTAGATCCTGCATCAGCTCGCGAGCGATGCGCGCCACCGCTCCATTCGCCCCCGCAATCATGGCCCCCAGCGTATCGATGAGATGCCTGCCGGTGGCATGGCGCTCATCCGCGCTCATATCCTCGTAAGCGAGCCGGGACGCAAATCGCGCGAAGGCGGCCGTCGGTCCCCTCATTCTGTATGGCTCCCGACCGTGAGAAAGGCATCAAGCGCGACGATGCCCTCGCCCTCTTTCCGAATGAGGATCGGATTGATCTCCGCTTCCAAAACGGAAGGTGCCTTCACCTGGGCAAGCTGGGAAATGGCGACGATGGCCCGGGCGAGGGCTGCAAGATCACCGCGCGGCAATCCGCGATAGCCTCGTACCGGCGCCAGCCCTTTGATCTCCCCGATCATTTCCAGCGCCTCTGCCTCATCCACCGGAGCCGGCCGTATGGCGAAATCGCGATAGATTTCGGTAAGCACGCCGCCGGTGCTCAGCGTAACCACGGGGCCCACCAGGGGATCGTTGAGATAGCCGACCAAGGCTTCCGCAAGGCCGTGCTCCTGTGCCTGCACCTGGATGGCCTGAAGACGTGCCTTAGGCATTCGTTGCCGCACTGTTGCGACCATTGTCGCGATCGCCTGGCAGAGCTCGTCCGGATCCGCAATGCCGAGCATAACGCCGCCCGCATCCGTCTTATGCGCGATATCGCTTGAGACGATTTTCGCAACGACCGGGTAGGTGAGGTCTGAGGGGAGCTGCTCTGGCCTGAGATGACCATCGACCGGCAGCAGGACCTCCCGTGGCTGTGGCACGCCAAGCGCATCGAACACCTTTGCCGCGAGGCTTGGCGCAACGGTGCCGGGCTCATGCCCAGCCAACAGCATCTCGGCTGCGGCGACTAAGGCACCCCGCGAGGGCAGCGCGCGCGGTGAGCGCCATTCCACCAGCGCGTGAATTGCATCAGCGCAGCTTTCGGGCGTGCGGAACGTCGCAATGCCGCGGGAATTGAGCAAAGCGTGGGAGCGATCCGCCTGGGGGGTGAGAAACACGGCGAGAGGCTTGTTATCACGCCAACCGGATTCGAGGATCGGTTGCACCGCCCGATCTGGCCGGAACTCGGAGGAAGAGCCAACCACGGCAACCACCCCGTCACAATGATCGGAGGTGAGCAGCGCATCGAGCACCGTGCCATAGGTATCGGCACGCGTGCCGGCCAGGGTGAGATCGATGAGCGGCGACTTTCCGATCGTGACACCTTTCGCTTTCAGCCCTTCGACCAGCTTCTCGCTTGGGGCGACCACCTCGACCCCGCGCGCCGACAGGCTGTCGACGATGAGACCACCACCGCCGCCCGTGGTGCTCATGACCGCGATACGCTTGCCCCGCGACGGCTTGCGTCCGACCATCAGCGGTGCGATCTCTATGAGAGTTTCGAGCTGGCTGACGCAGACGACGCCGATATCGGCAAGGAAGGCATCGACCGCCGCTCCATTGGCACTGAGCGCGCCCGTATGGGACATGGCGAGCTGCTCGCCCAAGGGGCTGCGCCCGAGCCGGAACGCGATCACCGGCTTGCCGACCTCATGTGCCCGCGCGGCCATCGCCCTCAGCGCCTCCGGTTTGCGGATGGTTTCTAGGAACAGGAGGATCGCGTCGGTCTCCGGATCATCGACCAGCATGGCACCGATCTCACCCGCGCTGAGGTCGGCTTCATTGCCCACCGACACCATCTTGGAGAAGCCGATGCCGCGACCCATGCCACGGGAGATCAGCGCGCCAAGCAGGCTGCCGCTTTGAGAAATCAAGCCATTGCGTCCGACCGGCAACTTGGGCAGAGACAGAACTTCATTGGCCGTGAGCACGATGCCCGCCGGCAGGTTGACCATGCCGAGGCTGTTTGGCCCCACCAATCGCAGATTGCCATCGCGAGCCATATCCACGATGCGCTCCTGCAGCTTGCGACCGTGAGCGCCGACCTCGCTGAAGCCCGCGCTCAGAAGCGTCGCGCAACGCACTCCCGCCCGGCAGCAATCATCGATGATCTCGGGCACCTGCTCGGCCGCGACCATGATGAAGGCATGATCGATCGGCTGGCCGACCTCGGTCACGGCGGGGAAGGCGGGAACCCCCATGATCTCCGACCGGCGCGGATTGATCGGATAGACCTCGCCCGTATAGCCATGCTGCTTGAGATAGCGCTGCGGGAGGGACGTATGCTTGTTCTCGTCGGCGGACGCGCCGATCAGCGCCACACTGCGCGGGGCGAACAGGGCGCGGGCGATGTTCATCTCGACGATCATGCGGGTCTCGCCTCCACGCGCGGGGGCCGCTGCGAGAAGGTGCGGTCGAACACATGCTCGGCGATGCGGTTGAGCAGGATTTCCGTGGTGCCCCCGGCGATCATCCAGCCGCGGGTGCGCCGGAAGCAGTATTCGACCAGCGTTTCCTCGCTATAGCCCATGCCCCCCATGATCTGCATGGACTCGTTCGCGGCATCGAAGCCGGCCCGGTTGCAGGCGGCCTTGGCAATGGCCGTCTCTTCCGGCGAGGGAAAGCCGCGATCGGCATTCGTCGCCGCGCGGTAGAGCAGCAATTGCGCACTATCCAGTGCGATTTTCATATTGGCGAATTTCCATTGCAGGCCTTGGAAGTCGCAGAGCGGCCGGCCGAACTGCTCGCGGGTGAGCGCGTGCGCTCTGGCCAGGGTGAAGGCATGCCGGCCAAGGGCAAGCGAACGGGCGCTGTTGCCGAGCCGCTCCACATTGAATGCGGAGATCTGCTTCTTGAAGCCGCCCGGCCCGAGGACGACGTCTTCCTTGGGCACGAACACATTGTCGAAATAGAGCGCGTTCCAATCCTCACCCGACAGAAAGCGCGAGCGCTGGCCGAAGTTGAAGCCTTCGGCGGTTCGCGGAATGAGCACCGAACCGATCCCGCCAACACCCGGTCCGAAGCGCAGATAGACCAGGAACACGGTCGCATGCACCCCGTGTGTGGTGAACACCTTGCTGCCATTGACACGGAAGCCCTCGCCATCCGGCGTGGCGGTTGTGGTCAGCTCGGTGACGGCGGAGCCCGCGCCAGGTTCGGTCATCGCGACTGAAATAACCCCGGCGCCCTTGAGCAGGGGTGTCAGATATTTTTCCTTCTGCGCGGGCGAGCCGAATTGGGCCAGCACCCGGATCGCGCCGAAATTGCCGGCCTGAACCACATCGGCGCTGCGCGGACAGACGCTCGCCACCTGCTCGATCGCCAGCACCGCGTCCATGAGCTTGCCGCCCACGCCTCCGTCAGCCTCATCGACCGTGATGCCGATCAGCCCGTTTTCAGAAAAGAGGCGGGCCACGTCCCAGGGATAATCGCCACTATGGGCGCGCTGCAAGGCACCAGCACTCAGATGCCGCTCGGCCAGCGCCTGAACCGCATTGCAGAAGATCCGCTGGTCCTCGTTCAGATTGAAATCCATCACGCCTCCACAGCCATGCGGCTACACCACTTGGGCGGCGCGCAGGGCGCGTCGGTCCTCGGGCCCATAGCCCAGCATTTCCAAAACGTCATCCGTATCGGCCCCAAGCATCGGAGCAGGCTTGCGTCTCTCGCGCACCAAGCCGGTCGGGTGCAGCGGGTTCACAAGCTCCGGTATCTCAACTTCCTGCGGATGCTCGATGCGCCGCACCAGGCCTCGCGCCTGGGTATGGCGGTGCGCGAGCGCTTCATCGCCGGAATGAACGGCCATCACCGGAAGATCATGCTCTGCCATGAGCGCCACGAGCTCGTCCCGGTCATGGGCCGCGCAGAACGCGCTGATGCCCTCGCGATAGAGCGCACCCCGCGTCCCATGGTCGGAATGGCGGTCCGCGGCGGTTTCATCATGGAAGATGAGATCGGCGCGGCCGATGACCTCGCAGAACTTGCGCCAAAGCCGGGCTTCGAGCAGGCACACCGCCACCGGCTTTCCATCGCGGCTGCGATAGAGATTATAGCGCGGATTGCTGCCCCACACCTGCACCACGGGCAGTCCTGTGCCACCGCCGGCCCGCGACAAGGCCGGTCCTAAGGCAATATTGCCCATGGCCATGAGGCTGTCATACATGGCGATGTCGAGATAGGCGCCTTCACCACTCCGGTCGCGCCGGCGAATGGCCGAGAGAATGCCGATCGCGGCCATGCTGGCGGCCGCGAAATCACCGGCCTGAAAGGAAGGCATGGTCTCGGGCGCCGCATTGAGATTGCCGCAGGCGGCCTGGATCACCAGATCATGGCCCGGCACCTGGGCGAGCGGCCCGCTCTGGCCGAAGCCTGACAAGGAGCAATAGATGAGCGATGGCTTCAGCGCGCGAAGACTCTCGTAATCAACCCCCAGCCGCGCGGCCGCTCCCACGCTGAAGCTTTCCACCACCACGTCAGCCCAATGAACCAGCCGCTCCAGAACCTCGCGTGCGCCTGGTGCCTGCAGATTGAGCGTCAGCGAGCTCTTATTGCCATTCACGCTGGCGAAATAGGCCGACATCTCCCGGTAGAGCGGTGGGTTATGGCGGCTCGGATCGCCACCCTCCGGATTTTCGACCTTGATCACCTCGGCGCCCAGATCCCCCAAGAGCTGCGTGCACCAGGGCCCCGGCAGAAGCCGGCTGAAATCGAGGATCTTGATCTCGGATAAGGGAAGGCTGGCGCGAGCAGGCATGGGCTCAGCGACCTTTGAACTGCGCCGGCCGCTTCTCGAGGAAGGCCCCGATCCCTTCCAGCCGATCCTCTGTGCCGTAGATGGTGGTGACCAGGAAGGTTTCGAATTCGATGGCCGAGGCAAGGTCCATCTGCATGCCGCGATTGACCACGCGCTTGACGAAGGCGAGGCTCAACGGTGCCCGCTGCTCATAGACCTTGATCATGGCCTTGGCTTCGGCGAGCGCGCCGCCTTTCGGCGTGAGGCGATTGATCAAACCAATCCGATGGGCTTCCCTGGCATCGATCGGATCGGCCGCAAACAGAAGCTCGAGCGCCTTGGCCTGCCCCACGATGCGCGGCAGCCGCTGCGTGCCACCGGCGCCGGCCACAGTGCCAATTTTGGAGCTGGTGATGGCAAAGCTTGCCCCTTCCGCTGCAACCCTGAGGTCGCAGGCAAGCGCGAGCTCCAAGCCGCCGGTCATGCAGAAGCCCTCGATCGCGGCGATCACCGGCTTGCCCAGCATTTCCAGACTCTCGTTCAGCCGGTGCCAGGAATTGAAATAGGCAATGCCCTGCTTCGGCCCTTTGATCGCCCGCGCCTCGTTGAGATCAGCGCCCGCCGAGAAATAGTCCATGCCTCCGGTGATGATCACCGCCCGAATAGCGTCATCTGAGTCTGCCTCCTTGCAGGCCGCCATGATCTCGTCCATGGCCTGGAGACTGACGGCATTGCGTCGCTGCGGGCGATTGAGAGTAATGACGAAGGATGACCCATCTCGGTCTGTCAGGATGGTTTCGTAGCTCATGCAAGGGTCTCCTCGGCGTGAAACGCAATCAGCAGTGAATTGACAGGATCGGCCGCCTCGAACTGGGCCCAGTGGCCCGCTTGCGGCACGATGCTGACGCGGATGTCAGGGCGCACCGCCTGGCAAAGCGCGGTTCGGGCGGCGATCGAGGGATAGGCGAGCGGGTCCTTCTCGCCCCAGATCAGCTGTACGGGACACGTGGCGCGGGAAAGATCAGCGGTGATGCTCTCCCGCAGCGAGACCGTGCGGCTGTCGAAACGGGTGCGCCGGATATTGTCCCATTGCAGATCGATAACAGGGTCGGAAGGCTCAGGCGCCCGGCTCAGCATCCATTGCCCGAGATTGTAGGCAATGACTAGCCGGCGCTCAGCTTCGCCAGCATCAGGCCCGGGCATGCGCCTGAGCGGGATTGATCGGCCAACTGGATTGCCGAAGCCGCCTGGCCCGATCAGCGACAGCCTGCGGACCTTGCGGCCAAGCCTTGCCGCGATGCCGGCCGCCACCACGCCACCGAAACTGAAGCCGGCGATATCGATCCGGTCATCTAGGTCTGCCGCAGCATCCGCCACCCAGTCGAGATAATCATCCGGCGTGAGTGTCTTCGGCACGTTCGGCGATGCGCCATAGCCCGGCAGATCGAAGGCATGGACGGTGAAGTGCCGGGCCAGTGCCGGAATATTCCGGCACCAATGCGTGCGCGAGCCTGCACCTCCATGCAGCAGCAGCAGGGAAGGGCCTTCGCCCTCGCTGCTGCATGCGAGCGGCGGCAGGGTGGATTGGAGCGCGGCGCGATCAGGCTGCATGCTCGTCCTCCTGCTCATCTTCGAGTGGCCGGCCCAGATAGGATTCGATCACGAGCGGGTTCTTGATGACCTCCTCCGGCGGGCCATCGGCGATCTTCTCCCCGAAATTCAAGACCATCACCCGTTGCGAGAGCTGCAGGATCACATGCACCAGATGCTCGATCATGCAGATGGTGATGCCATCCGCATGGACCAGCCGCAGGGTCTTGACCAGCTCGTCGACCTCGCCGCGCGCGAGCCCGGCCATGACTTCGTCAAGCAGCAGCAGCTTCGGCCCGGTGGCGAGCGCCCGGGCGAGTTCCAGCCTCTTCTTGTTGCCGATGGTGAGGGCTGACGCGGGCATGTCGCGCAGCTCCCAGAGCCCTGCGAGCTCCAACGGCCGCTGCGCGAGCTTGCGCCCCTCGGCGACGCTGCGCGCTTCGCCTGAGGCAAAGAGAGCGCCAGTTGCTACATTGTCGAGCACCGACATTTCCGGGAATGGCCGCACCACCTGGAAGGTGCGGCCGATGCCGAGCCGGCACACCGCATAGGGCGGCAACCCGTTGATGTCGCGGCCCTCGAGCCGGATCGAGCCGGAGGAGGGGCGCATATAGCCGGTGATCAGATTGAGCAGCGTGGTCTTGCCCGCGCCATTCGGCCCGATGATGCCGAGGAACTCGTTGCGCTGGACGCTCTGGTCGAGCGCCGAGATGGCAACGAGCCCGCCGAAGCGCTTCGTGACTTTGGCGAGCTCAAGCATGCAAGATCTCCCGGTCGCTGCCGATGAAAGCCTCCTGCACCAATGCCGAGCTCTTGAGCTCCTTGGCGCTGGCTGCGAACACGATATTGCCGCCGGAGATCACATAGCCCCGATTGGCCACACTGAGAGCGGCGCGGGTATTCTGCTCGACCAGCAGAATGGTGGTGTTTCCGCGGGCGATCTGGCGGATGGCCGAGAACACGAGCTGCACGATCTTCGGAGCCAGCCCAAGCGATGGCTCATCCAGCAGCAACAGCCGTGGATTGGCCATCATCGCCCGGCCGATCGCCAGCATCTGCTGCTCGCCGCCCGACATGAGCCCCGCCTTCTGATCGCGTCGCTCCACCAGGCGCGGGAACAGGTCAAACACTTCATCCAGCTTGGCCACTCGCCCCGCGCGTGCGCGCTGATTATAGGAGCCGAGCATAAGGTTCTCGTGGACGGTGAGATTGGGAAAGACCTTGCGCCCCTCGGGCGAGAGGGCAAGCCCCGCCTTGACCCGCTCGTAGCTTGGCATGGCCAGGAGGTCCCGCCCATCGAAGGTCACCTGGCCCGCCATGGCTGGGATCAGCCCCGTCAGCACCGCCATGACCGTGGTCTTGCCCGCGCCATTGGCCCCCAGCAGGCAGACGACCTCGCCTTCATTGACATCGATCGAGATATTTTCGAGCGCCAGCGCTCCGGCATAGCCGGCCTTCACATTGCGCATGGAAAGAAGCGGGCTCATGGCTTCACCTCCGCCCGTGGGTCCGGAACGGCGAGCCGCCTGGGTTGCTGCGGTGCTCCGCGAAACCATGTGCCTGCCGAACGCAGCGCCCCCCAGATGCCGCGCGGCATGAACAGGATGCCGATCACCAGCACCAATCCATAGACGAGCTGGCTGAAGCCTTCCTGCTGGCCGAACAGGATGCGGGATCCTTCCGAGATCGCGACGATGGCGAATGAGCCGATCACCGGTCCGGCGAGCGTATGGATGCCGCCGAGAATGGGTGCGATTTGCGAGAGGATGGTGAAATGCAGGCTGAAGCCGACCTCCGGGTCGAGATAGCCGCCATACCAGGCATTGATCCCGCCCGCGCAGGATGCGATGGCGCCCGATATGGCGAGCAGCATCAGCCGGTAGCGGTAGGGATTGACCCCGAGCATCTGCGCCGCGCCCTCATTGTTGCGCATGGCGCGGCAGGCGAAATGGAAGCGCGAGATGGAGATGAGATAGGCAAGTATCACCGTCGCGACCGCTCCGATCGCACCGATCAGATAGAGAAAGGTGCTGCTGGGCCTGAGGCTCTGATTGAGGAACAGACCCACGGCGCCCCCGGTGACATCCGGTGTCATGAACGCGGTGATGCGCAAGCCTTCCGACAGGGCAAGCGTGGCGATGGCAAAGAAGATGCCGCGCAGCCGACCCGTGGTCACCGCCAGAAACAAGCCCAGCAATGTACCGAACAGCACCGCCACCACCAGGCTTGCCACCAGGGGGAGATTGAACGCGTTCGCGCTGAGGATCGCCGCATAGCTGCCAACCCCCCAGAAGGCGGAATGGCCGAGCGAGATCAGGCCGGCATTGGCCATGAGATTCCAGCTGACCGCCAGCATGATCAGCGTTGATACGCGGAACAGCCAGTCACTGACTTGCGGCGAGCCGACGAAGGGCGATGCGATCAGCGCCACAGCGAAGAGCAGGGGCACCATGATGCGGAAATCGCGGAACATGGGCATCTCCTATTCTTCAACCGCTTGGCCGAGCAGGCCGCGTGGTCTGAGGATGAGGATGAGAAAGAGAAGGGCGAAGGCCACGCCCTCTGACCAGCCGGCACCGCCCGGCACGTAATAGGCGACCCATGTCTCCGCGAAGGCGAGCACGAAGGCGCCGAGCACCGAGCCGACGATACTGCCAAGACCGCCGAGAATGATGATGGCGAAACCCTTCACCAGCATATGGAAGCCCATGAAGGGTGAGATGGCGCCGATGAAGCTCATGAGCACGCCCGTGGCGGCCCCGAGCGCAGCGCTGATGCCGAACACGATGCCATAGACCTGGCTGACATTGATGCCCATGAGCACCGCGGCATCGCCATTTTCCGCAAGGGCCCGGCTCGCGCGACCAAGCTCCGTATGTCTGAGCCACAGGAACAGCCCGATCACCAGCACCGCCGCCACGGCAAAGGCGATCAGCCGGGCTGTGGAGATGCTGATATCGCCCACCATCATCGACTCGAAGGCATAAGGCGGGTTGACCGAGCGCTCGTCGGCCGTCCAGGACATCAGCGCCAGGTTCTGCAGGATGAGCCCAATGCCGAAGGTCAGCAGGATCTGGTTGATATGCGGAGCAGCCAGCACCCGCTTGATGCTGACCTTATAGATGGCAAGGCCGACGACCATGCCGGCAATCATGATCAGGGGCAGCGCCAGCAGCGGGTCGAGCCCCAAGAGGGTCAATGCCCAGAATGAGGCATAGGCGCCCAGCATGATCGCCTCGCCATGGGCGAAATTGATGATGCGGATAATCCCGAAGCTCAAGGAGAGGCCGACCACCATCAGGGTATAGATGCCACCCAGAAGCATCGCATCGACCAGGAATTGACCGAGGAAATCCATGCCGGCTCCTGCAGTTCATGCTGCCGCTGGAGGCGCGGGACTTGCCCGTGCCCCCATTGCGATCGGTGGTCAGCGCGTGACCGGCTTCAGCTCACCCTTCGCGGCTTCCAGCGGCCACAGGACCACGTTCTTGCCGCCCTGGCGCTGGAACACGATCATGTCGGTGAAGGCCTGTTGCTTGGTGCCAAACCCCGTGGGCTTGAACTGACCGCGTCCGTTCACCGTCTGGATATTCATCTTCCGCAGTTCTTCGGCCGCCTTGACCTTATCGCCCCCCGCTTTGTCGAGCGCGATCAGCAGCATCCCCATCGCGGCGTAATGGCCGATATCGAGAAAGTCCGGCTCCGTGTTGTAACGCTCGCGGAACGCTTGCTCCCATTCGGACGTCTTCGGGAAGAGCTTTGGATAATCCGGATTGGCGGGATGATCGACGCCGGGGAGATAGGTGGTGACGCCGAGCCAGCCTTCCTGGGCATCGCCCACCGCCTCTTGCCACTCATTGAGCTGGGTATAGGCGGTGCCCACGAGATAGGGCACATCGAGCTTGCGAGTATGCACCTGCTTGGCCAGCGTGATCGCATCCGTCGTTTGCACGAGGCCCACCAGGATGTCGGGCTTGAAGCGGGCGATCTTTGTGAGCGCCGGATTCATGTCCGTGGCATTGGCGCGCACCATCTCCTCCGCGACGATCTCATAGCCGAGGTCACCATAGAATTGCTTCACATAGGGCAAATGGGTACGGCCATAATTGTCATCCGAATAGATGACGGCGACCTTCTTGCCTTCCCCCAGATAATGCTTGAGGGCGGCCGCCTCGCTCGTGTGATAGTGATAGGCATACGGATAGGTGTGGAAGAAATTGTCTTCCTGGCCCACCACCTCCTCGAGCTTGGTGCTGGATGAGCCATTCACGATCCAGACGGGCTTTCCCTGCTGCCAGGGCGGGATGGCGGCGGCAACGATTGGGCTGCCGACCGGGCCGATCATGAAATCGACCTTTTCAACATTGACGAGCTCGTTGACGGTCGAGACCGTGGATTGGGCTTCCGACTGCACGTCGCGATAGATGAACTGAACCGTCTTGTCGCCCACCTTGTCGCCGAATATGGCTGCCGCCATTTCGACCCCGCGTTTGCCGGGAACACCATAGGCGACGAACTTGCCGCTGAGCTCCATCGGCACGCCGATCTTGATAACATCCTGAGCTGAAACTGCTGAAACGCCACCACTCGCCAACGATAATCCGGTGGCGAGAAGAAGTCCGACAGCAAATCGCCGGCTCACCCTCCAATTCTTCATTGTTGTTTCCCTCCCACTACTTGTTGTTGGCGCAAGTTTTGACAGTCTTGCGTCCGGGGGCGCTCTCGTTAGTTCTGAGGACCTCATCGTCCCCGCAATCATTAACGTGCCCGATGCAGCGGATGCGCGCCGCGCTGCGGTGAGCGTCGGCGGGCGAGTAAATGAAGCGTATATTTTGGAACGAGATCCGTCTAGTGAAATTTTGCCGGTGACAAACGGGCGGCGACGGATATAGGCTTGAGGCTCGGACGTGAGCTCATCCCGCAACCGGGCCGGCCTGCACATAGGGGCACCGGGCGAGAGCAAGGGAGGTAACCAATTGTCGTACAAGGATATTCTATACGAGGCGCGCGACGGGATCGCGACCATCACCATCAATCGCCCGGAAGTGCGCAATGCTGTACGGCCGAAGACCTACGAGGAGCTGACCGACGCGTTCAAGACCGCGGCGGAGGATCCGACTGTGGGTGTCGTGGTCATCACCGGCGCGGGCGATAAGGCTTTTTGTGCGGGCGGTGACGTGCGCGACCAGTCGAGCCGCAACCCCCATGTGGGCCGCATGCATATGCGCCGGCTATTCGCGCTCTCGTCGGTCATGCGCATGATGGACAAGCCCATCATCGCCAAGGTGCGTGGCTTCTGTGTGGGCAGCGGCAATGAGATCAACGTCTTCTGTGATCTGACCGTCGCGAGCGAGGATTCGAAATTCGGCCAGGTGGGCCCGCGCGTGGGCAGCATCCCGATCTGGGGCGCCTGCCAGCTGCTGGCGCGCTATGTGGGTGAGCGCAAAGCCCGCGAGATGCTCTATACCTGCAAGATATACACAGCCCAGCAGGCGCTGGAGATGGGCCTCATCAACGAGGTCTGCCCGGTGGAGGATCTTGACCGGGTTGTGGATGAGCTCTGCCAATCGATCCTGGACAAGAGCCCGCAAAGCATCCGTGTCGCCAAGATCGCGCTCAATGCAGGCTCCGATCAGGAATTCTACAGCTCGTTCTTCCCGACTGCTGAGCTCCTCGCCTCGATTTACGGCAATGAGGAGAACATGGAGGGCATCACCGCCTTTCTTGAGAAGCGCCCGACCAATTTCCGCAAATATCGCCGCGCATGAGCACTTCGGCCGGATAACAGAAGCGGAGGAGACGACAGGTGAGGATGGGTCTTGAAGGCAAGGTCGCCCTGATCACGGGTGGCGCGCGCGGTATCGGCTTTGCTGCTGCCGAACTGCTGGCCCAAGAGGGGGTCAAGCTCGCCCTGGTCGACATCAATGGCGAAGCGGCGGAGCAGGCGGCGCGATCATTGTCTGATCGAACGCAAGCCAAGGGCATTCGCGCCGATATTTCGGACGAGGCGGAGGTCACCGCCATGGTCTCTGCCGCGGAGGCGAGCCTCGGCCCGATCGACATCTTCATCAACAGCGCGGCAGTGCTGGACGACAAGCTCTTCCTTGAGTCATCCAAGGCGGATTGGCAGCGCATGCTGAATGTCTGCCTTATGGGGCCGATGCTCTGCCTGCGCCATATTCTGCCGGGCATGGTCGAGCGCGGGCATGGCCGGGTGATCTGCCTCGCCTCCGACTCTGCCCGGGTGGGGCAGGCGCGCCTCTCCTATTATGCGGCCGCCAAGGCAGGCGTGATCGCCCTGGTGAAATCCGTGGCCCAGGAGGTGGGTAAAAGCGGCATCACCCTCAACGTGGTCTCGCCCGGCGCCACCAACACCCCTTTGCGGCTCGAGCGCGAGCAGAGCCTGCGCGCGCAGATGGGCGACGAGAAATATGCCCGCCGCGTGAACACGGTCCTGAAGATGTATCCCGCAGGCCGGATCGGCGAGCCCGACGATATCGGTTCGGCCATCGTTTTCCTGGCAAGCGATCGTGCCTCCTGGATCACCGGCCAGGTGCTCAGCGTCAATGGCGGCTTTGTGATGCCCTAGTGGCAACTAATTTAGAGCGGCTTCGCGGTTCGGAGAAAGACGAAAGCGCTCTAGCAGGTGGGACCTAGACCGATGGATTTCTCACTCACTGAAGAACAGATGATGCTGCAGCGCTCGGCCCGGCGCATGGTCCAAGAAGAGATCATGCCGATCTTGCAGGCCAATGATCCCGATCGGCCGCTGCCCAAGCCTGCCATGCTTCAGGTCTACGCCATTTTCGCACGCGAAGGCCTGACCGCGCCGCGCCTGCCGGTGGAAGCGGGCGGCAGTGGCATGAAGATGCTCGATTATGGCCTCGTCTTCGAGCAATTGCCGCCGGCGCTCGCCATTTCGCTCCTCTCGCATGAATGCACGATCGCGCGCATCTATGCGGACAGCAGCGAGGCGCAGCGCGCGCGCTTTCTCCCTGAGCTGATCGCCGGCAGGAAGATCTGCTGCACCGGCACCACCGAGCCCGACACCGGGTCGGACCCGCGCGGCGTGCGCACCCGTCTGACAGAAACGGCCGATGGCCTTGTGATTGACGGCCGCAAGATGTGGATCACCAATGGGACCGTCAGCGATGTCATGATCGCCACGTGCTCGGCGGGTCAGGGACCCAGAGGCAACATCATGCGCCGCGTGGTTGTCGAGCGCGAGGTCTCACCTTACGAGGCGCGCGAGATTGCGACCCTGGGTCTGCGCCAGGGCCATCTATCCGAGATCCTGTTCAATGAATGCCGCGTGCCCAAGGCGAATGCCTTGGGCGAGAGTGGCGACGCCGCGCGCATCCTGACGCTCACCTGGAACGGCAACCGCCCGCTGGTCGGTCTGGCGGCTGTTAATTTGGGGCAAAAGGCATTGGATGCAGCAATAGAATATTCGAAGGTCCGCACCCAATTCGGTGGCCCGATTGGCGCAAAGCAGCTGATCCAGGAACGGATCGCCGATATTGCCGCCGATGTGATGGCAAGCCGGCTGCTCTGCTATTACGCCCTCGACACGATCGACAAGGGCGGTCGCGCCAATGGCACCTCCGCCATGGCCAAGCGCTTCGCCACCAGTGCCTGCGAGCGTGCGGTGTCCCTGGCCATGCATGTGCATGGCGCCATGGGCATCAGCCGCGAGGCGGGGCTCGAGCAGCTCTATCGCGACGTCCGCATGCTTCCCATCCCCGATGGCACGAATGAGGTGCTGACCCTGATCACCGGTCGCGATCTCACCGGGTTGGATGCCATCCGGGCCTGAAGGTGGTGTTATGTCATGCTTACACCGCGCGCATTGCAGATTGAGGTGCATTTTCCCTTCCCTTGTGCTGTATCGGCGGGCTGCAGCCGGGTGCCATTGCCGCGGCCGTACCCAAACAAAGCACCGAAAGGGATAGAGATGATCCGCGCAGTAAGCCGGGCTCTGGCGATTTTCGACGCCTTTGACGAACAGCACCTCAGCCTGTCGCTCCAGGAAATCGGTGAGCGGATCGCCATGCCCAAAGCCACGACCTTCCGGCTGGTCAACAGCCTGGAACGGGGAGGCTTCCTGGTGAGGCTCGACAACCAGCAATATTGCCTGTCGCTGAAGATGGTGCGTCTGGCCGGCCTGGTGAAAAGCACGATCGGCATCCGCGAGGTGAGCCGTCCGGTGATGATAGCTGTGGCCAAGCAGACCGGCGAGACCGTGACGGTCAATGCATTATCAGGTCACGAGCGCATCTGTATCGACGTGATCGACACACCATCGCCGTTGATGACCATCGTCCGGCCGGGCGAGCATCTGCCGCTGCTACATGGCGCGACCGGCAAGGCCCTGCTGGCCTATCGCACGCCCGAAGAACTAGATGCCATCATCAAGGCCTCGCCCGGCGGCGATCGCATCGACCGCAAGAGCCTGGATGAGGAACTGAAGCTCGTGCGTGAGCGCGGCTATGCCTTGACCAGCGGCCAGCGCGTGCAGGGCATTACCGCGATCGGCGTTCCCTTGCGCGACATGAAGGAGGAAGTGCACCACTCCCTTGCCCTGACCGGCCCCAGCATCCGCATGGACCCGCGCATCGAGGAATTCGCCCAGATCATGCTGGCGGCCGGCGCCGAGATCTCGAGCCGGCTCGGATCGATCCTCTCATCGAGAACCATCCCCCATGAATGAAGCGGGCGCACTCGCTGATCTGAACATCATCGAAACCGGCGTGGTCACCGCCTATGCCGGCAAGCTGTTCGCAGATCACGGCGCCCGAGTGACCCTCATCGAGCCGCCGTCAGGCTCGCCCTTGCGCAATCATCCACCTTTCCAGGAAGGCTGTTCCGGGCCCGAACGCAGTCTGCACTTCGATTATATGAGCGCGGGCAAGGCCAGCATCATAGCCGATCTTGATAGCAAGGCCGGTCAGGCCGCGTTTCAGGCAATGCTTGCGCGCACCGATATCGTGCTCGATGACCGCCACCAGAGCTGGTGGGCGCAGCGTGGACTGGCCTTTGCCGATCTGAGCAGGGATTATCCTAACCTCGTCTGGTGCGCGATCACCCCCTATGGCCAGACCGGGCCATACCAGGAATTTGCCGGCTGCGATCTGACCGCCATGGCCATGGGTGGCATGGCCTGGCTCTCCGGCTATGAGGACGGCCCCATTGTCTCGCGCGGCGAGATCGCCTTGCGCAGCGCCTCGCTCTATGGCGCCGTGGTGGCGCTGGTCACCGCCCTGGGCCGCGAAGGACGCTTCCACAGCCGGTTCATCGACATATCCGTCCAGGAGGTTGTGGCGCTCGGCACCGAGACCGCGCCCCAGTTCTATGATCTGCAAAGCATCATCCGCGGCAGAAACCCGGAGCCCCAGCGCCAGGCCGGCATCGGTGTTTATCCCTGTGCCGATGGCTATGTTATGGTCTATGCGGCGGAAGCCGGCGTCGGCACGGGCTGGACCCGTCTCATCGAATGGATGATCGCCAGCGGCATCGCTGCGGCCCAGCCGATGCTTGCCGCGGAATGGGCGACCAATGCCTTCAAGCAGACGCCCGCGGCCAAGCAGGCTTTCGCGGCGGCCTTCCAGGAATTCGCGCAAGACCGGCGCAAGCAGGACCTGTTCCTCGAAGGTCAGCGCCGTCGCATCGCCATCGCCCCGGTCAATGGACCATCCGAGGTCCTCAACGACCCCCATCTTCAAGAAACCGGCTATTTCCGGGCGCTCGAGATCGCTGAGGGGAGAACCCTGCCATGTCCCGGCGCCCCCTTTCACCTATCGCGCACCCCCGGCCGCATGACAGGCCCGGCGCCCCGCCTTGGAGAGCACGGATGAGCCGCGCTGCACCGCCCCTGCGCGATTTGCGGGTGCTCGACTTCACCTGGGTCGGGGCCGGACCCTTCACCACGAAGCTGCTGGCCGATTTTGGCGCCGAGGTGGTGAAGGTCGAATCACGCAAGCGGCCAGACCAGCTGCGCAAGGCCGAGCCGCTGACCGGCCAGCGCACGCTCGAGGAAAGCGGCTATTTCGCCAACCGCAACGTGAACAAGAAGAGCCTCGCCATCGACTTGAAACATCCGGACGCCCGGACCGTGGTGCTCGCCCTGGCCAAGCACTGTGATGTTGTGATCAACTCCTTCTCACCCGGCGTGATGGAGCGTTTCGGCTTTAGCTACGAGGAGATCCAGGCGGTTCGCGCTGACGTCATCTATGTCAGCATGCCTTTTGGTGGGGATAGCGGGCCTTATCGGGAATTTCTCGGCTATGGCATGAACATCGCCGCCTTGGTCGGCCTTTATGCCATGGGTGGACGCCCCGGCCGTTGGCCGGTCGGCACCGGCACCAACTTCCCCGACCATATCCCGAACCCGCTTCATGCCGCCTTCGCCATTCTGGCAGCTCTCGCCGAGCGTCGCCGCAGCGGGCAGGGGCAGAGGATCACCCTATCGCAGATCGACAGCACCCTCGCCATGTTTCCTGACGACCTGCTCGATTATGCCGCCAATGGCCGGCTTGCTGAGCCAGGTCAGGTTGATGATCCCGACGCCGCTCCCCATGGCGTCTATCCCTGTCTGGGCGAGGAGCGTTGGTTGGCCCTGTCGGTGAAGGGGGATGCACAATTCGCGGCCCTATGCTGCGTCATGGGCGAGCCAGGACTTGCCACCGATCCGCGCTTCAGGAATGTCGCCGGCCGCAAGGCCCACCTCGACAAACTCGATGCGACGATTACCGCTTGGACCGCGAGGCACGATGCCCAAGCCCTGATGGGACAGCTGCAATCAGTCGGCATTGCCGCGGGGATCGTGCAGAATGCGGAGGACCTGCTTGTCCGCGATCCCCACCTGAAGGCGCGCGGTTTCTGGCAATATCTCGAGCACCCGGTGATGCAGCGCAGTGTCTATCACGGCGTGCCGGCTCAGATCGGCGGCCTTTCGAACCGCTACCAGTCGCCCGCACCGCTGCTCGGGCAGCACAATGACGAGCTTCCGGCGCTCACCGGCCTTTCGCCTGACCTGATCGCCGAGCTTGCCGCCAAGGGCGTGTTCCAATGAGCGAGGCCATGAATTTCGATCTGCCCGAGCATGTGGCCATGATCCGCGACACGGTGCACCGCTTTGCGATCGAGGAGCTGCGCCCGCTCGAGCCTCTCGTTCTGCGTCGCGAGGCCGAGCGCGGCTTCACCGATAGACCACTGCTGCCGCTGGAGGTCGAAGCTGATTTACAGGCGAAGGCCAGGCAAATCGGCCTCTATGGTATCGATGTGCCGCAGGACTATGGCGGCCAGGATTTGGGGGCCCTTGCCAAATGCGTGGTCATCGAGCAGCTCAAGCACGCGATCGTACCCTTTGTTCCCCCACCCGACAGCCCCAACCTGCATCTGCTGAGATCGCTTTGCCGGGGCGAGCAGATCGAGCGCTATTTCCTCCCCTATGCCCACGGCGAAAAGCGCTCATGCCTTGCCCTCACCGAGCCTTCGGCGGGCTCGGACGCCGGGGCCATCCGCACCAGCGCCGAGCGCCGCAATGGCCGCTGGATCCTGAACGGCACCAAGACCTTCATCAGCCATGCCCGTAACGCCGATTTCCTCATCGTCATCGCCCTGACCGACCCCGCCAAGCGCAACCACGGCGGCATGACCGCCTTCCTGGTCGATCGTGACACACCTGGCCTGTCGATCCCCTCGACCTTCCCGATGATCGGCGAATATTGCCCTTATGAGGTTGTGCTCGACAATGTGGAGCTCGCAGAAGAGCAGGTGCTGGGCGAGGTGGGTGATGCTTTCGGGCCGCTGCAGCGCCGCCTTGGCGTGCGGCGCATGGAGATTGCTGCAAGATGCCTTGGCTTTGCCGCCCGTTGCATCGAGATGATGATCGAGCAGGCGAACAGCCGCACCACCTTCGGACGCCCGCTCGCAGATCGTCAAACCATTCAATGGTGGATCGCCGACAGCTATCAGGAGCTGGAAATGGTGCGTCTGCTCACCTACCGGCTCGCTTCGCGCCTTGATCGGGGTGATGCCGACCTGCGCACCGAGGCCTCCATGGTCAAGGTACAGGGCACCGAAATGATCGCCCGCGTGGTTGACCGCGCTATCCAGGCCTTTGGCGGCATGGGAGTGAGCAAGGAACTGCCGCTCGAATATATCTATCGGGTGGTGCGGGTCTATCGCATCGTCGAGGGGCCGAGCGAGATCCATCGCTGGGTGATCGCCCGCGATCTCCTGAAACATGGATTGCCTGCCGCATGACCATCGATGTCGTTCATGAGGACCAGGTGAGCCTCATCACCATCAACCGGCCCGAGGCGCGCAACGCGCTCGACCCCGCTACGGCACGGGCCCTCTATGAGGCGCTCGCCGCCTTTGAGCAGGATGAGAACCGCCGCGTGGCGATCATCACCGGCGCGGGCGACAAGGCCTTCTGTGCGGGCGCTGATCTGCGCGCCGCGCTCGATCCGGATGTGACCCTGGCCCAGCGCGCGCTCAGTCCTGGGGACGCAAGCCTCGTGCGCGATCCTGGTCTTACCAAGCCTGTCATCGCCGCGGTGAACGGCTATGCGCTCGGCGGCGGTTTCGAGCTCGCGCTCATCTGCGATATCCGCATCGCCTCCACCAATGCGAGCTTTGGCCTCACCGAAGTGACCGTCGGCAGCATGCCCGGCAGTGGCGGCACCCAGCGCCTGCCGCGGATCATCCCACCGGGGACGGCCATGCATCTCGCGCTCACCGGCGAGCGGATTGATGCGGCCGAGGCCTATCGTATCGGCCTCATCACCCGTATGACCAAGCCGGAGATGCTGCTGGATGAGGCCCGCGCCATTGCCGCACGGATTGCGGCGAATGCGCCGCTCTCGGTGCGCGCCGTCAAGCAGGCGATCCGCAATGGTCAGGACATGCCTTTGGCGCAAGGCCTCGCCTATGAGCGCAATCTCTTCAACCTGCTGCGCGAGAGCGAAGACCGGATGGAAGGCCGCCGGGCCTTTGCCGAGAAGCGCAAGCCCGTGTTCCGGGGACGATGACCTATGAGCGGCATTTCTGACCAGATCGCCATTGCCGGAATAGGGGCGACCAAACAGGGCAAGCTTCCAGGCCGCACCGCGCTCGATCTCGGCATCGAGGCCTTCGCTTTGGCACTTGCGGATGCAGGGCTGAGCAAGGCCGACGTCGACGGGCTGCTCACCATGCCCGGCACCACATCCCCCGAAGGAAGCCTTCATTATCTGCGCTTCGGTGAAGCGACAGGCCTCAACCCCCGCTATACGGGCAGCCTCACCATGGGCGGCGGCACCGCCGGCGCGCTTGTGCAGATGGCGGCGCTCGCCATTCATGCGGGCCTCGCCTCGGTGGTCGCCTGCGTTTTCGGCGATACGGCCAAGACGGGCGGTGTGCGCTTTGATCGCGCGAGTGGCGGTGAGGTGCCATGGTCCCAATGGGGCATGATGGGCGCGGCCGCCAATAGCGCTGTCGCCGCCGACCGCCACATGCATGTCTATGGCACGACGAGCCGCCAGCTCGCCGAAGTGGCGGTGGCATGCCGTCATCATGCTTCGCTCAACCCGGAAGCCGTGATGCGCGAGCCCATCACCATTGAGGATCATCAGGCCTCCCGCTGGATCGTCCGGCCCCTGCGCCTGCTGGATTGCTGCCTCATCTCCGATGGCGGCGTCTGCATCATCGTCACCTCCGCCGAGCGGGCGCGCGATCTGCGCCAGCCTCCTGTGCTGCTCGCAGGGCTGGGCCAGGCCTATACGGCCCAGACCTTGGAGGCTGAGAAGTGGTGGTACGTGCCCCATCAGCGCCAGGCATTGGCGGATGCCTTTGCCATGGCCGGCTGCACCCCAGGCGATATCGATGTTGCTCAGCTCTACGACAATTTCACCATCTCGGTGATCCTGTGGCTTGAGCATGCAGGCTTTTGCGGTGAAGGCGAGGGGGGTGCCTTTGTCGAGGGCGGCCGCATCAGACTGGGAGGCGATCTCCCCGTCAACACCGCCGGCGGCAATCTCTCGGAGAGCTACATGGAGGGCTGGCTGCACATCGTTGAAGGCGTGCGCCAGATCCGCGGAACGGCGGGCGCGCGTCAGGTGGCGGATGCCGAACATTGCCTGGTGACGGGGCGTGGCATGGCGCTCAATTGTGCCAATGCCGTGATTTTGCGGAGGCCATGATCATGACAGACATTCCGCCCAAGCCGGTGCCCGCGCTCTCCGACCTCAACCGGCCCTTCTGGCAGGGCGCAGCGCAAGGCCGCCTCATGCTGCAGCGTTGCGGCGCTTGCGGTCATCTCCGTTTTCCCCTCGGGCCGGTCTGCACCATCTGCCTGTCGCCTGAGACCGAATGGGTAGAGATGTCCGGACGCGGCAAGGTGCTCTCGCACCTCGTCTTCCATCAGGTCTATCACCGCGCTTGGGCGCAAGATGTGCCCTATAGCGTGGTAATGGTCGAGCTTGATGAGGGACCTCGCCTCTTCTCGAACATTGCCGATCCTACCCGCAGCGATATCGAGACCGACCTGGTGGGGCGCCGGGTCGAGGCGGTGTTTGAGCCGATGACGGAAGAGATCGGCCGTGTGCTGTTCAAGGTGCTGGAGGGGTGACCGGCCGCGGGCTGACCGGTCACCGCGAGCCTCGGTTCAATAGGCCTCGCTCGTGGGCACATAGACGGTGCCATCCATGATGCGCCGCGCCGTGCGGCTGAAGCCGAGCGCGTCGATCTCCATGCCCTCTTCGTTATTGGCCTTGCGGGTCTTCACCGTCACATGCATGACCCCGGACGGGTGTCCGATGCTCAGCGTCTCCTTTTCAGAGGCGCCATTCGTCAGTTGCTGGTTCACGATCGAATCGGGAACCCGCGAGGCCGCCGCGATGCACATGGACCCGGTGCCGGCCATGCTCTCATGGCAGCGATTCATGAAGATGAGCCGCGCCTTGAAGTCCATGTCCCCGGCCTCGACCGGCTGGCCATTGAGGGTCTTATAGGCACTCGGTTCCGAGACGAACACGACGAAGGGCAGGAAAGGCGATTCCTCATCCACGCGCGTCCAGCTCGAGGCATAGCCGATCCGCTCGGCCGCCTTGCCGCGGATTTCACGCAGCCGGTCGACGAGTCCATGGTTGTGGTTGATGTCTTCGGGACCCTCGTCGCCTCTGAGGCCGATATCGCGGGCCCGGCAGAATACGATCGTATTGGCCACATCGCAAATGGTGACCTCGAGCTTCTGTCCGCTCTCGAGCTCGAGTATGTCGGTGCGGTTGCCCGTGGGCAGAACCTTGCCGGTCTTAGCACCCGCGGTGAGCCGGTAATCCATGAAGATCTCGGCGCCCGTGCCAGGCACGCCGGCAATGGCGAAATCGCCCTTCACCTTGGCGCGCCCGCGGATCACCGGCACCTGGGCAATCATGATCTTGCCCGTATTGGTATTGTGGATACGGACCTCCGTGACCGGCTCCTGCGGCCGGACCAATCCCGCGTCGATGGCGAAGGGGCCGACACCCGCCGAGATATTCCCGCAATTGCCGGTATAGTCGATCACCGGCTTGTCGAGCTCGGCCTGCGCGAAGGTATAGTCGATATCCGCATCCGCCCGCGTTGATGGGCCGATGATGGCGATTTTCGACGTGACGAGATGGGTGCCGCCGAGCCCGTCGATCTGCATCACATCCGGCGTGCCCATCATCCGCAGGAGCAGGGCATCCCGCTTTGGCCCGGGCGCGGGCAGGTCGTGCTCGTGGAGATAGACGCCCTTGCTGGTGCCGCCGCGCATCAGCGTGCAGCGGATGCCGATCTGCTCCGGTTCGTAATGGCTCATGGTCGTTTCCTCATATTCGTTTTTGTCAGGCGATGGCGGCATTCGGCTGCGCGAGGGCAGCACCTTGGGCCCCGATCACCGCCACCTCCCGGTTACCCTCGCCCAGCGGACCGATCGGCGCACCGACCCCGGCCGGCGTTTGCGAAAGTTGGAATGGCGGGCCGAGCAGGGGCCATCTGAGCCCATCCGCTTCGCGCCAGGCGATGATGCCGGCCGCGAAGGTCTCGGGATCATCCGCCACCTCGGCCACCGAGCGCACCGGGGCGGCCGGCACTCCCTGCGCGCGAAGGGCTGAGGCGAGCGCGTCACGGCTCAGCGCTGGCGCGTTCTCAACTTTAGCCACTGCGGCCGCCACGTCATCTGCGCTCGCGGCGATGGCCACATAGCCATCGGCGCCGGCAACCATCTCGAGCGGCTCTGATCGCTCGCCATTCCAGTTCGTCTGCGTCATCCAGACGGCGGCATCCTGCATCGCAAGGTCGATGGACTGCCCGAGGCCGGTGCGGTCGCGATAATCGAGCAGGGCGAGAATGGCGAACAGGGCAAAGAGCCCGCCGGTGATATCGCCCGCGGAAACGCCGAGCTTGGTGGGCACCCCTTGAACCCGGGTTAAATCCATAATCCCCGACATGGCCTGCACCACCGTGTCGAAAGCCGGCCGGCCCGGATGGACGGACGAGGCGCCGAAGCCGGATATGCCGCAATAGACGAGCCGAGGATTGATCCGTTCGAGCTCGTCGGGTGCGAAGCCTAGGCGGGTGAGCGATCCCGGCTTCATGTTCTCGACCAGCACATCGGCGCTTTCGATCAGGCGTCGGAAGATCTCCCGGTCCTCGCTTGCGCGCAGGTCGAGCGCCACGCTGCGCTTGCCGCTATTGCTCATGGCGAAGAAATAGCCGGTCCCGGCCTGATGCGGTGGCCAGGCGCGAGAGGCTTCACCGGTTGGCGGTTCGATCTTGATGACCTCCGCGCCCAGAGAGGCAAGCTGGCGGGCGGCCAGCGGCGCCGTCGTATATTGGCCAATCTCGATGACGCGCAGCCCGGCACAGGGCAGATCAGGGGCCGCCATAGGGCTGAGATGTCGGCGCGGCGTAAGAGCTTCGATGAAATCCCGGTCCCCATCGGGTGCCGGAATCGCTGTCGGAGAACGGCCGGGCGTCCGCGAGGCTTTGAGCGGTGCGCCGGCGACCAGCGCATCTTTGCCCGATACCGGATCATGTAGCCTCACCGCCATGCGACGGTGAGCGATATTCTCATCCTGCTCGAGCTTGGCGATCTCGAGAATGGGGCCTGAGGCGATATCGCCCTTGTTGAGCCGTTCGACGCTGTCCTCGACCGAAATCGCGTCCATCCATTGATTGACCGCGGCGTCGACCTCATCGACGCGGGTAATGCGGTCCGCGAGCTTGACCAGAGGCCCTTCGCGGGCAAGCTCCGGCCGGCCCATCAGGTCGCACAGTTTCACCCAATGCTCGTCCTTTGCCGAACAGAGCAGAACCCAGCCATCGCGCGCCTTATAGGCATTCCAGGGTGCAGCCATCGGATGGCGATTGCCGGCCCGCTTGGTGGCCTTGCCGCCGTAATGCAGCGGCAGATAGGTCGCCAAGGCGTTGATGCCGCACGCATAGAGGCTCACATCCACCCGCTGCGCGGGACCATTCCTGCGGCGCACCCTGAGGGCTGCGAGCACCCCTGCGGCCGCATAAAGACCCGCGTGGAATTCGAGTGCCGCAACATCCGAAGCGGTGGGCGGCAATTCCGGCAGGCCGGTCACGTCGGCAACACCGGTGATCGCCTGCATCAGCTTCTCGCTCCAGCCCCGATGATCGGATGGCGCATCAGGACCAAACGCGGTGATGTCGCAGACGATCTGACCCTCACGCAATCGCGCTCTCACCATCCGGCCTGCCGCGCTGTCGATATCCGAGGACAAGAGCACGATATCCGCAGCTGCAAGGGCGCGCGCCAAGAGCTCGTC
Source organism: Rhodoligotrophos sp. CJ14 (assembly GCF_038811545.1). Lineage (GTDB taxonomy): Bacteria > Pseudomonadota > Alphaproteobacteria > Rhizobiales > Im1 > Rhodoligotrophos > Rhodoligotrophos ferricapiens. The sequence goes on from NZ_CP133319.1 coordinate 100,512, forward strand.
ATCCTCACCCCCTCCGCGCCAGAGGAGGCTGCGCTTGCCGGCAAAGAGTGTTGCGCGGCTGCGCCATTTATCCCGCTGCGGTGCATTGTCCGGCTCAACGACGATCACCTCGGCGCCCGCTTGCGCGAAGAGCAGGCCGCAGGCGGCGCAGGCACGCCGATCACCGATTTCGAGAACCACCAGATCGGCCAAGGCCGTATTGTCCATTCGGATCCCCTGTTTCATAGAATGGAACTGGGTTCAATTTTTATCCTAACAGGAGATTTCACCCGAAGTCCATCCTGGAAATCGGTGCTGCTAAGACCAGGTCGGGCTGGGCTGGGCGTGCGCCAGGATTGCCGCCTGCACGGCGGGTAGGCGAGTTCATCAGCCGAGAAATGAAACCCGTCTGTAATTGCCACTGACATGAGCGGACGGCCTTGTCAGCCGCTGCGCCCGCAGCCTGCTCAGGGAATTACGAGATTAGAGGCAATACTTCGGGCCCTGAGTAGGCGGCCTGGAGCAGATCAGCCCTGTTGGGCCCGCGAGCGCTCGGAGGTTGGCACCCAGATCCGGGCAACGCAGCTGGTGAAAAAGGCGAAATCTTCGGGATCAACGAGGATCTCACCTTTGATGCTCTGCTCGATCGCGCCAAGCCAGCGCGAGGCATCTTGCCAACCCTGGCGTTCGCTGCGGCTGAAAAGGCCGGGCCACAGGGGCTCCTCGGCAAGCGCATCTGCATCGCCATCGCTTGCCAGAAGCAGCACCCGGTCGCGCCCGCCATCGCACGCGCTGACCAACGAGCCCGCATTGAACCGCTCGATGACGGGTGAGGACGCGATCATCGCAAAGGCTTCCGAGGTCAAGGCACCGCCAATGAGCTGGTCTCCGCGCCCGACAAATCCTCCAGCGGTCGCATCACCCTGCGACCCGCTCTGGTAAAGGCAGGCCATCGCGCAAGCCAAGTGTCGCGAGCGCACCGCGAGATCAACCACGAACGGCAGATCCGGGCAGTTCTCGGCGAGCAGCACCGCGCGGCCATGGCGTTTTGCGTCAGCGGCGAGCGCATCGACCAGCAGCGGCGCCATTTCGAGCAGGCTGCGGCCGCCTGCATCGATCCGCAATATTCCGGCACGCAGCTCGCTCACCCCGATGGCGGGCCGATCCCTGAGACCGATGCGGTCCTGAGCAAGACGAATCGCGCGCAACGCAAGCCCGGTCGCCGCTTGGCTTGCCGCCAGCGTATGAGCGCCCCGTTCAGCGCTCGAGAAGCGAAACCCGAGCCCGCGCAGCGCATGAACGCCGCTGCGCACGAGCTCGGCGTAAGAAACGGGAATAAGATCAGTCATTCTGCGGGCTCGCTCACCGGCTTGACCGGCATGAGCCAGTCGCGCATTTCCCCCTGGGCGATCTCGGCCGGCGAGGGTGCCCCCTGCAAGAGCACGCCGCGCACCCAGGCGATGCTTCTGGGCGCCCCGCTCTCGAAGCCGAAGATGGACAGGAAAAACCGGATCACCTTGATCGGCAGGAAATCGCGATCAACGAGGTTGCCCCGGATTTCCCCATAAGGCTTGCCTGCCATGAACTGGATGCGCGAGACGATATAGGCATCATCCGGATGAGCAAGCAGGTAGCGCGCCACCAGCTCGTCGTCCTCACGCTTCTCGAGATGCTGCGCAAGCAGCTGCACCGCCCCCACCACGTCAACGAAGGTCTCGAATTCCACCCCTGGGTCGATATGGCGTTCTCCCCGCCGCTGCTCTCCGGCCTCTTCCGAATGGTACCAGAAGTGCCAGCAGCGCTCAGGCGTGCTGCGGTCCACCCGCAGCACCCAGCCATAAGTCTTCGCCATTAGGCGGCGCAGCGCGCCAACGGTCATATGTGGATCGAGCCGGCGCGTCTGGCGCATGGCCGGAGAAACGAGCCGCCGCATCGGGCCGGTTGCCTCCGGATAGAGGTCGATCAGGAAGGCATGCAGTTGCTCGAGCCCGTCGCCGCCCAGACTATTCTCGGCGTGCTCGCACAAAATGGCCCAAGAAAGCCCTTCGGGTCCCTCGGACCAAACGTGCAGCTGCGAAAGCAGGCGCTCGAGATCATCGGCCAGCACCTCATGGCTGGTGAGGCCATGGGTGGGGCCCGCCACTTCGCGGTAATAACGTATGGCGCGGGCAAGCCTGTCCTGCAGTTGCGGAAGCTTCGCGTGAACCGAGGATGAGGGGGCCGTTTTGGCGTAGGCGAGCGCGAGCTCACGGGTCAGGCACCAGACATTCACCCATTGCGGCCAGCGCACCAGGGCGCAGGTCATGCCAAGGCCGGATGAGTTGCCAACGCCGATATAGCGGCGCGAGCTTGGTGAAAGCCGAGCTGCGCGCGGCGATCTTGCGGCGGCGATGGCATCTACGAAATCGAGCCCGATCTCCCGCCACATGTAAACCAGGAACAGGTCCATGTGATAGGGCACCGCGAAAGGGTGATCATCCTCGATCCCGGCCCAGCTTGCAGCACCCGCCCGGCCATTCCCGTAAAAACCGGCATTCCGGATGACATAGCCGCCGCCTTGCGCAAGCTCGTCGAGATCGGGCTGCTCGCCGTGCTCGAGCCGCTCGACCGCATGCTCGAAAAACCGTTGGCTGCGATTGGCGGCGGTCCAGCCATAGGAGGCAGCATCGGTGCGCCCGCCCCAATGCGGAATGGCCATGGCCGCAAGTTCCCGGGCGATCAGCGCGTCATCCGCGCGATGGCGGGTGAGGGAGGCGATGAAGTCGGCCGTGCGATCCATGCGGCGGCCTGGCTTCTCCTCGCCATCCCAGCAGGCGCGGACGATCAGGGAAAAGCTATGCCTCCCCACCGTGAGATCATAGACCGCAAAGCCATTACCCTCCCGGTCGACCTCGATGTTACGGCAGCGGATCTGCCAGCGCTCCTCGACCATCTTGTCGAGCAGCGTTCGCGAGAAGCTCAGCGAACAGGCTTTCATGGCGCTCAGTGCATCGGGCGTCATGATGGCATCGGGATCGCGCAGCCGCTCCCGCATGGCAGCGAGACGCTCGGCCCCGAAAATGGCGGTGAGGTCCGCGAGCATTTGCGGCTCGATCTCGATCATCTTTTGCCCGGTCAAGGCAGTCTCCATCTCGGGTGTGGGCACCGGCTTTCGGAAGGGATCATGCTCAGGCAAAGAAGTGGAGTGGGATGACCAATCAACCAATCCCGCTTTAGAGCGACAGCCGCGACGGCCGCCGCCTTACATTGACGGACTTGAGATAGGTATAGCTCTCGATCTCTTCGAGATTGCCCTCACGGCCAAAGCCGCTGAGCTTGATGCCACCGAAGGGCGATCCCAGCGCCCAGGAGACGGGTCCGTTGACCTCGATATAGCCCACATCGAGGTCGCGCTCGACCTGCTGAACCATGTTGAGATCGTCCGTGATCACCGCTGCTGTCAGGCCGAGCGGCACGCCATTCGCGATCCCGATCATGCGGTCGTAATCCGACCATTCGATCATCGTGATGATGGGACCGAAAATCTCCTCCTGTGCGATGCGCATCTCAGCTGTGGCATCCGTGAAGAGGGCAGGGGTGAGATAGAGCCCGCATTCGAATTCTGCGCCACTCGGCTTCTCGCCACCCACGGCGAGCCGTGCACCGTCTCGCCGGCCGGACTCGAGATAGGCAAGACACCGGTCATAAAGCACCTTGAAGCTGATCGAGCCCATCTGTGCCGCGGGATCGAAGGGCGGCCGGACCCGCAATGCCTTGAGCCGCGCAACCAAGCGTTCTTCAAATGCTCGGCGCACGGCGGAATGCACCAGGATGCGCGACGTCGACCCGCACGATGCCGCCTGCCAGCTGAAATTCATGCCCGCCATGGCCGTATCCGCCGCGAGATCGAGATCGGCGTCGGGAAAGACGATCAGCGCGTTCTTGCCGCCGAGCTCCAGTGTCAGCGGCACCAGCCGCTCGGCAGCAGCGCGCATCACGGCACGGCCGGCATCCGTGCTCCCCACCAGCGACAGGCGGTCTATGCCGGGATGATTGACCAGCGGAACTGCCACGCGCTCATTCGAGCCGGTGAGGATCGTCAGCACGCCGGGCGGAAAGACGTCCGCCACGAGCTCGCCGATGAGCAGGGCCGAGAGCGACGTATGCGGCGATGGCTTCATGATCAGCGCATTGCCGGCCAGCAGCGGTGCTGCAGCCGCCACGCCGAATCCATAGGCGGGATGATTGAAGGGCAGGAGGCGCGCGACCACGCCGAAAGGCTCACGCCGGGTATAATGCAGCCCGTCATCGAGCTGGGTGGCCTCGCCCTTCAGTTCATAGCCGATCGAGCAGAGATACTCGATGGCATCCGCGGCATAGACCGGGTCCGCGCGCATGCCGCTATAAATATTCCCGCTCTCCAGCGAATCGAGCGCCCCCAGAACCGGCGCGTGCTCGCGTAATATTGCGGCGAGTTTCAGCACTGCGGCCCGGCGCTCAGGATATGTCCGTTGCTTCCACTCCCGCTGCGCGGATTTCGCAGCCTTGACCGCGCGGTCGATATCCTCGCCGCTGGCATTGGGAATGCTGGTGAGGCGCTCACCCGAGGCAGGATTGAGCGTGTCGAGAGTGGCACCTTCCGAGGCCGTGCACGGGCGTCCATCGATCAGCATCCGAAACGGATGCGTCGCAATTTCGGCCAGCTCTTCCGAACTCGGCACATCGCCGCCGAAGGCGGCCGCTCCCGCTTTGATCATGACACCCCGCAAAACCCGTTTGGAACCCCTTTTCGTATTATGTATGACAATACGATGGTCTCGAATGGCTGTCGATATGCTTGGCGCCTCTGCGACATCCACAACGCCTCCGTTCGTATCACTGCTTAGAAGGTAGCCCGCGATGCACTATGTTCGCCTCGGCAATAGCAATCTTAAAATTTCCCGTCTTTCGCTGGGCACCATGTCCTTTGGCAGCCCCGAATGGCGCTCCTGGACCCTCGATCTTGACGCAGCCCGCGAACTCGTTCGCGTCGCGCTCGATGGCGGAATAAATCTGTTCGACACCTGCAATTTCTATTCGGTCGGCCGCAGTGAGGACATTCTTGGCACGCTGATTGAGGAATTCGGCGTGCGGGACGACGTGATCATCGCCACCAAGGCCGGCTATGCCATGCGGCCGGCGGCCACCGCCCGCGGTTTTTCCCGCAAGCATCTCTTCGAGCAGGTCGATGCTTCGCTGCGGCGCTTGAAGACCGACTATATCGATCTCTATCAGACCCATATCTGGGATCCGGCCACCAATCTCGAAGAGATGGTGACGGCTTTCGACGATCTGGTGCGCAGCGGTAAGGTGCTCTATGTCGGTGCCACCGACATGCCGGCCTGGCAATTCGTCAAATGCGTGACCATGGCGAAGGAGCGTGGCCTCGCCAGTTTCGTTTCCATGCAGAACCACTACAATCTCGCCTGGCGCGAGGACGAGCGTGAGCTGATCCCCTTCTGCGCCGCCGAGGGCATCGGGCTGCTTCCATACAGCCCCCATGCCCGCGGCCTGCTCTGCGGCCGCGCGCGCCGGACCGGCGCCACGCAGACCGAGCGCTACCGGACCGATGATTACGCCAAGGCTTGGTTCGGCCGGCCCGCGGACGAAGCCATGGCCGATCTGGTTGAGGAGATTGCCGGGGAACTCGGAATGCTGCCCTCCCAGGTCGCCCTGGCCTGGGTCCTGTCGAAGCCGGCTGTCCATTCCCCGATCATCGGCGCGACGCGGCTCGAACATGTGCGCGATGCTCTGGCCGCGATCGATCTCGTCCTGCCGGCAGAGGCGGTGCAGCGGCTGGAAGCTGCCTACGTGCTGCGTCCCGCAAGCGGCCACGGCTGACACAAAAATGGCGAGGGGTGCTAAGCACCTCTCGCCATTGCTCTAGGGTCTAGGAGCGTTTTAGGCGAACCACCAGCGCTCGGCACAGCGATCGCCGTCCATCTCGCCATTGCCGGCAACCTTACCCGTCGCGATCTTGTCGCTGGTTGCCTGGACGAAATTGAGGAAACAGGGCAGCACGGCGCCGCCCTCGTCCCGGATGATGCTCTGGATCTCGTAATACATCTCCCGGCGCTTCGCTTCGTCCGCCTCGCCACGAGCCGCCACGAGCAGCTCGTTGAACTTGGGATTGTCCCAGCGCGTCTCGTTGGAATCCGCACCCTTCTCATAGCAGATCGAAAGAATGCCATCTTCCGTGGGCCGGCCGCTCCAGAAGGAAACGCACCAGGGCACCTTCTTCCACACCTGGCTCCAATAGCCATCGCTCGGCACCCGGTTCAGCTTGATAGTGATCCCGGCCTGCCGCGCGCTCTCCTGATAGAGGGCGCACGCATCGACCGCGCCGTTGAAGGCCGCATCCGACACGTTCAGCTCGAATGTATGGCGCTCGAGGCCTGCCTTCTTCAGATGGAACTTTGCCTTCTCTGGATCATATTCGCGGATCGGCAGATCCGGGTTGAAGTAGCGATTGACCGGGGCGATCGGCTGATCATTGCCGACTTGGCCGAACCCCTGCAGCACATTGTCCACGATCTGCTGACGGTTGATCGCGTATTTGAGCGCAAGCCGCACATCGACATTGTCGAACGGTGCGGTATCGGTGAGCATCGGCAGGGTGAATTGCTTGGTGCCCTGCACATTCTGCAGCTTCAGCCTGGGATTGCGCTGCACGAGTGCCGCGGTCTTGGTGTCGACCCGGTTGATGGCATCCACTTGCCCGCTCACCAGGGCATTCATGCGGGCGGAAGAATCATTCACGGCCAGCGTATCGACCTCGTCGAAAAAGCCCCGGTCACTGCGCCAATAATTCGGATACCGCTTGGCAAAGGCCCGCACCCCTGGCTGGAACGATTGCAGCGCATAAGCTCCGGTGCCGATACTGGTGAGCCAATCCGTCGTGCCGGCCTGCATGATCACCAGGTGATAGTCGCTGAGCGACATCGGGAAATCGACGGAGGGGACCTTCAGGGTGAAGATCACCGCATGCGGGCCGTCGGCCTTCACGTCCTCCACATTGGCGACGGTGCTCTTCGCCCCGGAAATGCTGTTGGGGCCACGATGATGATTGATCGTGAACACCACATCCTCGGACGTGAATGATTTGCCGTTGTGGAATTCCACGCCCTTGCGAAGATTGAAGCGCCAGGTCTTCAGGTCGGCCGAGGGCTCCCAGGATTCGGCAAGCGAGGGGCCGGGTGTGAAATCCGGCAAGACCTCGACCAGCGTGTCTCGGACCTGGGCGGACAGCACCTGGATGAAGGTGTCCCACATGGAGCCTGGTTCGAACGTGTCCGTGGTGCTTCCTCCGGCGAGCGCAAGCCTGAAGCGCCCGCCCCGCTTTGGAGCGGCCTCCTGCGCCTGCACGCCCACCCCGGAAAGTCCGGCGAGCCCTGCGGCGCCCGCGCCGGCCAGGAACCCTCTCCGCGATACGCCTGAAAGGAAAGGCGCGTTATTCATTCTCCATCTCCCTCTGTTTTTGGAGCCCCTCTACCCAAGGACAAGCCGTCAGCAGACAAACTGACCAAACGGTTATCTTGTATGACAGAACATAATCATACGAGATTGCCCCGGTCCAGAGCATCTTAGCCCTGGTGAACCGCTCCGATCGGATTTCAGCGGAGATTTAACCCAGCTTCGCCCGCCTTTCTCCACGGGCCCAAGACAATTGACTTGTTCTTGTCATACAATATAGTCGCGGGCGGGGAGTGGGGCCCTTGACCTGAATAATCCGTCTACAATCAAATAATGGTATTTTGGCAATGTTGATAGATTGGCACACGAATCTCGCCTTGCCCGAGCATTATGGTGAAGAAGAGAACGGCGAGCTGCAAAACAGGGTCAAGAACAGCACCTCGGGCGATCCCGATTCACACCGGAAGCATGTGGCCGATATCGCGGAGAAGTTCGTGGTGATCACCATGTACTTTCCGCTTCTGAATACATTCGTGCCAAATGAATTTGTGGCGGATTATGTGCGGCCGTTTGGGGGCCGCGCGAAGGGCCTCGCTTGCGTCGAGCCCATGAAGCCGGATGCGCCCCGGCAGCTCGAATATGCAATCCGGGAACTGGGGCTACACGGTCTGAAAATCTCCCCCGTCTATGGCGCATTCGATCCTTGGGCCCGGGAAGCGGGTGAGGTCTACCGCAAATGCGTTGAGCTGAACGTACCGCTGCTGTGGCATCAATCCGCCGGCTATGCCAGCAAATGCGCGCTCGAATACGGCAACCCGATCCTGCTCGACCGCATCGCTCGGGAATTTCCGCAGCTGCGCATGATCGTTGCCCATTTCGGTCAGCCATGGATCGGCGAGACCGCTGTGCTGCTCCGCAAGAACCCGCAGATCTTCTGTGATCTTTCAGCGCGCTATCACCGGCAGTGGCAGCTCTACAATGCTTTGATGCTGGCTCTGGACTATAATGTCACCGGCCAATTGCTGTTCGGATCAGACTTTCCGCTGCGGACCACGAGCGAGGCGCTGGCTGAGTTTCGCAGCCTGAACGACTGGAAGGGAAAGGCGATGCTGCCTGAATTTCCAGCCGAGATCATCGAGGAGATCATAAACAATCGGCCCCTCGAGCTGATCTGGCCGGAAGGGTGAGTTTTGACCGTAATGGATCATCGGCAGCTCATGAATAGAGCCGGGGAAGGGGGCCGGGAATGTATGCGCTGATCGCTAAGCGCCTGTGGTCGGGCGCCGTCGCATTGTTCATTCTGCTGACGGCGATTTTCTTTGCCACGAGCCTGCTGCCGGGTGACCTTGCCGAGATCGTGCTGGGCCGCGATGCCTCGCAAGAGGCGCTTCAGAATTTCCGCCATGGACTAGGCCTCGACCAGCCGCTCTATGTGCAATATTGGCGCTGGCTGACGGGCATTTTCTCCGGTGATCTCGGTCGCTCCCTGGCATCGGGCATGGCCATCGGCGATATGCTGTTCGAACGATTGGGGCACACCCTTTTCCTTGCCGTCTATGCGGCGATGATCGCTGTGCCGCTCGCCCTCCTCCTGGGAATTTTGACGGCCCTTTACCGCGACAGCCTGTTCGACCGGCTGCTGAATGCGAGCACGCTCGTCTCGATCTCCTTTCCCGATTTCTTCGTGGCCTATGTGCTGATCCTGATCCTCACCATCATCTTCCCCGTCTTCCCGAGCATAGCGAGCCTCACGCCCGGCGCTCCCTTATCCGAGCGCCTCTATGTCACCTTTCTCCCCGCCATCACCCTCGCTCTGTTCGTCATGGCGCATATGATGCGGATGACACGTGCGGCGATCATCGATCTTCTATCGCGGCCCTATATTGAAATGGCGGACCTCAAGGGCTTGCGTAAGCTGCGCATCATCGTCCGTCATGCGCTTCCCAATGCCTGGGCGCCGATCGTCAACGTGATCGCCTTCAACCTGGCCTATCTCGTTTTGGGTGTCGTGGTGATCGAGGTTGTGTTTGCCTATCCGGGCCTCGGCGGGCTGCTCGTCGATTCCGTGGCGCGGCGTGATATACCGGTGGTTCAGGCGGCCTGCCTCTTCTTCGCCTGCACCTATCTCATCATCAACCTGGTCGCGGACGTCCTCGCCATGGTGAGCAATCCGCGCCTGCGTCATCCGAGGTAAGTGATGAGCAGGTCTCTCCGCTATATCAAGAACATGTCCTGGGCAGCGCGGCTGGGTCTCGTTCTGGTTGGCCTCTATGTGGCCGTCGCAGCCCTCGCGCCGCTGCTTGCGCCCTATGGCGAGACCCAGGTGGTCGGCGCCGCCTTCGCGCCCTGGAGCGATGCGACTTGGCTTGGGACCGACAATCTCGGCCGGGATATGCTGTCGCGGTTGATCTACGGCGCGCGCAATATGATCTTTCTGGCGCTCGCCATCAATGTGCTGAGTTTCGTGGTCGGCGGCACCCTCGGTATCCTCGCGGCGCTCGAGGGCGGCTGGTTTGACCTGGTGATCGGGCGCATCACCGATGCCATCATGGGCGTGCCTCAGCTGATCCTTGCCTTGCTGCTGATTGCGATCATCGGCAACTCCGTGCCGATCCTCGTCGGCATTATCGTCCTGTTGGATGGCACGCGCGTCCTGCGGCTTGCGAGGGCGGTTGCCATGAACGTGGTCGCCACGGAATATGTCGAAGCGGCGCGCTTGCGCGGCGAGGGCATTTGGTGGTGCCTCTGGTCGGAAGTTCTGCCCAATATTCGCACTCCGCTTCTGGCGGAATTCGGCATCCGGTTCTGCTACGTCTTCCTGTTCATCAGCGGCCTGAGCTTCCTCGGCATCGGCCTGCAGCCGCCTGCAGCCGACTGGGGCTCCATGGTTCGGGAATCCTCCGTGCTGATCACCTTCGGAGATTTCACGCCCCTCCTTCCCGCCGCGGCGATCGCGGTCCTTACCATCAGCGTCAATTTCATCGTCGACTGGCTGATTCACAACAATGCGAAGGCGCGGCTCTAATGGCAACCGGCACGAATGAGCCCATCATCACCATTCGCGGGCTGCGCATCGAAGCCGGAGGCGAGGGGGCCTGGGAGGAGATCGTCCACGGGATCGACCTCGAACTTCGCCCCGGCGAGGTTCTCGGGCTCATCGGTGAATCCGGTGCCGGCAAGTCGACCGTTGGGCTCGCCGCCATGGGCTATGCCCGCAGCGGTGTGAGGATCAGCGGCGGCGAGATCCTGTTCGATGGCAAGGACCTGCGCAAAGCCTCGGAAAGCGAGCGCCGCAGGTTGCGCGGGCGCCGTGCCGCTTATGTGGCGCAGAGCGCGGCAGCCGCCTTCAATCCGGCCCACCGGCTGATCGACCAGTGTGTTGAGGTTCCCCTACTGACCGGACAGAACCGGCGCTCAGCCCAGGAACTGATCGAGGATCTGTTCGCGCGCCTGCAATTGCCGGATCCCAAGACGATCGGCCTGCGCTACCCACATCAGCTCTCGGGCGGCCAGCTGCAGCGGGCCATGACGGCGATGGCCATGGGGCCACATCCGGAAGTCATCGTGTTCGACGAGCCCACCACGGCCCTTGATGTCACCACCCAGGTGGAAGTCCTGGCCGCCATCCGCGCTGCTGTGCGCGAGCTGTCTCTTTCGGCCATCTATATTTCTCACGATCTCGCTGTTGTCGCCCAGATCGCCGATCGGATCATGGTTTTGCGCCATGGTGCGTTGGTTGAGGAGGGGCCAACATCCGCAATCCTGAGCGCGCCGAGAGAGGATTATACCCGCCGCCTGGTGGCCTTGCGCCAATTCCGTAAGCAGCAGAGGATCGAGGCGGCCAAGCCTGTGCTGGCCGTGGACAACATCCAAATGAGCTTCGGCGAAAAGCCGGTGCTGCAGGACATCAGCCTCGATGCCCGGGAAGGTGAAACCTTGGCGATCGTTGGCGAGTCCGGCAGCGGCAAGAGCACGCTGGCGCGGGTGATCGCAGGTCTCCTGCAGCCGGCGAGCGGCACCGTGGCGCTTGCGGGGCAAAGGCTCGACAGTGACTACCGCCGGCGCACGCGTGATCAGCTGCGCAAGATTCAGCTCATCCATCAGAGCCCCGACACCGCCCTCAACCCGCAGCAGCCCGTGCGCAAGATCTTGGGCCGCGCGCTGAGCTTCTATTTCGGGTTGCGCGGTGCCGAGCTCACCGGCCGCGTCCGTGCGCTTCTCCAGATGGTGGAGCTTGATCCCGACCGTGTGCTGGACCGCAAGCCGGATGAATTATCCGGCGGCCAGAAGCAGCGTCTCTGCATCGCGCGGGCGCTCGCTGCCGAGCCGCTGGTGCTCATTTGCGATGAGGTCACGTCTGCCCTGGACCCGCTGGTTGCCGAAGAGGTCCTGAAGCTGCTCGACAGGCTTCAGCGCGAGCGGCGGCTGACCTATCTCTTCATCACCCATGACATCGCGACGGTCCGGGCGATTGCCGATCGCGTTGCCGTCTTTCAGGCCGGACGCGTGGTCGAACAGGGACCGAAGGAGCAGATCCTGCTATCGCCAACCCAGGCCTATACCAAGACGCTGCTCGCCTCCACACCGGAGATGGATATTCATTGGCTCGACGGCCTGCTCGCTGAGCGCGCCGCACTGAAACGCAGAGCCTGAGGAGCCGAGTATTGGCCGTGCGCCCCGTCCCTCAGTCATCGTCTGAGACATTCGACTATATCGTTATCGGCGCCGGCTCTGCCGGCTGCATCGTCGCTGCGCGCCTCGCCGAGAGCGGGACGGCACGCATTCTGCTGATCGAGGCAGGTGGTGCCGACCGGCATCCGTTCATCGCCATGCCGGCCGCCTTCACCTACGCCATGAGCATGCGCCGCTTCGACTGGGGTTATGTTTCGGAGCCGGAACCGGGCCTTAACGGGAGGCGGATCGACTGCCCGCGCGGACGGGTGCTCGGAGGATCATCCTCCATCAACGCCATGGCTTTCGTCCGCGGCCAGCCTGCCGATTTCGACGGCTGGGCGGCTGCCGGCCTGCCGGAATGGAGTTACGCCCAATGCCTTCCCTATTTCAAAAAGCTCGAAAGCTTCAGCGGTGGCGAGAATGAGTTCCGCGGCGGCAGCGGCCCTCTCCACGTTTTGCAGCCCCGCTATTCGACGCCGCTGAACGCGCTGTTCCTCGAGGCATGTCGCGAGGCCGGCCATAGGATCTCGGACGATACGAACGGTGCGCGGCAGGATGGTTTCGGCCCGATGGACCAGACCATTCACGAGGGTATCCGCGAGAGCGCGGCGCGGGCCTATCTGCGCCGCGCGCGAGGGGGAAATCTCGCGATCCGCAAACATGCCCACGTGACCCGGATCCTCTTTGCCGACCGCCGCGCCGTCGGTGTCGAGTATCGGCAAGCGGGAAGGCTCCACGAGGCCCGCGCGAGTGCCGAGGTCATCCTCTGTGCCGGCGCGATCGGATCACCGCAGATCCTCATGCTGTCGGGCATAGGACCCGGCGCGGAGCTGAGCCGTCTGGGCATCCCGGTCGTCCGGAACTCACCCGAAGTGGGGCGGAACCTCCAGGACCACGTGGATATCAGCTGCAAGCATTTCACCCATGGCCCGGTCACCATGACCTCGCTCCTGAAATGGCATCGAAAGCCCGCCGTGTTCCTGCAATGGGCCGCATTGCGGAGTGGCGGCGGCGAGACCAACCATTTCGAGGTGGCCGGCTATATCCGCTCCGATGGAACCAGCGGCCGCCCGGACATCCAGATCTGTTTCATTCCCATGCTGGTCGGCAGCCAGGGCGAGGTGATCTCCGGCGCCCATGGCTTTCAGGCGACCATCATGGGCTTGAGGCCTTATAGCCGTGGTGAGCTGCGGCTGAAGAGTCCCGATCCGCTGCAGCCACCTGCCTTGACCTTCAATTATCTGAGCGACGCGAGGGACATCCGCCCCTTGTCCGATGGCATACGCCGCTATCGCGAGATCGTTACCGCCCCTGCTCTTGCCGGCATCACCGGCGCGGAGCTGGCCCCCGGTCCGGAGGTTGTCAGCGATTCGGATCTCGAAGCCTTCGTGCGCGCCACCGGCAAATCGACCCACCATCCCTGTGGCACCTGTCGCATGGGATCAGACGAGCGCTCAGTGGTCGATTCATCTGGCCGCGTCAGAGGAGTGGCGGGGCTGCGTGTGGTCGATGCATCGATCATGCCGACCATCTGCAGTGGCAATATCAATGCGCCGACCATGATGATTGCCGAGAAGCTTGTGGACCGGATCAAGGCAGAACAGCACGAGGCCCACCAATTGGCGGCAGTCGCACAATGAGATACGAGAGCATTTTCGAGCGAACTGGGCACGGCTTCGCGTGAAGAAATACGGTCTAACAAAAACTTTGAGCCGTTTCGCTTATCGGAGAAAGACGAAACGCGTCTAGCCTCGAGGTCTCCATCTCAGAAAGACCAGCCTCATGACCATCCCCACTGGCAACTTTGAAGACTTGCGCATCGCCCAGCCCCGGACGACGCTACGACAGCAGGTTGTGGAGGTGCTGCGCAAGGCCATTCTCGATTTCCAGTTCCGTCCTGGGGACCGGCTGATCGAACGGCATCTCTGCGAAATTACCGGCGTAAGCAGGACCAGCATCAGGGAAGCGCTGCGCCACCTCGAAAGTGAAGGGCTCGTCACTGTTGTTCCCCATCGCGGCCCGATGGTGTCGACTGTCTCGGTCGAGGAAGCTTCCAAGATCTACGAGGTGCGGGCGGCGCTCGAAGGCCTTGCCGGACGGCTGTTTGCCGAACGCGCCGCCCAAGAAGATATCGAGCGGCTTCAGGCGGCTTTTGCGCGATTGAAGGCGCTGTTCAATCAAGGCGCAGACCCGGGGGAGGTTTCTGCTGCCACGACACACTTCTACGATGTATTCCTCGAAGGCTGCGGCAATGAAATCGTGGCGGGCCTGACCAAGTCGCTTCAGGCCAGAGTGATCCTGCTGCGCTTTCAATCCATGGCCCAGCCCGGACGCGGCGCCCGCAGTATCAGCGAGATTGAGTTGATGGTCGATGCGATCGCCCGGCGTGATCCGGATGGAGCACAGACCCTCTGCGAAGTTCACGTCCAGCGCGCCTGTGCCGCAGCTCTCGCCCATCTTCAGCGCGCCAATGCCGAGGCGGCGAAGGTTGCTGCACCTCGTTCGCCATCGCCTGCAAATGGTCGTCCGGCGAAATCGACGCCGAAGCGCGCAAAGCCCGGTGCTGCCTCGGCGAAACGGAAGAAAGCCGTTTCACGCTCGATTGTATGACAGAATACGTATTACAATATTTACAGCTGCGAGATCGCTGATTACTCTGCCCTCGGGAAAATTCAGGGGGGAGCGGAAAATGTCCGAAGCTCAGACCGGCCGACCAAAGGCGAAGCTGCTCGACGACGATAATCCATTCAAGCTCGCGGTGTTCGCCTTCAACGTGAGCGGCGCCACCTCGCTGACCTCCGCTGAAGGAAGGATCGAGGTCACTTGGCCCGAGACGGTGCATATCGCCACCACGGCCGAAAGGCTCAATTTCGATGCGGTCATTCCGGTATCACGCTGGAAAGGTTTCGGCGGGGTCAACAATCAGAATGATCGCGCCTTCGAGACCTTGAGCTGGGCAGCCGGTATCGCTGCCATCACCTCCTCGATCCAGGTCTTCGCGACGGTTCATGTGCCCACCATCCATCCGGTGCGATTGGCAAAGGAAGCCGCCACCATCGACCATATTTCCAACGGCCGGTTCGGCCTCAATGTCGTGGCGGGCTGGCACGACAAGGAAGTCGAGATGTTCGGCACGAAGGTTGCCGATCACGCCGCGCGCTATGCCATGTCGGATGAATGGCTGACCATCGTGAAACGGATCTGGGCGGAGGACACATTCGATTTCGAGGGCCAGTTCTTCAGGGTGCCCGGCGCCCATGGCGAGCCAAGGCCGATCCAGCGTCCGTATCCCGTGCTGATGAGCGCGGGCTCGAGCCCCGCCGGCCGCGACTTCGCCGCGCGGCATACGGAAATAAACTTCATCATGTTCGATAGTTACGAGAAGGCCGCCCAGACCGTCGCCGAGATCAAGGCCAATGCGCGCGAGAAATATGGCCGCGAGGTCAAGGTCATGACCATGGCGACCATCGCCTGCGCCGATACGGAGCAGGAGGCGAAAGACTATTTCGAATATTGCGTCACCGAGAAGGGTGATTGGGAGACCGTCAGAGGCATCCTCGGCACGCTCGACCGCAATTCACAGAGCGTGAATTATAAGGCTGACGACATGGCGCGCCGCTACATCGCGGGCTATGGCGCCGTGCCTCTGGTCGGCAGTCCCACGCAGGTGGCAGAAGGCTTTCGTCGCCTGGCGGAGACGGGCCTGGACGGTGTGACGGTCACCTGGGTGGACTTCCGCAAAGGTCTCGAGATCTACGAGCACAAGCTGCTGCCGCTCCTGCGCGAGGCGGGCTTGCGATCATGATCAGGGCCCTCTGAGGCGGATCGACCGGCCGATCCCGCGACGGGGCTGGACCTCGCATGCGCGCTGATCGATGATCAAGCGCGCATCAATCTCGGGGTTCTTCCATGAAAATACCGGAGACGCCATTTACTCTCGTGAACTGGGCCGAGCTGCCTCCAACCATTTATCCCGGCGAGACGGGACGGGCCGAGTGGCGCGAGATCAATCTCGGTGACCTCAGGATCAGGCAGGTCGCTTATTCCCCCGATTATGTTGCCGACCACTGGTGTGATCGTGGCCACATTCTCTATGTGCTGAGCGGTGAGCTGACCATTGAGCTCGGCAATGGCCGCTCCTTCATCCTTTCACCCGGCTCCAGCTTCCATGTGTCTGATTATGGCGATGCGCCCCACCGGGCCTGTTCCCGGCAGGGCGCGCTGGTGTTCATCGTGGACTGAGCCGGCCCTGGAATGCTCTATCGCTTCGGCAGATCCCCGGCGCGCTCCCGCTCCTTCAGGGCAAAGCCAATGAGGTCGAGGATGATGCGGGCGGCGACTTGGCCCGTGAGCCCCGACGTGTCGTAGCACGGCGCCACCTCGACGAGGTCGAAGCCGATCACCTTGCCCTTCTTGGCGATGCCTTCGAGCAGCGCATTCACCTCATCATAATAGAGGCCACCAGGCGAGGGTGTTCCAGTGCCCCAGGCGATCGATGGATCGATGCCATCGATGTCGATCGTCACATAATATTTGTCGCATTGAGGAATGCGATTGAGGGTCTCCTCGATGCCGGCGGCGCGGATTTGCTTGGGGCTCATGATTACACTGCCATAGGCCCGCGCGGCCTCGAAATCCGACCGTCCGCTTGAGCCGATGCCGCGGATGCCGAGCTGGGCCATGCCGGTCACATGGTCCATTTCGGATGCCCGCCGCATCGGGCTGCCATGGCCAAAGCGCTGACCCGCCCGTTCATCGACGAAATCGAGATGCGCATCGATCTGGATGATGCCGAAGGGCCCATGATCGGCCAGGCCTTGCAGGATGGGGATGGTGACCGCGTGATCACCGCCAATGCCGACCACCATACCGCCGCGATCCGCAATGGCCTTCACCGCATCGCGCGTGTTCTCGAAACAGGCCTGCAGGTCCCCATGCACCATGTCCACATCGCCGCAATCGACGATCCGCCAGGGCGGGCCGAGATAGACGTCGTCACGCTCCGGATCATAGGAGCCGGAAAGACCGAAGGAATAGATCGAGGATGAATCGCGCACGCCGCGCGGCCCCATCTTGGCCCCCGAGCGGTATTGGGTGGTCATGTCGAAGGGAATGCCGAGAATGCCCACATCGGCATTGAAGGTCGATAGATCCGTTACGATCGGGAACTTCCCGAACGACGTGATGCCCGTATAGGGCAGGTTGAGTTTTGGCCGTGCCATGCTTTGTCTCCTCCCTGGTTGGATCAGTGAATGGTCGCGATCTGCTCGCGACCGCGTTCGAGGCGGCGGAACCGGCTGGTTCGGCGTTCGATGAGGTCGAGGGCTCCGGCAACGGCGGCCGTCAGAGCCCAATAGAGAAGCGCAATGGTGAGAAAGACTTCCGCCGGGGCGAAGGTGCGGCCGATGATCATCTGCGAGATATAGGTGAGCTCGGCAACCGTAATGATCGACAGCACCGCCGATTCCTTGATCAGTGTGATCGTTAGATTGGCGGATGCGGGAATGAGATAGCCCAGAAGCTGCGGAAAGATCACCTTGCGGAAGGCTAATCCCCGATGCATGCCCAGCGCGGTTGCGGCCTCGCGCTGACCAGCCGGCACCGAGAGAATGGCGCCGCGGACAATCTCAGCGAAATAGCCGCTGGCATAGACGGCGAGCATGGCAATGCCCACCACCTGCGGGCTCAAGCGAATGCCAAGGAAGGGCAGGCCGAAAAACACGAGAAAGATCTGGATCAGGAACGGGATGTTGCGGACGAGCTCGATGAGAGCGAGGGCTGGCAAAGCGAGAATGCGCCGGCCCGATAATAGGGCGAGCGCCAAAAGGACCCCGCCGATGAAGCCCAGGGGCAGGGCGGCTGCGCAGATCGCCACGGTGACGAGAAGCCCATGGGCAAACAGCCCCGCATTACCCAGGATGACGGAAGGATCGAAACTCATGCGCCCACCGCTCGCATGCGGGCATCGAGCCGGCGCGTCAGCATGCTGAGGCTGAACAGCATGATGAAATAGAGCACGGCCGCTGCCGCAAAGGCCTGAATCGGCTGGTAAGTCACGTTCATCACGTTCTGGGCTGTGCGGGTGAGCTCGACCACGGTGATAACCGAGAGCAGGGGTGACGCCTTCACCAGCATGGTGAACTCGTTCATCAGCGGCGGGATGGTGAGCCGCACCACCTGGGGCAGAATGACTTGCCCCCAGGTGATGGCGCGCGGCAGCGCCAGCGCCCTGGCGGCCTCATATTGTCCTGGCGGAATGGCGCTGAGGCCCGCCCGGATGATTTCGGTGACGAAGGCCGCGCTGTTGAGGCTCAGCGCCAGGACGCCCGCAACCAGCGGCGGCAGGTCTATGCCGGTGAGCCCTGGGAGGCCGTAATAGACAAGGAAAATCTGCACAAGGATGGGCGTGCCACGGATGAAGCTCATATAGGTTTTGGCGAGCCAGCGCAGCCAAGCCCATGGCGCGGCGCGCATGGCCGTCAGCGCAAGGCCGAAGATCACGCCGAAGATGGCGCCGAGCAGCGAAACCAGCAGTGTGACCACCGCGCCCTGGAGGAACAGCGGCATTTCGGCAAGCGTGGCGCTGATCTGGAAGCCAGCCATGGGATCACCTCACGTACACCCTGTCCAGCAGGGGAGGTGGCTCAACACTTGCTCCTCAGAGAGCGCCTTCGGGGAGATAGCCTTCCTTCGGCGTGGCGAAGGTGAAGCCGAACCACTTCATCTGCCACTCCTTCAGTTTGCCGCTGTCGTTCAGCGCATCGATCTTGCTATTGATGTACTCGCGCACATCCTTGTCTTCCGGACGGGTGACCCAGGCGAGATATTGTGGCTCACCGATCGTCCCGACGACACGGAACGTATCGGGCTGCTTCTTCATCAGCACCGCCGCTGTGGGCGAGGCGAGCACGATCGCATCCACCTGCCCCGAGGCAAGCGCCACGTGGGTTTCCGGGAATGCCGTATAGAGCTTGAGCTCCGCATAGCCTTCCCCGCCCTTTTCCTTCAGCGATGCGCTATGGGCTTCCGCGACCGGCTGGGGTGATGATGCCATTTGGGTGGCGACCACCTTGCCATTGAGGTCATCGGGGCTCTTGATATCGTCTTCATCGGCGCGCACCACGATCACATTGTCGAAGCTGCCGATCGGACGGGTATAGGCGTATTTGGCGGCCCGCTCCGCATTGATGCCCACCGATGTGGCCACGAAATCGAATTTCTTGGCGAGCAGGCCGGGCAGGATGCCCT
Organism: Rhodoligotrophos sp. CJ14; assembly: GCF_038811545.1. Taxonomy (GTDB): domain Bacteria; phylum Pseudomonadota; class Alphaproteobacteria; order Rhizobiales; family Im1; genus Rhodoligotrophos; species Rhodoligotrophos ferricapiens. The sequence goes on from NZ_CP133319.1 coordinate 119,844, forward strand.
GGAACGGCAGGTTCAGCTGGTTGAGCTCAACCCCGAGATCGGCGACGATGGCATTGAGGATATCCTTGTTATAGCCGACGATCTTGCCGTCCTGCACGAATTCGAATGGCTCGAGGGCGGCCTCGGTCCCGACGGTGAGCTTGCCGCGCTCCTTGATCTCTGCGAGAAGGCCATCCGCATGGGCCGCGCCGATCGTGGACAGGGCAAGCAACAGACCGGCGACCGCCGCCATTCCATTCCGAACTGTTCGCGCGATCATTTCTTTCTCCTCCCGGCAAAACTGGCGACGAATCTTGCCGCCTCTTCTTTTAATGCATGCGCATCCTTGACCACGCCGTGATGCTTGTAGACACGGCCGATCATGAAGCTTTCGGTATCGGTGATGCCATCGAGGCTCTTGAGCTCATCGAGCAGGAAGCTGTGCAGCTCCGCGGTTGATCCAAGCGTCAGCTCGATGATCAGGTCATAAGGTCCCGTCATCGAATAGACCCGCTCGACGAAATCATAGGACGCGAGCCGAGCCGCCACCTCGTCCAGATGCTTGCGCGCAACCTCGAGCCCGATGATCGCCGCGACGCCTTTGCCACGGCGCAACGGGTCCGTCATGGCTTTCACCGCAATGACGCCATCCTCGATCAGCCGGCGCAGCTTCTTGCGGGCGGTGGCTTCCGTGACGCCCACGCGCCGTGCGAGCTCGACGGTCGAAAGTCGGCCATCTTCGCTGAGCGCCCCGATGATGGCCTGCTCCACGGCATCCAGCTCACCGCTTATGTCGGTTTCCAGCATTGTAATGGTTGCTCGATGCGCCTTTCAAGCAATCAGGCTAGCCAAACGTGCTGTAATCCGTCAATTGGTTCTCGCTATTTTCCTGTGGCAAGTTCCTCAAGAATGCTCCGTGCCGCCTCTGCCATGACCCGCAAGCCGGCGATGATGTCCTCCGGAGCGGTGTTTTCCTCCGGCGTGTGGCTGCGCCCGCCGATGCTGGGCACGAACAGCATACCGGCGGGGATCAGCCCTGCGAGGCTCATCGCATCATGCCCCGCGCCACTCGTCATTGTCCTGGCGCTGAGTTGAAGCCGCTCGGCTGCGCCGGCCAAATGCGCGATCATGCTGGGCGCCATGGCGGCCGGACGCTCGCGCCCGGCTGGCGCTACGGATGCGGTCGCCCGGGCCTGGAGAGCGGCCTCATTCGCAAGTTCGCCAACCGCAACAGCGATCTGGTCGAGCATCTCCGTGGATGGGCTGCGATATTCCACGAGCAATTCGGCACGTTCTGGCACCACATTGAAAGCCCCCGGCGCGATGCTGGCGCCACCCAGGTTGAACACGCAACCCGCACCGCCCTTGGTCAGCGCAAACGCGCGGAAAGCGGTCGCGAAGGCAAACAGCGCCTGAGCGGCATCGGATCTCGCATCCATCGGCGTTGTGCCCGCATGATCGGCGCGACCATGGAACGTCACCCGTGCCCGTCCGATCCCCACGATATCGGTGACGATGCCCACGGCGCGACCTTCGGCTTCAAGCACCGGCCCTTGCTCGATGTGAAGCTCGAGAAATCCGAGATGTCGTTGCGGATCAAGCCGCGCGATCTCCGTATTGGCGAGGCCGGCAGCGGCGCGTATCTCGGCGAGTGAGCGACCATCGCGGCTGTTAACCTGCTCAACTTCATCCCAGCTGAGCGTGCCGCTGAACAGGCGGCTGCCCAGCAGGGGCACGATCGTGCCTTCCTCATCGCTGAACGACACGACCGCAATGCCGACCGGCCCCGGCGCGCCTGCGGCCATGAAGGCCCGCGCGATCTCCAGGCCCACCATGACGCCCAGCGCCCCATCGAGCCAGCCGCCCATCGGCACCGTGTCCGTATGCGAGCCGATCAGCAGATAGCGGTCGGCGCCAGGGCTATAGCCGAACACAGTGCCGATGCCGTCGATGCTTGCGACAAGGCCGGCGGCCTCCATCCGATCGCGCAGCCAGCGCCGCGCCGCCAGGTCTTCCTCACCGAGCGCGAGCCGGCTGCCGCCCTTGCCGACATCGCCGATTATGGAAAGTTCTCTGAGCTCGCGCAGCAGCCGCGCGCCATCAACATTGAGATGCATGGGGTCTCGCTATTCCCGGATGAGAGGCTGATGCGCGCAGCGGAACGAGCCGCCCACCCGGTATACAGCCTCGTATGGCGTGCGGATCACCTCGAAGCCGCGCGCCTTGAGTTCGGCTGCGACGTAATCATGCGGCTCTTCGGAGGGCATCATCACGGTGCGGTCATCGAGCACCAGATTGTTGCAGGCGAGATGCCGCTTGGCTGCTTCCTTGCCCACCACGATCCGGTCCCAATTGGCGAGATGATCGGGCAGTCCCTCGGGAAAGGCATCCATGCACACCACAGCCAGCCCCTCGCGCGGGGTCATGAGCACGCAATCAAGATGCGGGAACAGCGGATCGAGCCTCACCATCTCCACATCATAATCGGGCCCGAGCGCGTGTTGCAGCCAGCGGGCGCCCTCGGGGTTCGAGCAATTGCCGGAATGGCCCACCAGGATCTTCTTGCCGAGCACGAAGATGTCGCCCCCTTCGAGATAGCCCCAGCCCGGACCATCCGCAGTGTCATCGGCCCCGCCATCCGGCTGGGCGAAATAGCGCGCTCCCCGCTCCATGGTCGAGGCCAGGATGTGCCGCACCGAAAAACGCTGCCGCCGATGGAACAGCGAGCGCGGGGCGAGCTCGATGACATTATTGCCGATGGTCACGAACGGATCGCGCAGCCATGGCGTCATGCAGCCATGGTTCTCACCGCGCGGGAAGGCGAGGTTGGCCTCGCTCAATCGCCGCGGCTGATGGATTTTGATGCCAAGGCCGCTCAGCAGGGCTACCGCGCCGCCGAGCTGCGACTTGAAGGCGGCGAAATAGTCCGGATCAGCTTCAGCAACCGGCCGGCCCTGGTTCTCGATCCAGAAACGCTCGAAGTCGCCATAGGCGCGCGCCTTCGAATCCGCCAGGAATTTCGGAATGATGAACTGGTCGGCCCAGCCATAGATGCATTCCTTCAGCGTGCCCCATTCACTGCTGACGCCGATCGGCGCGAGCCCCGTTTGCGTTTCCATGATCCCGTCCTTCGTTGTTTCAGGCCTCTAGCAGCGCCGGCATGACGTTATGCGCCTTGCGCAGGTCCTCGAGAAAGGCATTGAGCACGCGAAGATCCGCCAGGCCTTTCCTCACCGCGAATTCGAAATCCGACTGGAAGGCGAATTCATCCGGCAGTAGCGGCTTGAGCTCGCCCTTTTCGATCCACGCATCCGCATAATGGCAGGGGAGGAAGCCGATAAACGCGCCGGACCGGATCAGCGCCAGGGTCGCCTCCATGTCATAGGCGGTCGCCGCTGCTGTCAATCCCGACATGGGCGAGACCTGCCGATGGACCATGTAGCCGCGCGCCACGAAATCGCAATCCAACACCTCGGCCCTGCTGAGCGCTTCCGCCGGACGGTTGAACAACCGATGCCGCCGGCCGCAATAGAGCATGTGTTTCTCGCGAAATAGATGCTCGTAATGAAGGCCGGGCACGTGGTGATAAAAGGCGGAGATGCCCACATGCAGCCGCCCTTCCAAGAGGCGCTTCTCGATGGTCGCCGGCTCGGCCACATGCAGGTTGATATGGACCGAATGATCACGCGAGGTGAACAGGCGGATCGCTTCGTGCAACCGGCAGTCCTGGTTGGTCGTGGTGGTGTCCACGACGCCCACATGCAATTCGCCCACGAGCTTGCCGCGCAGCTCTCCAATATCCGTCCTGATGGAATCGAGCGCCTCTTCGAGACGGAGCGCGGCCATATAGATGCGCCGCCCCTTATCCGTCAGTTTGAAGCCGACCCGCCCCCGATCGCACAGCCTGATTCCGAGGCGCGACTCCAGCGTCGACATCTGGGTGCTGATGGTTGAGGCGCTGACATTCAGCTCGGCTTGCGCACCTGCAAAGCCGCCATTCTCCACCACTTTTACGAAGAGGCGCAGCAGCTTGATGTCGGACGGGGTCAGCTGCGGAACACGACTGAGTGGCATGAACTTACTTTCGTCTATAACGAAGCGAGTTTTTCTTGTTTAATCTTTACCGCAAGCGAGCCCGCCCGCAAACTCCTTGAAAACCAGAAGGAGTGAGGCGATGGCGAACAGCGAAATCATGACCATTCCGGCACGCAAGGGGCGCGCGGCCAGGCTGACCAAGGGTCAGGCCATCAAGATCATCAATACCCACGGCCATCAGGTGGTGGATACCTGGTGCTTCAGCCTGGAAGACCTCACCGAGTTCATGTCCATGGAGCATATCCGCCCCACCTTGGGAAAAATTTTCCCCACCAAGGGCGACCAGCTCTATTCCAACCGCCGCCGGCCCATCCTGTTTTTCGAGGAGGATACTTCGCCGGGCATCCACGATACCCTGATGGCCGCCTGCGATGACTATCGGTATGGCCTGCTCGGCTGCAAGGAATACCACGACAATTGCACCGATAATCTGCATGCCGGCATGCGTCAGATCGGCCTGCGCGCGCCCGAAACCCCAAGCCCGCTCAATCTCTGGATGAACATTCCGGTTGATCGGGAGGGGCGCACGAGTTGGGGCGAGCCGGTCTCAAAGCCTGGTGACTATTTGGTTTTGCGCGCACAGATGGATTGCGTGGTCGCCATGTCGTGCTGCCCCCAGGATATCTTGCCCATCAACGGCAAGGCGGGAAACACCGTGGAAGCCCATTATCAAATTCTCGATTGAGCAGGGGGCGGGCGGCGCATTGAGCCGCCCGTCACGAATTGACCGCGATCAGCACCTTGCCGACCGTGCCTCGCCCCTCGAGGCACGTCTGGGCAGCGCGGATCTCGGCGAGCGGAAATTCCGCCGCGATCGGAATCGTCAGCCGGCCGGCCTCGATCGCCTCGATCACATGGCGCAATCCTCGCCGCCATCTCTGCGAACCCGGCACGGCGTGCAGCAACTCGAAGCCGGCGAGTGAGGTCGAGCGCTCATAGAGTTTCTTCCGAATGTTGAAGTGCGGATCACCGGCCGCCTCGCCGATATTGATGACGCGGCCATAGGTGCGCAGCGCATCGAAGCTGCGCGCCAGGATATCGCTGCCAAGGGAATCGATCACGAGATCAACCCCGCGCCCCCCGGTCTCGGCCATGGCCACGTCCACGAAATCTTCCGCGTCCCGCGCGATCACCCGGGCTGCGCCGAATTTGAGCGGCATCTCGGCTTTGGCGGCCGACCCGACCGTGCCGATGACCCGCGCACCCCCTTGGGTCGCAAGTTGTGTGAGCGCCAGGCCGACCCCGCCGCCGATGGCATGCACAAGGATGGTCTCACCTCGGCGCAATCTGTGCGCAGTATAGAGCAGGTGATAGGCGGTGAGCGCCACCACCGGAAAGGCAGCGGCCTTGCGCGGGTCCATGCCTGGCGGCAAGGGGATCACATATTTCTCCGGCACCACCACCATATCCGCAAAGCCACCGAGCATGGCGGGTCCGGTGATCGCGCTCACCGCCTGTCCCTCCCGCAAGGTGGACACCCCACGCCCGCAGGCGCGGACGAAGCCGGTAACCTCGCCCCCGAGGATCGAGGGATAGGGGATCGGGTCGGGATAGATGCCCTGGCGCTTCTGAATGTCACCCCAATTGCAGGCAGCCCAGCCCACATCGATCAGCACCTGACGGGGTCCCGGCTCGGGATCCGGCATATGCGTGACCTTCAGCCGGTCGAGCCCGCCTGGCGCCTCAATGACCACCGCACGCATGTCAATGGCTCTCGCGATGATAATATTTGCCGACCGCTTGCGGGGCGACATTGCGGCCCGAGATCATGACCAGCGCCAGGATCGAGACGAGATAGGGCAGGGTGGAGAAGATCTGATAGGGCACATCCGGATTTTCGAACTGCAGGCGCAGCTGATAGGCATCGAAAACGCCGAACAACAGGCAGGCAAGCATGGCGCCAACTGGATTCCACCGCCCGAGAATGACCGCGGCGAGGGCGATGAAGCCCTTGCCCGCGCTCATATGCTCCGAAAAGACGAAGACCTGCGACAAGACCAAATAGACGCCGCCCATGGCTGCGAGGGCGCCCGCCACGAGCACGCAGCCATAGCGCAGGCCGGCGACCGAAATGCCTGCCGCATCGCAGGCGCGTGGATTGTGTCCCACAGCCCGGATGCTGAGCCCCAAGGGCGTCCAGTAGATCAGGACGAACAGCGCCGGCACCACCAGATACATCAGATAAACCAGCAGGTCCTGGTTGAAGAACACCGGTCCGATCATCGGAATGCTGGAGAGGAGAGGGATCGCGATCGGCCGGAATCCTGGCAGGAGCTGTGTATTGGCGCTGGCCCCGATGGCGATACGGGCAAGGAAGGCGGTGATGCCCAGCGAGAACAGGTTGATGGCAACGCCGGCCACGATCTGGTTGACCCCGAGCGAGATCGACATGATCGCCATGGGCAGGGAGAGGAGCACGCCGAGCGCCATGCCGACCAGCACCCCGACGAAGGGAGATCCGGTATGGAACGTGCCAAGCGCCGCCCCGAAGGCGCCCATCAGGATGAGCCCTTCGAGGCCCACATTGAACACGCCCGAGCGCTCCGAAAGCACGCCTGCCAGGGCGGCGAAGATGAGCGGCATCGACAGCCGCAAGGCTGAGGACAGGAACTGGGTGAGCGCAGAAACATCGGAGAACAGATCAAACATCCGCTCACCCTCCTTGTGCGGCCTTGATTGCGGCTGACATGGTGCGCCGGCGCTCGAGCAGCCGGGCAAAGCGGCTGCGCTGGAAGCTGAAGGCAAGGCCTGTCGCCACGAAGATGACGATCAGGCCTTTGATCGCCTCGACCAGCGTCACCGGCACCCCGGCCGCGCGCTGCATCATATTGGCCCCGCTCTCGAGCCCGGCCATGAAGGTGGCGGCGACGATGGTGCCAAGCGCATTGGTTCCGGCGAGAAAGGCGATGACGATGCCGTCATAGCCATAGCCTGCGCTGAACAGATGGAACAGGCGGTGCTTGAGGCCCATCACTTCGAAGGCGCCGGCAAGCCCTGCCAGCGCGCCGCCCACCAGCATGGAGGTCAGGATATGCCGCCTCACCGACATTCCGGCATAGCGCGCCGCCTGCGGATTGGCTCCGACCGTCTGAAGGGAATAGCCGATCGAGGTGTAACGCATCACCACTGAGAGGGCGAGCGCGGCGATCACCGCCACGATCACGCCTGCATGGGCATCCGTGCTCGGCATGATATAAGGCAGCCAGAGGCTTTCGCGGATTTCCTCGGAATAGGGATAGGGTGCGCCCTCGGCCATCAGCGGGCCCGAGACCGCATAGCTCACGATATTGATCGCCACATAATTGAGCAGCAGCGTGACGATCACCTCATTGAGGTCGCGATAGGCTTTGAGCAAGGCCGGTATGGCAGCCCAGATCGCACCGCCTGCAAGACCCCCCGCGGCACAAAGCAGGATCCCGAGCACGCCCGGCAGTTCTGGACCATAGAGCGCGACGAGGGTGGCGAAGAGCCCGCCTATATAGATCTGACCCTCGGCCCCGATATTGAACAGGCCGACCCGCAGCGGCAGCGCCACGGCGAGCCCGGCGAGCAGCAGGGGGCAGAGCTTGACCAGGGTGGCCGAGAGGCCCCAGTAATCGAGAAAGGCACCGCCGAACAGCTCGCGATAAGCGGCGATCGGACTATGTCCCGTGGTGAGGATCAACAGGGCGCCGATCGCGAGCGCGATGAGCACTGCCCATAAGCTCTTGAGGAGATAGACCCATCTGAGCAGCTCGAGGGTCACGCCGCGTCCTCCCTGATGCCGGCCATCATCTTGCCGATGCGTTCGGACGTGATCTGCTTGGGATCGAGGATCCCCATGATCCGGCCCTTGAACATGACCGCGATCCGGTCGCAAACGGCGAGAATGTGCTCGAGCTCGGTCGAGATATAGATGATGCCGACCCCCTTGTTGCGCTGCTCGATGAGGGTATTTTGCACGAACTCGATGGCGCCCACATCGAGCCCTTTGCAGGGCTGCGCCACCACCAGCAGCTTGGGGCCTGCCTCGATCTCGCGGGCGAGCACGATCTTCTGCTGATTGCCGCCGGACAGTCTGCGCACATGCTGCTCGATCGAGCTTGTCCGCACCCGGAACTTGTCGACCAGCCGGGCGGCGTTCTTGCGGATCGCAGCCTGGTTCAGAAAGAAACCGTGCTGCACGAAAGGGCTCCGGTCATAGGCGCGCAGCATGAGATTGGCGGCCACGCTCTGGTCGAGCACGAGCCCGGTGCGATGCCGGTCTTCCGGAACATAGGCGATGCCAAGCTTATGCAGGCGATCGCGAATGGAATAGGGGGCGATATTCTCCCCCTGAAGCCGCATGATGCCGCCATGATAGGCACGCATGCCGGCGATCGTCTCCGCAAGCTCCGCCTGCCCATTGCCATCCACGCCGGCAATGCCGAGGATCTCGCCGGCCCGCAATTCGAAGCTCACGCCGGCCAGCGCCTCGTTTCCCCGCTCCCCGTAAGCATGGACATCGCGCACCTCGAACAGCACCGGCCCCGCCGTCCCTTCCGGCCGCTCGAGATCGAAGATTACATCCCGCCCGACCATGAGCCGCGCCAGCTCGGATGGAGTGGTGTCCTTCGTGTCCAGCTCATCCGTCACCCGACCCGCCCGCATCACCGTCACCCGATCGGAAAGGTCCATCACCTCCTCGAGCTTGTGCGTGATGAAGAGGATGGTCTTGCCCGCCGCCTTCAGCCGGCGCAGCACGGCAAAGAACGATTTGGTCTCGCCCGGGGTGAGCACGCTCGTGGGCTCATCCAGGATCAAAAGGTCCGCATCCCGATAGAGCGATTTCAGGATCTCGACCCGCTGCTGCATCCCGATGGGCAGCCGCCCCACCACCTCGGTGGGTTCGATCTCGAAGCCGAAATTGTCGGAAAGCTCCGCGATCCGCTGCTCATGCGCTTTGAGATCGAGCATCGCCCCCTGATGCTGCAGGCCGAGAATGACATTCTCGGTCACGGTCAAGGGATCGACCAGCATGAAGTGCTGATGCACCATGCCGATCCCGAGCTCGAGCGCATGCCGCGGACTGTCGATGCGCACGGGCCGGCCATTAAGCAGGATTTCCCCGCTATCCGGCTGCAGCAGCCCGTACAGCATGTTCATCAGCGTGGTCTTGCCCGCGCCGTTCTCGCCGAGAACCGCATGGACGCTGCCACGCCGCACATGGATCGTGACATTGTCATTCGCCTTGAGGCCGCCGAAGCTCTTGCACAGATCCCGGACGACGAGATGGTCATCGGCGCGGTGATCATCGCCTCGCCGGCTGTCCGGCTGGTACTCACTCATTGCTGTTCCGACCCATCACTGATGCGAGCGAGAGACCTTGGCCCAAGCGGCGGGTCAGATCTTGACCTCGCCCTTCTTCAGCTTCTGGATCAGAGCCTCCGTCTCCTGCACGATCTCTTGGGGGATCGCAGGATTATATGTGCCGAACCGGCCGGCATCGGTGCCGATATCGAAGATATAGACCTTGCCTTCCGCCTTACCTTCCTTGGCAAGCTTAAGGAAGTCGACGAGCGCGATGCGGAAGTCCATGACTGCCGATTGCAGCACCGTATCCTTCCAATTCTCGTAGACATCCTTCCAGATGCCATAGCCCCAGGCCTTCTTTTCCTGGCAGGCCTGCAACGCGCCGATCTGGGCATTATCGAGCACGGGGAAGATCACGTCGATCCCTTGGTTCAGCTGATTGAGGGCCGCTTCCTTCCCCTTGGCGATGTCATCCCAGTCATTGGTATAGGTGACGGCCACCGGTGCGTTCGGTGCCACGCTGTGAACACCCGCGGTGAAGCCCTCCAAGAGATCGGTTGCGACCTTGATCTTCTGGCCGGTGATGAAGCCGAACTTCTGGTTCTTCGACATCTTGGCCGACAAGAAGCCGATCACATAACCGAAATGCTTGAAGTCGAAGCTGATCGAGGCAACGTTCTTGCCCGAGACGAAGCCGTTGGTTACGACGAACAGGGTGTCGGGGAAGCGTTGCGCGGCGCGCTCGACCGCATCGACGAACTCGCCGCCATGGCCGATCACCACCTTATAACCGCGCCGGGCATAGTCGGAGAGGGCTTCCAGCTGGTCCGGCTGTGGCACCTTTTCGATATAGGCGGTCTCGATGCCGAGCTTCTCCTTGGCATCGTTCATTGCTTCATAACCGGTCTGGTTCCAGGCCTGGTCCGTGATATTGCCGGGCATCACGATCGCCGCCTTGAACTCCTGTGCGAAAACCGCTGACGGCCCCATCGCCGCCAATCCGGCAAGCGCCGTGCTCGCCAGGAAACTCCGTCTTGTCATCCGCATGGGCTATCCTCCCTTTCCCTTATTTTTGGCCAGTGACGTCCGTCAGCGCGGAACCAGCTCGACTGGCTGAGTATAGAATGGCACCTCATCGACCCGCGGCCGGTAGGTTCCGGCACGTTGCAGGGCCAGGACATGATTGGCGATGTCTTCGAGGGGTGCGAACCAGACGTCACCGCGCGCCTGGATATCGAGCAGCATCTTTTCCAGATGGTGCCATCGGGTGAGCCGCCCCGTCAGGAACGGATGCCAGACCGCGATCCATAGGCCGCCATGGGCGTAATGGGCCTCGAATTCATCCAGGTAGTTCCGGATCGCCTCACTGGGTGAGCGCACCGGCATCGAATAATCGAGCTCGGGCGTATGGGCATATTGCGGGTAGTCGTCCATGCCCCAATGGGCTGGCAATTCGACCAGCTGGCCATTGCCCGTCTTGATGAGATAGGGCACGTCGTCCCCCATGAGCGAAGCGTCATAGAGAAAGCCTTCCTCCACGAGCAGCGCGCCGGAATGCTTTGAGAATGAATACATCGGCGCACGCCAGCCCCGCGGTCGCCGGCCGGCGACCCGCTCCAGGATATCGATGCTGCGCCGCAGCCGGTCATGCTCCTCCTCGCGCGTGAGATCGTAGGAATTCTCATGGATATAGCTGTGCAGCGCGACCTCGTGACCATCGGCGACCATGGCCTCGACGGCGTGGGGATATTGCGTCGCGCACCAGGCCGGCACGAAGAAGGTCTGCCTTATGCCGAGCTTGCGATAGGTTGCGAGAATGCGCGGAACGCCGACCGTGGGGCCGTATCGCAGCATCGATGTGGTCGAGACGAGGCTCGGTGCCTTCTCCGCGGCATGGATATGCACGAGGCTGTCCGCATCCATGTCGAAAGTGATGGCAACGGCGCAGCGCGCCCCATTGGGCCAGGAAGGCGGGTTGCTGATCATAGATGGGCCCTGGCGGATGGTGCAGGGCAGGGCATCTTTTGCCGTGGCTCGGCATTCTGCATGTCCGGGCCGAGCGGAACACTATGAGAGATCGTAAGCACCGCTCCCGGACGAAGAGCTTCGCGCATGGGCTCCCCTTGCATTTCCTACCTCAACGAGGGCGTTCTTCTTGAAGCCGGCCAGGCTCGGCCGGTCAGTCCCTCTTGTGGTGAGGTTCCCACCAGCAATGCCTTGATTAAATATGAAACATGAAAAGGTCAGTTCGCCCCGCGCCAAACTATGACATCCCGCAGGGACTGCGTGCAACTTAGTCAGCGGTGAAACATCACTTCGATTCTTTTGTATTCTCTCTCATGCGCTCTCCGGGCAATGATCCCAGCCGAAAAGTCATGGCCCGATGTGGACTTATAAGCAGGGAGGTGAGGCATGACCGTGCGGATGAACGAGCTGAGCTGGACGGACTATGACCGCAAGGTGCGTGAAGAGAACCCCGTGGTGTTTGTCACCGTGGGATCCCACGAGCAGCATGGTCCCCATCTCCCCATGTGCTGTGACGAGGTGATCCCCACCGCCATTGCCGAAAAGGCCGCCGAGCGGATCGGGGGCCTGGTCGCACCCTCTATTGTCTTTGGCTATAAGTCTCAGCCCCGCTCCGGCGGCGGCAATCACATCCCTGGCACCATCAGCCTCGATGCCGCCAACCTCATCGGCACGGTCAAGGATGTGATCACCGAGCTGGCCCGCCACGGCGTGCGTCGCATCGTGCTCATGGATGGTCACTACGAGAACACGATGATGATCGCGGAAGGCATCGACCTTGCGCTGCGTGACCTACGCCGCGATGGGGTGTCCGACCTCAAGATCATGCGCATCGGCTATTACGAGTTCACCACCCGGGAAGTCGAGCAGGCGGTCTGGCCGGAGGGCTTTCCGAGCTGGCCGCTGGAGCATGCGGGCGTAATGGAAACCTCCATCATGATGTATCTGCGCCCCGAGCTCGTGCATCTCGATCGGGTGCCAAGCCATCCGCCCGCCGAGTTCCCTCCCTATGACGTCTATCCCGTCACCTGGGAGAACTGGCCGTCTTTGCCGCGCGACGGTGCGCTGGTTGCGAGCACCACCGCCAGCGCGGAAAAGGGCAAGCTCTTGTTCGATTGCTATGTGAAAGGCACAGCCGACGCCGTCGCGCGGGAATTCGGTCTTAAGACCTGACCCGGCATCACACGAGCCGCTTGCTGCCGGTCAAGAGAGGGATCATGGATGGAAACCCCGCGATCCTGTTCTGGCGACGCACGGATGTGATCGGCCTGGAGCGCATGATGCTGAGCATCGGCGCCGGTATGATCCTGGCCGAGTCAACTGTCGTGTGTATGGAGGATGGCGGCTTCCGGCTCGACCACCATTGGCGGCTGAGCGCCGGTTGGCGCGTATTGTCGGTTGATGTCGAGAAATGGGGGGAGGCGGGCTATGCGCGCCTTGCCCTACAGAGGTCGGACCGAGGCTGGACCGTAGACGGGATCGCCCGTTCTGACCTTGACGGCGCCGATGAGCCGGACCTTTCCGTCACGCCCTTCTGCAATACCTTCCCCATCCGTCGGATGGTGGCCGAGGCGCGGCAGTCGCTGACCATCGACACCTGCTATGTTGACGGCGCGGCCATGACGGTCGAGCGCTCCCGTCAGCGATATGAGCGCCTGAGCCAGGACCGGTTCCGCTACATCGATCTCGGGCTCGCCGCCGGCTTTGAGGCCGAGCTCCACGTGGATGGCCAAGGCCTGGTGCTCAATTACGAGCACCTGTTCGAGCGCGTCTTCCCCTGACGGCACTTGGCGCGTCTCCAACTCACCTCCCCAATCAGCTCGACGAGGAACATGGTCAGAAATGACGTGCGCCTGTCCTGATTCATCGGGTCATTCTCATTGCTGCTCTTGAGGCTCCCTTGCCAAATAGGAATGGGCTTGTCGTCCGAACCCGAATGATAGCTTTGGAGCTCTGCCATGCGTCCCCCGTTCCCTCCATTTTCCGAGGCGAGTGCGATGGAGAAGGTGCGCGCCGCCGAGGATGCCTGGAACACCCGTAATCCGGCGAAGGTCGCACTCGCCTACACGCCCGACAGCAATTGGCGAAATCGCGCCGAGTTCATCACCGGCCGCGGCGAGATCCAGGCCTTTCTCAATCGCAAATGGGCAAAGGAACTCGACTACCGCCTCATCAAGGAGCTGTGGGCCTTTACCGGCAATCGCATCGCGGTGCGCTTTGCCTATGAATATCACGACGACAGCGGCAATTGGTTTCGGGCCTATGGCAATGAGAATTGGGAATTTGATGCCGACGGCCTGATGCGCCGCCGCATCGCCAGCATCAACGAGCATCCGATTGATGGCGCCGACCGGAAGTTCCATTGGCCATTGGGACGAAGGCCCGATGATCATCCGGGTCTTTCCGAACTCGGGCTTTAAGCCCATCCCGCCATAGCGGGCAAGTTCACCATCACAATCATCCTTTGAGAGAACAGGACTTCGAGCATGAGTGCGTCTCGTCCTTCCATGACTCACGCGACCGGTGCGCCGGTTGCCGATAACCTCAACATCATGACGGCAGGGCCCCGCGGTCCGGCTCTGTTGCAGGACATCTGGCTGATCGAGAAGATGGCTCATTTCGATCGCGAAGTGATCCCCGAGCGGCGCATGCACGCCAAGGGCTGGGGCGCCTATGGCACCTTCACGGTCACCCATGACATCACCCGCTACACCAAGGCGAAGATCTTCGCCGAGATCGGCAAGCAGACCCCGATGTTCGCCCGCTTTTCAACCGTTGCCGGCGAACGCGGTGCCGCCGATGCCGAGCGCGATATTCGCGGCTTTGCTCTCAAATTTTATACAGAGGAGGGCAACTGGGATATCGTCGGCAACAATACCCCCGTCTTCTTCTTCCGCGATCCCTTGCGCTTTCCGGACCTCAATCACGCCATCAAGCGTGATCCGCGCACCGGCTTGCGCTCGGCCGACAACAATTGGGATTTCTGGACCCTTCTGCCCGAAGCGCTTCACCAGGTGACGATCGTCATGTCCGATCGCGGCATTCCGAAGAGCTTCCGCCATATGCATGGCTTCGGCAGCCACACCTTCTCCATGATCAATGCTGCCAGTGAGCGCGTCTGGGTGAAGTTCCACTTCCACACCCAGCAGGGGATTGAGAATCTGACCGATCAGGAGGCCGCGTCCCTCGTGGCCAATGACCGTGAGACCCATGGGCGTGATCTGCTCAACGCGATCGAGCGCGGTGACTTCCCGCGCTGGACCCTCTTCATCCAGGTGATGACCGACGAGCAGGCCAAGACCCACAAGCACAATCCCTTTGATCTCACCAAGGTCTGGCCGAAGGCGGATTACCCGCTGATCGAGGTCGGCGTGATCGAGCTCAACCGCTGGCCCGACAATTACTTCGCCGAGGTCGAGCAGGCCGCCTTCTCACCCGCCAATATCGTTCCCGGCATCGGCTTCTCGCCTGACCGGATGCTGCAGGCTCGTCTCTTTTCCTACGGGGATACGCAACGCTATCGGCTGGGCGTCAACTTCAACCATATTCCGGTCAATGCACCGAGATGTCCGTTCCACAGCTATCATCGTGATGGTGCGATGCGCACCGACGGCAATCTTGGGGCAACTCCCACCTACTGGCCGAACAGCAAAGGCGCGTGGATCGATCATGATCCCTCGCTGATGGAGCCGCCGCTCCCCATCGACGGCGCGGCCGCCCATTGGGACCATCGTGTGGATGAGGACCATTTCGAACAGCCCGGCATCCTGTTTCGCAAGATGACCCCGCAACAGCAGCAGCTCCTGTTCGAGAACACGGCGCGTGCCATGGCGGACGCGCGCCTGGAGGTGAAGGAGCGTCATATCGCCAATTGCGCCAAAGCCGACCCCGCCTATGGCGCAGGCCTCGCCCGAGCGCTCGGGCTTGCGGCCCCGGACCTTGCTGCCGAGTGATCGGCAGCCACCGCCTTGCGATCAACTGAAGCCAAGAGGGCATTGTCATGCAGCGCAACGCCATCGACATTGTTCGCCGGTTCTGGAATGAAGTCTGGCGCTGGCCACAAAACCCGCACGCGATCGATGCCTTGGTCCATCCGGATTTCGTGATCACCTCCGGGGGCCATGAGATCCGCTCGCGGGAAGCGTTCAAACGCTGGGTCATCGCCTTTCAGACCCAGATCAAGGAGCTCGACTTCGAGATTCTGGACATCTTTCAGAATGAGGAGGGGACACGCGTTGCCACACGCTGGCGTGTTGTTGGCCTGAATAACGGATTCCTCGGCACCGAGCCTGACGGGACGCCGTTCACGATGGTCGGCAATTCGATCATCGCCATCGGCGAGGATGGTTTGCTGAGGCATAACTGGGTTGACCGAAATGCCTTTGAGGTCCACGGACATCTCGCTGGCAACCGCGTGACGGTTTAGTCAGCCAATGGCCATCTGCGGCGCTCGTCACGTTGTGCTGATCGCCTTCAGGATCAGGTTGCTCGACTTTCCTAGGAGCTGCTACACCGCGCCAATAATGGGACTGAGATGTGAATCGAATGGCGTAAGCCACCGGATGGAGCACGCGCAATGACGGATTCAGCATATATCCCGCCCAAGGTCTGGGTTTGGGACAAGGCCAATGGTGGCCGGTTTGCGAATATCAACCGGCCGATCGCGGGGCCGACCCATGAGAAGGAACTGCCTGTCGGCCGTCATCCCCTCCAGCTCTATTCCCTGGCAACGCCAAATGGCCAGAAGGTCACGATTCTGCTTGAGGAATTGCTCGCCCTTGGCCATAGCGGGGCTGAATATGACGCTTGGCTGATCAGGATCAGTGACGGCGATCAATTCGGCAGCGGCTTCGTCGAGGTCAATCCCAATTCCAAGATCCCAGCGCTCATGGACCGGTCGGGCTCCGAGCCGATCCGCGTCTTCGAATCCGGCGCGATCCTGCTCTATCTCGCCGAAAAATTTGGAGAATTCCTCCCCAAGGAGGCAGGCCGGCGGGCCGAATGCTTGTCTTGGCTTTTCTGGCAAATGGGAAGCGCCCCCTATCTCGGTGGCGGCTTTGGCCATTTCTACGCCTACGCGCCCGTAAAGATCGAATATGCCATCGATCGGTTTGCGATGGAGACCAAGCGCCAGCTCGACGTCCTGAACAGGCGCCTGGCGGACAATGCGTTTCTTGCAGGCGATGACTATACCATCGCCGATATTGCGGTGTTTCCCTGGTATGGCGGGCTCGTGAAGGGGTGGCTTTACAACGCCGCCGAATTCCTGTCGGTCCACGAATACACCCATGTCCAGCGTTGGGCTGATAGCATTCTCAGCCGCCCGGCCGTCCAGCGCGGCCGGATGGTCAACCGCATCAGCGGTGAGCCCTCGACCCAGCTGCACGAGCGCCATGACGCCAGCGATTTCGAAACGCGAACTCAGGACAAGCTTGGCACCAAGGCGTGAGCTGAGCCTTTGGGAGCGCCAGGCCCTGAACCCGAGCTTGCGGGAGCACTGGCGCTTCCAATACCGGCCTGGAGCCAGGAACCTAGTCTAGCGCCTGGACTGTGTGGGCAAACAATGGCGAGCGCGTGATTCCGAGAGTGGCCTTCGAAGGATCACGATCGTGAAAGGGCTGAGCGCGGCTTCGTTGGATCAGCCAATGCGAAGCCGTTCGAGCTCAGCGCGATTGTCTCGCGTTTGAACGATTCTCGTCCGTACCGATGAGGCTGGTGATGGATGAGTGCTATAACCAGCGCGGGCCGCCTCGACTTCCTTAAGGCCGGGGCATTGCCTTCGGCTCGTACTGGCCGCGAAGGGAAGCGGCCGCAATAACCTGCTTTGCTCCCATCGACTTGGATGGTGAGCCCGCTGGGATTCGAACCCAGGACCTACTGATTAAAAGTCAGTTGCTCTACCGGCTGAGCTACGGGCTCGGCAAACGCGCGAGTTGGCGCTTTCCACCATCTCACAACGTATACTGTCAAGGGATAAACGACCAGACCGGACCATTGGCTGGGGAAATGCCATGGGACCGGGCAGGGCGCGATCGCCGGCTTGAGGCGCGGGATCAGGATGGGCCCAAGCCGGGCAGGAGAATGCCCGGTGGTGGGACGCCGGCCAGCGCGCGGTCATAAAGAACAGGTCCGCCCACCGCCGGCGTGATGCCGCGAAACTCGGTCACGGTACAGTCGAGCCCGCGCG
This sequence comes from Rhodoligotrophos sp. CJ14, assembly GCF_038811545.1. Classification (GTDB taxonomy): domain Bacteria; phylum Pseudomonadota; class Alphaproteobacteria; order Rhizobiales; family Im1; genus Rhodoligotrophos; species Rhodoligotrophos ferricapiens. The sequence continues at coordinate 137,401 of NZ_CP133319.1, forward strand.
CGATCAGCCGGTTGCAAACCTCTTTTGCCGCGCGATTCGTTTCGAAAGGACCGGCCATGAGGCCGTATATGGTCCGGCTCCGGGTGTGTGCGGCCTCGAATAGACGCGGCTTCAGAATGCCAAGCAAGTCTCGGTGCTGGAGTGCGAGAGCGCGCCAGACCTGGACACCCTCCATTTGTGAGCTGATCAGTGCAAGCATGATCCCGAAAGATGGGGTGATCAGGTCGCCCTTGCTTGCGGTCTCGCTTCTTACCGATTGTTCAGCAAGATTTTGCATCAGCATGGGAGAAGAGATCGCGCGAGGGGCGCGGTTAAACGCTTCCGTAGTGAGCTTCAGGTTCTCATGCTCGGTGATATTGCCGGAGGGGATCGCGAAGATCATCTGCGCAGAAACGACAAGCAGGACAAGGGCCACGGACACAGCCAGCGCTCTTGTCCGTTTGCGATCTCGTAACTGCGTTCTGCGCAAAACTACGGAGAGGAAATGTGGCATGGCATAGTGCATTTGATGGGATGACCAGCAAACGGGCGCATAACGGCACGGAACGGCAACATCGAATCGGCGACACCATTCGAACCTAGAGTAGCATTTATCCTGCACATGCAATTATAGCGCGCAGATGAGTGCTTGCAAACCCCAGATACACGGTGAATGGCCCCTGACTTTCGCCCCATCGGTCGCAATGCTATAGGAAAGGCAACATATATGCTCGCCGTAACCGGCCATGGATTCTGCTCATGACAGATCTCTCCTGCATCGTTCTCGCGGCCGGCAAGGGCACGCGCATGAAGTCCGACCTGCCTAAGGTGATGCACAGTATCGCCGGGCAACCGCTCATCGGCCACGTGTTGAACAGCGTGAAAGCGATTGGAGCAGGAGAGGTGGCGCTGGTGATCGGCCCCGACATGCCATCCATTGCTGCGGAAGCGCAAAAAAGAGCCCTCGCGTGTGCGCTCGCCGTCCAGGAGAACAGGCTCGGAACGGGCCATGCCGCCCGGATTGGGCTTGACGCATTGAGCAAGCCCTCCACGGTCACGATCGTGCTCTTTGGCGATACCCCCCTGATACGTCCGGAAACGATCGCCGCCCTGGCAGGCAAGGTGGCGGACGGTGCCGCAGTCGCGGTGCTCGGATTTGAGACCGAGTGTCCTACCGGCTATGGCCGTATCCTGCGCAATCCGGCAGGCCAGGTGATCGCCATCCGCGAGGAAAATGATGCGTCAGCGGAGGAAAAGCTCGTAACCCTTTGTAATTCCGGGGTTATGGCCTTTTCAACGGAGGTTTTGCGCGAACTTCTACCGTTGGTCGGCAATGATAATGCCAAGGGGGAATATTACCTGACCGATATTGTCTCCCTTGCGGTGAAGCGCGGCCTCACGGTTGCCGCTGAGACCTGTCCGGAGACGGAGGTTTTGGGCATCAATAACCGGCTCGAACTGTCCCGCGCCGAAGCGCTGATGCAATCGCGGTTGCGCGAGGCAGCGATGCTTGCCGGCGTGACCATGCTGGCGCCCGAGACCGTCTTTCTCCAAATGGACACCAAGCTTGCCGCCGATGTGCTGATCGAGCCGAATGTCGTCTTCGGGCCCGGGGTCGTGGTCGAGACGGGGACGGTGATCCATGCCTTCTCCCATATCGAGGGTGCCCATATCGGGGCGGGCTGCCAGATCGGCCCCTTTGCGAGGCTTCGCCCGGGCAGTGATCTTGAGCCCAAGGCCAAGGTCGGCAATTTCGTCGAGATCAAGAATGCCCAGATCGGTGGCGGTGCCAAGGTCAATCATCTGAGCTATGTGGGCGATGCCCGCATTGGAGGCGCGGCGAATATCGGAGCCGGCACCATCACCTGCAATTATGATGGGTTCGACAAGCACATCACCGAGATCGGGGCGGGCGCCTTCATCGGCTCCAACTCGGCGCTTGTCGCACCTGTGACCATCGCTGCGGGCGCCTATGTCGCCTCGGGCAGCGTGGTGACCGACAATGTCGAGCCGGATGCCTTGGCGGTGGCCCGTGGGCGGCAGGTGGTCAAGCCCGGCTGGGCGGCAAGGTTCAGGGCCGAGAAGGCGGCTGCCAAGGCGGCAGCACGATCGAACGGTGCCGGGGTGGGCGGTCATCCCGGAAATGGCACGGGCGAGCAAGACGCGGGCGCCGTCAGTGCAGAAAATGGCACAGCGCGGTCGCGAACGGCCGCGGCTGCCAAGCCGCGCGCCGTGGCAGCCCAGATCAGCGGCGAGCCGGAATAAGGAACAACACCCATGTGCGGGATCGTCGGAATACTCGGTAAGGACGCGGTCGACCAGATGCTGGTCGATTCCCTCAAGCGTCTCGAATATCGCGGATATGATTCCGCCGGCATCGTCGTGCTGGAGGATGGTGAGATCCGCCGCCAGCGCGCCGAGGGCAAGCTGCGCAATCTGCAGGCGAAGGTCTCGGCCCAACCGCTGTTCGGCAAGGCCGGCATGGGCCACACCCGCTGGGCAACCCATGGCGCGCCAACCGAGAGCAATGCTCACCCCCATGTGGTGGGCCGCGTCGCCATCGTGCATAACGGCATCATCGAGAATTTCCGAGAGCTCAAGGAAGAGCTTGTGCGTGATGGTGCTGAATTTGCGAGCCAGACCGACACCGAGGTCGTTGCCCATCTGATCTCGAACGCGCTGAAACAGGGCCGCAAGCCGGCCGAGGCCGTCTTCGAGACCTTGCAGCGTCTGCGCGGTGCCTTCGCCTTCGTCATCCTCTTTGCCGGAGAGGATGATCTCATGATCGGTGCCCGCCGTGGCAGCCCGCTGGCGATCGGCTATGGCGATGGCGAGATGTACCTGGGCTCCGATGCCATCGCCCTTGCGCCGTTCACCAATCGGGTCGCCTTTCTCGAAGATGGCGATTGGGTGGTACTCACCCGCAACTCGGCCCAGATTTTCGACGAGCAAGGCAAGGAGGTCACCCGCGAGACCAAACTGAGCCAGAGCTCGCGCCTGCTGGTCGATAAGGGCAATTACCGCCACTTCATGTCCAAGGAGATTGCCGAGCAGCCGGAGGTGATCGGCCACACGCTTGCGGAATATGTGAACCTCGCCGAGCTCTGCACCACCTTGCCCGACGGTTTTGCGGTCGACTTCGCCAAGCTCGACCGGGTGACGATCACCGCCTGCGGCACGGCCTATTATGCGGGGCTCGTGGCCAAATACTGGTTCGAGCGCTATGCCCGGCTGCCGGTCGACGTCGATATTGCCTCCGAATTCCGCTATCGCGAGGCCCCCTTGCCGCAGCGTGGCCTCGCCATCGTGATCTCCCAGTCCGGTGAGACGGCGGATACGTTGGCGGCCCTGCGCTACTGCATCGAGCAGGAGCAGCAGACCGTGGCGGTGGTGAACGTGCCGGAATCAACCATCGCCCGCGAGGCGGGATTTGTCCTGCCGACCTATGCGGGACCCGAAATCGGCGTCGCCTCGACCAAGGCCTTCACCTGCCAGCTCACTGTTCTTGCATGCCTGGCGATCGCTGCGGGACGGGAGCGGGGCGTCTTGAGCTCGGCTGAGGAGCAGGTGCTCGTGCAGGCGCTGATGGAAGTGCCGCGTCACATGAACGATATCCTGAAGGACGAGGCCGCCATCGAGGAAAGCGCGAAAAACATCGTCACCGCCCGCGACGTGCTCTTTCTCGGCCGCGGCATCAATTATCCGATCGCCCTAGAGGGCGCGCTGAAGCTCAAGGAAATTTCCTATATTCACGCCGAAGGCTATGCCGCTGGCGAGCTGAAGCACGGACCGATCGCGCTCATCGACGAGCAGGTGCCGGTCATCGTCATCGCGCCGCATGATGATCTGTTCGACAAGACCGTGTCGAATATGGAGGAGGTGGCCGCGAGAGGCGGGCGCATCGTGCTGATCACAGATGCTGACGGGCATCGCCGTAATGGCCATGCCGCCTTCAATACCCTGACGGTGCCTCAGGCCAATGCCTTCATCAATCCGCTGCTTTATGCGGTTCCGGTGCAGCTTCTGGCCTATCACGCCGCCGTGCTGCGCGGCACGGATGTCGATCAGCCGAGAAACCTGGCGAAATCGGTGACAGTCGAGTAGTTTTGTCAGGCTTGCCACACGCCTCCCTCTATTCAGCCGTTGCATGGCTGCTCGAAAAGGGTATAAATACCCGCTCCGAGCAGCCGGACGGCTGCTTTGCAATCTGATTGAAGCGAAGCCGGGCTGATTGCGCTGAGGCGAAACGATCAGCCGGTCGATTGAGATGACGGTTGAGATGGCAGGCGGGATCGCCAGACATGCACGGATGAGGATGATCGGCAGGAATGCTGGCCATCTGTTCCCGGCATGTGTGCCACTCATCGCCGGCCCCTTCCCAGCACGCGCCGCCAATCTGGCCCTGGCCGCCCCGGCCCTTGCTGCCCCAGCCCAGGCTGCGGCCGCCCCTGCGCTTGCAGACCTCCTCCTTAGCTGCCCCTGAGTGCCGACAGCTTCGACTGCGAGGCGGGTATTCAGGGGATGAAGATGCCGAACCCCGAATTTTCATGACCCGCAAGGCAAAGTCGGGTCCAAGCTGTAGGAACGCTTCAATGACCGTTGATTCCGTAACGCAAGGTGCAGGCGTCAAAGCACAGAGCGAGAAAGAACGCGTCATCATCTTCGATACCACCTTGCGCGATGGCGAGCAGTCGCCGGGCGCGACCATGACCTTCGAGGAGAAGCTCGAGGTTGCCGATCTCCTCGACCAGATGGGCGTCGATGTGATCGAGGCCGGTTTCCCCATCGCGTCGGAGGGGGACTTCAGGGCGGTTTCCGAAATTGCCCGCCAGGCCAAGCGCGCGGTGATCGCGGGGCTCGCCCGTGCCATTCCCGCCGATATCGCCCGCGCGGGTGAGGCGGTGCGCCATGCCAAGCGGCCGCGCATCCATACTTTCGTTTCGACCTCGCCGATCCATCTCGAGCACCAGATGCGCAAGAGCCAGGATGAGGTGCTCGAGATCGTGATCGCCACCGTGACCCAGGCGCGCAACCTGGTCGAGGATGTCGAGTGGTCGGGCATGGATGCGACCCGCACCCCGATCGATTTCCTCGCCCGCTGTGTGGAGGCCGCGATCAAGGCGGGCGCCACCACCATCAACCTGCCCGACACGGTCGGCTATACGACGCCGGAAGAATATTGCGCGATGTTCAAGACCTTGCGCGAGCGGGTGCCCAATGCGGACAAGGCGATTTTCTCCGTGCATTGCCACAATGATCTGGGCTTGGCGGTCGCCAATTCGCTGGCCGGCCTGCAGGGTGGCGCTCGTCAGATCGAATGCACCATCAACGGCATTGGCGAGCGTGCTGGCAATGCGGCGCTGGAAGAGGTTGTGATGGCCATGCGGGTGCGCTCGGACATCCTGCCATACACCACCAATATCGATGCCACTATGCTCACCCGTGTCTCGAAGCTGGTGGCGGCGGCAAGCTCCTTCCCGGTTCAGTACAACAAGGCGATCGTCGGCAAGAACGCCTTCGCCCATGAGAGCGGCATCCACCAGGACGGCATGCTCAAGAACACCTCGACCTACGAGATCATGCGGCCGGAGGATGTGGGCCTGAAGGCTTCGTCCCTGATCATGGGCAAGCATTCGGGACGGCACGCCTTCAAGAAGAAGCTGGAGGAGCTGGGCTATCAGCTCTCCGACAACGCCTTCCAGGATGCGTTCGAGCGCTTCAAGGCCTTGGCGGACAAGAAGAAGCACGTCTATGACGAGGATATCGAGGCCTTGATCGATGATCAGGTCTCACGCTCCCAGGACTATATCCGCGTCGAGGCCCTGACCGTGATCGCTGGCACTGGCGGCCCTCAGAAGGCCACCGTCACCTTGAGCGTGGAAGGCAAGCACGTCACCAAGGAAGCAACCGGCGATGGTCCGGTGGATGCGACCTTCAACGCGATCAAGGAAGCAGTCCCGCACGACGCCAATCTACAGCTGTTCCAGGTCAAGGCGGTGACCGAAGGCACCGATGCCCAGGCCGATGTGAGCGTGCGCCTCGAAGACGACGGACGCTCCTTCACCGGTCGTGGCACCGATACCGACACCTTGGTCGCCGCCGCCCGTGCCTATGTCGGGGCTTTGAACAAGCTGCTGACGCGCCGCACGGCCAAGCCGCACGTCTTGGCGGCCAGCTGATCCCCCGAATGATGTGGCCGGCGGTTTTGCGCCGTCCGGCCCGTCACCATCTTTGATGTGATGACGCACCCGGCATGCTCCCGGGCGAATGACAGGACCATCCGATGACCGGCGTTAATGAGATCCGCGCGCGTTTCCTGGACTACTTCCGCAGGAACGGTCACGAGGTGGTCGCCTCGAGCCCGCTGGTGCCGCGCAACGACCCGACCCTGATGTTCACCAATTCGGGGATGGTGCAGTTCAAGAACGTCTTCACGGGTGTCGAGAAGCGGCCCTATACCCGCGCCACGACCTCGCAGAAATGCGTGCGCGCCGGTGGCAAGCACAATGATCTCGACAATGTGGGCTATACCGCGCGCCATCACACATTCTTCGAGATGCTGGGCAATTTCTCCTTCGGCGACTATTTCAAGGATGTCGCGATCGAGCTGGCCTGGAACCTCGTCACCCGCGAGTTCGGCCTATCCAAGGACCGGCTCACCGTCACTGTATTCTCCGAGGATGATGAGGCGCATGCCCTCTGGCGAAAGATCGCCGGCCTGCCGGATGAGCGCATCATCCGCATTTCCACATCTGACAACTTCTGGCGCATGGGCGATACCGGCCCTTGCGGCCCCTGTTCCGAGATCTTCTTTGATCACGGGCCGCAGATCTGGGGTGGCCCGCCCGGATCACCCGAAGAGGATGGCGACCGCTTCGTCGAGATCTGGAACCTCGTCTTCATGCAATATGAGGAGACGGAGGGTGGCGAGCGCTTGAACCTGCCGAGACCGTCTATCGATACAGGCATGGGCCTTGAGCGCATGGCCGCCGTGCTCCAGGGCACCCACGATAATTTCGAGATCGATCTCTTCCGGGCGCTGATCGGTGCCTGCGAGGAGCTGGTGGGCCGTCGGGCCGAAGGCGAGGCAAAACCGAGCTTCCGGATCATTGCCGATCACCTGCGTGCATCCAGCTTCCTCATTGCCGATGGCGTCCTGCCCTCCAATGAAGGCCGCGGCTATGTGCTGCGCCGGATCATGCGCCGCGCCATGCGTCATGCCCACCTGCTTGGTGCCGAGGAGCCCCTGATCTGGCGCCTGGTGCCGGCTTTGGTGCGGGAGATGGGGCAGGCATACCCTGAGCTCGTGCGCGGTGAGGCTCTGATTTCCGAAACCCTCAAGCTCGAGGAGAGTCGGTTCCGCGGCACCCTGGCGCGCGGCTTGCGCATCCTTGAAGAGGAAACGGCCAATCTCGGTGAGGGCCAGCGGCTGGCCGGTGAGACCGCGTTCAAGCTTTACGACACCTATGGCTTCCCTCTCGATCTGACCCAGGATGCGCTGCGCGCCCGCGGCATCGAAGTCGACACGGAGGGATTTGCAGCGGCCATGGAGCGCCAGCGTGCCGAAGCACGCAAAGCCTGGGCTGGTTCCGGTGAAGCTAAGACCGATGCGATCTGGTTCGGCTTGCGCGACAAGCATGGGGCGACCGACTTCCTCGGCTATGACACGGAGAGTGCGGAAGGCGTGGTGCTGGCGATCATCAGGGATGGGGCCGAGGCGAGCTCGCTTGCCGAAGGGGAGGAGGCAAGCCTTATCCTCAACCAGACCCCGTTCTATGGGGAATCCGGCGGTCAAGTTGGCGATCAAGGCTTGATCCGCACGTCCGAGGGCGCGCTCTTCCGCGTTCTCGACACCGAGAAGCGCCTGGGCGATCTCTATGTGCATCGTGGCCGGTTGGAGAAGGGTGCGCTCAAGCCAGGCGCTGCCGTCGAGCTGATCGTCGATCATGAGCGTCGCGCGGCAACCCGCGTTCACCATTCCGCGACCCACCTGTTGCATGAGGCGCTGCGCCAGGTGCTCGGTGACCACGTCGCTCAGAAGGGCTCGCTGGTCGAACCGGGCCGGCTGCGCTTCGACTTTGCCCACCAAAAGCCGATGTCGCCCGAGGAGCTCGCCAAGGTCGAGGAGATCAGCAATAGGGTGATCGCCCAGAATGATCCGGTGACCACTCGGCTGATGACGGTGGACGAGGCGATTGCCGAGGGCGCCCGCGCGCTGTTCGGCGAGAAATATGGCGATGAGGTGCGCGTGGTTGCCATGGGACGCAACCCGCAGAGCTCCGGCAATAATGCGGTCTTCTCCATGGAACTGTGCGGTGGCACTCACGTGGCGCGCACCGGCGATATCGGTCTTGTGAAAGTCGTGGCCGAGCAGGCCTCGGCTGCGGGTGTTCGTCGCATCGAGGCGCTGGCTGGCGATGCGGCGCGGGCCTATCTTGCCGAGCAGGATGCCCGGGTTGAGGAGCTTTCCGCCCTGCTGCGCACCCGCCCGCAGGACCTGGTTGAGCGTGTGAAGACCCTGATCGAGCAGAACCGGAAGCTCGAGCGCGATCTGGCGGATGCGCGCAAGAAGGCGGCGCTGGGGCAGGGGACCACCGCTCAGAATGGGGGAGGTGACGGCGGTGATCGCGAGATCGGCGGCACTAAGCTCCGGGCGCGCAAGATCGAAGGGCTTGATCCCAAGGAGTTGCGCGGACTGGTCGATGATGGCAAGCGCCAGCTTGGCTCAGGCATTATCGCGCTTGTTGGCGTCAATGCCGAGGGCAAGGCGAGCATTGCTGTCGGGGTCACCGATGATCTGACTCAGCGGTTCAACGCCGTTGATCTCGTGCGGATCGGCGCGGAGAAGCTGGGCGGCAAGGGTGGCGGCGGCAGGCCCGATATGGCCCAGGCCGGTGGACCCGATGGCGCGCGGGCAGACGAGGCCTTGCGGGCGATTGCCGATCAGGTGGCGGCAGCGGTGAACTGAGAGGCTGCCCTTTGCCATCATGCCCGGCTCGATGAGGGCATCCAGAGCAGATGGCGCCAGGTGTCTTTAAGCACCGGATCACCGGGTCAAGCCCGGTGATCCGGTGAGCCTTTCCACAGATTAGGTACCGGATTTTGCGGTTGATCAAAAACGCTGTGATCGTGTTGAGTTGGGCGTGGAGTCTAACCTGCGCTCACAGCGGTTCTGATTGAGCAAATTGCGCCGCCGAGCTGGTGATGAGCCCATCATCGGCCATGCGCCGCAGCACCCAATCGCGCCGCTCTTTGGCGCGCTCGCGATTGGCCGCGATGTCGAGCCGATAATTATTGGGTGCCTTGGGCAGGGCTGCGAGATAGGCGGCTTCTGCGATGCTCAGCTCTTCCGGCCCCTTGCCGAAATATTGCTGGGCAGCGGCGGCGATGCCATAGGCTGGACCGCCGAAATAAATGTGGTTGAGATAGAGTTCGAGAATGCGATCCTTGCTCAAGGTGCTTTCGATGCGCTGCGCAAGGATGATCTCCTTGATCTTGCGCTCGATCGACGGCGGCTCGCCGGAAAGCAGCAGGTTCTTGGCTAGCTGCTGTGTGATGGTGGCCGCGCCGGCCGGCTTGCGGCCGGAGCCATAGTCGATCAGATTCTGTGCCGCAGCCCTGAGGATCGCCGGCACGCTGTAACCCCCGTGCCCGTAATAGTCCTGATCCTCGGCCGCAAGGAACGCCTTGATCACATGTGGCGGTATTTGCGACAGCGGCACATAGCGGCGATATTCGACCAGCCGGCCGTCGTCATCCCGCCGTGCCACGTCCGCAGAACCGTAGTGGGCAATCTCCGCTGCGCCAGGCAGCTCGCGGCCGAAGCTCCAGAACACCCCGCCGACAGCCGCAGCCCCGATCAGGACCAGGAGCCCCAAGACCTGAGCGCCGCGCATCACCATTCGCCGTGCAGTGCCTGACACCGCATAGGGTTGCGACAGGATCTCGCGCGGCAAGGACCAGCCTTGCGCGATCTTGCCGATCATCTCGGCCGACAGATGCCGTTTCCGGTTCAGCACTTCCGAGGCCCTGGACCGCGATCCGAGCAGCTCGGCGAGTTCCGCCTGGCTGCGCCCCTGTGCCCGCATCGCGAAGGTGAGGAAATCGATGGGATCAGGCGGCGCCAACGGATGGCTCTTGCGCTCATATTCCGCCACCAGAATGGCCAGCACTTCGAGGCGATCAGCTTCCGGGCTGCCTGCCTCGGCCGCAAGCAGGCGATCGATTTCGGCAAGAGCCGAGCGGTAATCCTCCTCGGTTCGGATTGGCTTGACAGGATCGGAAGCAGCCTCAGTCATCGTCTTTTACCTGATTGAGCTCGGTCACCGACGTGATCCGCACGATCCCCAGCTCGAGATTGATCCCAACCATCACCCGGCAGCCTGCCTCGGGAAGATCGAGAAGCAAGCGACCATCTTCGTTGATCCGGGCGAGGGCACCGCATTCCTGTTCGATGCTGGCCCGATCCGTCCAGGCCGCCTGGCGCAGCAACCCGTTCAGCGCGCTAAGGCTCGCCAGGGCCTCGGGATGACGCTTGCCATAGTCGACCAGCACGGACGTGCCAACAACGATCATGAACACTATCCACTATGTTCCCAAAAACGGGAACATGCAAGAATAAAACACGGAGTAGCCCCAACCTCGCTCCTGGGGCTTATCCCTATCACCTCAATCGTCTCGGAGCCAATGAAGCGGAATACCGGTGGTTGGCGCCTTTGGAACCGGTCCTGACCCCGTGTGTTCCCCGACCAAGACCAATCAACAGATGGAGCAATCCAATGCCGAATGCCGGAAAGCATATGGGTGGCGGTGGCCGCGGCCAGATGGGCGCGCGCGGCGTGGGTCCGGGTCAGCCCGGCGATACGCTCGATGAAGCCGATCTCGCTGACGACATCATGGGCAAGAACAAGCTGCAAGGCATGGACCAGCGGCGTTTTCCCAATCAGCGGCAAAGGCAGGCCGGCGAGCACGGCGAGCCTCATGACGTCATGGAAGGTCTAAAGAAGACCGAGAACCGCAGGAAGGATCAAGGTCCGGGAGCCGGATGATGGCTGGAAACAAGACACACGAGCAGCAGCTGCGCACTTTCGAGCGCAAGGATGATGTGCCCCGTCCTGGGGATCCCGTTGCTGATGTGGACAGCAGCTCTCAGACGGCGCGCAACGCGAAAGCGCGCCAGAGCGAGATGCCGGTGAGCCGCGGCGGCATGAACCAGGAAAGCCGTACCCACAATAAGCACAACCATCAGACCCAGTCGGGACACTCACCGCAGGCGAGAACCACCGAACAGAGCTGATCGCAAGCTTAAGTCTCTGGTTTGAATGACTTTAGGAAAGGCCGCCGACCATAGTCGTGGGCGGCCTTTCCGCGTTTTGGTCGCGCGCCGATGCGAGGGCGCGAGGGAGCTTCGCAATCGGAACGATTGGCGAAGCGATTCATTGGCCCCACAGATGCCAACCGCACACGAAGAGGGATCTTAGCGGTTGGCGCAAATCTCAGGAGGATAGCTATGAATATCGCGAGCGTAATGACACGCGACGTCAATGTCATATCCCCAGGCGCCCCTTTGAGCCAGGCCGCGCAGATGATGGATGAGCTCAATGTGGGCGTGCTTCCCGTCTGCGATGGAAGCCGGCTCGTCGGCATGATCACCGACCGCGATATCGCCGTGCGGGCGACTGCAGCCGGCCAGTCTCCAACCGATGCGCATGTTGCCGATGCCATGACGCAAGAGGTGATCTGGTGCTTCGAGGATGACGATGTCGACGAGGTACTCGACCGAATGGCGGATGTGCAGATCAGGCGGGTGCCGGTTCTCGATCATGACAAGCACCTCGTTGGTATCGTCTCGCTGGGCGATCTCGCAACCAAGGGCGATGGCGCGGATATCGAGGAGACCTTGGAGGAGATTTCGACGCCCTCGCAACCGGATCGATAGGAGGTTTCCATGAGCTCAACTGGTCTTGAGATCTTTGACCGGAGCCTTCACATCACGCACACTTGGCTGTCTGGGATCGGCGAGCAGATCGGGCCCGACAAACAGCGCTGTTACCATGCGCTGCGGGCGGTTCTGCAGACCCTCCGTGACAGGCTGACCACCGATCAGGCCGCCCATTTGGGCGCACAGCTGCCTCTCATCGTGCGTGGGATCTATTACGAGGGCTATCGGCCCTCGACCCAGCCCGTGACCATGCGCTCAGCAGATGAGTTCATCGCGCGGGTCGAGCAGAGAATTGGCGATTTGCCCCCGATGAATCCGCTCGATGCGACAAGGGCCGTCTTCCACGTGCTGGAGCGGCATATTTCGCCCGGTGAAATGGAGGAGGTGAAGCAAGCTCTGCCCGAGGAGATCAGGCGGCTGTTCGGCGAGGCCGACATCGGCAATGCTGGTTTCGCGACCGGTCAGGGTCGTGACGCAAACCTCGGAACGAGGCCGCAGACCGGTCACTGATGATGTTGGCTTGGAACGGGCCGCTACGCGTGGCCATCGAGCGGCGTGAGGTGAGTATCCTCGCACCGCTCGTTGTGTCCGCTGCTATTTCCGCTCAGCATCGCGGCGCACGAGCTTGTTGAAACGGCTGTCCCCCTGGTCCTGATAGAGCAGGGCAAGCTTGTTGTCCTCGAACTTCTCGAAGAACTCGTCCCACGAGATCTCCTCGAGCTGCTCGTCTCGTTCGCCGAAATCGAGGCGCAGAATGCCGGGATCCTCCTTGCCGCCGGTCCGCTTCACATGGGCAGGGCGACCGCCATGCTTCTCCGCCCATTGGCGGATTTCGTCATGATTGGTTGTGGTCTTGGCCTGTGCCATTGCAGTGCTCCTTCATGCCAGTGCAGGGGGAATGAACGCGGATCCCGCCGGGTTCCCCGAGCTGGCGACATGAGCCAAGTCAGAGAGCCGAGCGCGCGAAATGCGCCTTGGTGACGATCGCGTCCGGCTTGCGGGGCGTCACTCTGCGATCGGCCACCGACGCGAACCATGCGATGGTCTTGAGAAGACCTTCCCCTAGGGGAACCTGAGGCTGCCAGTTCAGAATCTTCTGGGCGCGCCGGATATCGGGTTTGCGCCGTTGAGGGTCATCGACGGGCAGGGGTTTATAGACGACCTTCGAATTGGTCGGCACCAGCATCAGCACGAGCTCGGCCAGCTCGTTGACCGTGAATTCTTGCGGATTGCCGAGATTGATCGGCAGGCCGCGATTGGGCGTCATGTTCATCATCGCGACCAGGCCGCACACCATGTCGGAGACATAGCAGAAGGATCGGGTCTGATTGCCGCTGCCATAGATGGTCAGGGGCTTGCCCTCGATGGCTTGCGTCACCAGGTTGGAGATGATGCGGCCGTCATCGGGGCGCATCCGCGGCCCGTAGGTGTTGAAGATGCGGGTGACCCGGGCATCGACCCGCCCGGCGCGCAGAAAGTCGAAGCACAGCGCTTCTGCCGCGCGCTTTCCCTCATCATAGCAGGCGCGGGGGCCCGTGCAGTTCACATGACCCCAATAGGTCTCGCTCTGTGGATGCTGTTCGGGATCACCATAGACCTCGCTAGTGGATGCCTGCAGAAACCGGGCTCCATGCTGCTCGGCCAGCAACAACAGGTTCCGCGTCCCCACCACATTGCTCATCATGGTATGGACGGGATCGGCTTGATAATGGACAGGCGATGCGGCGCAGGCGAGATTGTAGATCGCGTCGATCGGCTCGTCGATTTCAAGCGCTTCGCAGATGTCCTGCTCGATCAGTTGGAAATTCTCAGCGCCGCGCCAACGCTCGATATTCTTCCGCGATCCTGTAAGAAAATTGTCTATGCAGATTACTTTGTGTCCTTGGTTGATGTGGTATTCACACAGATGTGAGCCAATAAAACCTGCTCCGCCTGTAACAACAATTGTTTTTATGGTATTATTTTTTGTATTGATGCTCATGTTGCTAGCCCTTTCGTCAAGCAAAATGGCCGTTACATAGAGCGGTCAAGCGCCCGCTTGCTGTACAAAACGACTTTGGCGCCAACAGGTTCCCAGGCATATGAGAAGTTCGTGTGCGCGTGCTTCGCCAGTATGTTGGCTCAACACGCGCGATCGCGCTTCAGCTCCTATCGAGCTTCGTTTTGCTTCGGTCATCTTTGATAAGATGTTAACGACATCATCGCTTGACCGAGCAATTAAGATGGCCTCGTCTTCAGTAAACAGGCTGTCTAACCCGTCCCAATTATCGCTGATGATTGGCGTGCCGCAGGCGGCCGCCTCGAACAGCCGCACGCTCGGCGACCACCCGGCTTCGATCATATCCGCGCGGGTGACGTTCAGGCTGAAGCGCTGCCGGCTGTAGAAGGAGGGATGCTCCGCCGGGGGCAGATGATCGATCCTGTCGACATTGGCGGGCCACTCGATATCGGCCGGATATTGTGGTCCCGCCACCACGAAGCGCATGTTCGGCAGGCACCTTGCCGGCTCGATCAGCAAGCGCTCCAATGTGGGCTGCCGATCGGGACTATAGGTGCCGAGATAGCCGAGATCCCATTCAATGGCCTCACCCGTTGGCCTGTAGCGATCGGGGTCGGCCGAGCAGTAAAGGGCTGCTGCAAAGCGCGCCCCGAACTCCGTCTCGAGAACATCCAGGACCGGGCCGCCGGAGAATGAGTAATAGACATCAAACAACGGCACCTGGCGGGCGGCGAGATATTCATGATCACCGCGCCTGAGCTTGGCAAGGGTCACCGGCGTATCGATGTCATAGAAGCACAGAGTGCGCGGGGCAATCTTCGCGACCGCATCGATGACGGCGACACCCTCGGGCACATAGGAGCCGATGATCACCGCATCCGCGTCTCTGATGAGCGTCTGAAAGCGGCCGCTGAGGTCGTCTATGCTCTCGTAATAACGCAGCTCGCAAAAATCAGGCTCGGCGAGGTCGCGATGGTTCGCATACCAGGGCACGTCGCGCTCGAGGAACAGGACCTTGTGTCCGAGCCGGTTAAGGGCGGCGAGAAGTCCGCGATAGGTGGTGGCATGCCCATTGCCCCAGGAGGACGAGAGCGAAAGCCCGAGCACGATGATCTTGAGCGGGGGCTGCATCATGGCACGACCTCGCGCGCGAGGTTGGCCGGCTTGTGCTGAAGGATGCGGTCAACCTGCGCCGCGCGGTGGGCATAGGTATGCTCGCGCAGCACGCGCGCTCGGGCATTCTCGCCAATCCTGCGGGCGCGCGCCCCATCAAGCTCGCCAAGCAGTGCCGCCACGTCCTTGCCGTCACGGGCAACCAGCACCTCATCACCCTCCTTGAGGAACAAGTCGAGCCCCACCCAGGCATCGGTAATGAGGCAGGCGGCGGCTCCGGCCGCCTCGAACACGCGCGTTGCCGGCGAAAATCCGTTCTGCGCCATGCTCTCGCGGCTGATATTGAGCACGGCTTTCGGCGTGACGTTGAAGGCGTTGTGATCGCGCGTCGAGACATGGCCGATATAGGCGACGTTCGGCGACATCGGCTTATCCTGCCAGCCCGCACCACCGAGCAGAAAGCGCTGGCCGGGCAGGCTCGCCGCCGGCTCGAGGAAAAAGGCTTCGACCCGTGCCTCCCGGTCCGGCAGCCGATTGCCGAGAAAGGCGAGATCGGCCGCGAACCGCTCATCTCTGGTCACCGGGTGGTGCGTCTCCGGATCAAGCGCGTTATAGATCGGGATACAGTCCCTGGCACCGATCCCGCGATACGCCTCGACCACAGGGTCCCCACCCCCATAGGTGAGAACGAGGTCAAGCCGGCTTAACGCTTTCCGCAAGGGATGGTCTGGATTGGCCTTGAGCTCCGCAAGGGTGGCTGGCGCATCCACATCCCAGAAGATCTTCAGTGCGCCCGGCCGCGCGGCCGCCAGAATATGGGCAAGCAGCGCATCATCTTCGAAGCCGACGCCGCTTGCCTTCACCACCACGTCTGCCTCGCGCGCTTGGGCGGTTACGGCCTTGAGGGCATCGAGCGTTCCGTCATAGACGACGACCTTGCACCAGTCTGGCGGATCGATATCGCGGTTCTTCTGCCGGTCATAGACATCCGGTTCATAGAAGGTGATGTCATAGCCACGGGCGGCGAGCGCGCGCAGCAGACCGCGATAATAGGTTGCTGCGCCGTTCCAATAGGACGAGAGAAGGCTTGAGCCGTAGAATGCGATCTTCATTGGGCGGCCTGAGGTGTGGGAAGTTGACGGCTGACGCGGTCAGTGCCGCAGCTTTCCAGGATGGCGAAGAGCTCATCGACCCGGTGCCGGCAGGTATGACGGGCACGGATCGTCTCGAGCCCCGAGGCAGCAAGCTTGGCTGCGTGATCACGGTCGGCAAGCAAGTCTGCAATGAGCTTGGTCATGTGCTCGCCATCCCGCGCGAACAGGAAATCCTCGCCGGGCCGGAACAGGTCTTCCGCATCATCCCAGGGCGCTGAAATCAGAGGAATGCCACAGGCGAGTGCCTCGAAGACGCGGATCGTGGGAATGCCGGGCAGGGCTTCCACATAGGGGCGGCGCGGGATGTGTACGGTCACCCGATGCTGGGCGAAGGCGCGCGGCACATCCGCGTTCGCAATCCACCCGCCATAGCGCAGTCCCGTGGTTGAGAGCTCCGAGACGGCATCCTGCGGATAGCGCACCCCCCGCACTGTGCCGGAAAGCCTAAGGCGTCGCGCCGGCTCGATGAGGAAGCTCGAGATCTCGGCGCTGCGCTCATTATCGCCCCAATTGCCGATCCAGATAAGGTCTTTCTCTCGCGCGACCTCCGGCAGGGGGCGGAACAGCCGGTCATCGGCCGCTTCATGCCAGGTGAAGACCTGCCGGCCCCAGCCGGTTCTGAGATAGCGCTGCCGCAGCGTCTCTCCGAAGGCGAGGATCCCGTCATAATCCTCGAGCATGAGATTGGCGATCTCCTCGCGGGCCGACACGGCGCGGTGATGCGTGTCATGGAACAGCAGAGTGAAATCGTGACCGTTCCGCCGCATGCGGCCAATCCGGGCGATGAGCTCAGGATTGGTCCATTCATGCACGATCACCACATCCGCTTGCGAGAGGGCGGCCTCATGATCGAACGCGGCGCCATAGATGGTGGTCCGCAGCTCGGGAAAATCGGCGATGAACCGATCGAGCGCCGCCTGTCCCTGATCCTTCACCAGGTTCTCGCGGCTCCATCCCTTTTCGGGCTCCAAGGCGATAACCTCATGCCCGCGTGCGATCAGGTCGCGCAGGATGCCGCGCAGGAAATGGGCATTGCCGTGGTTCCAATCGGAGACCAGCGAATGGGTATAGAGTGCGAAGCGCATGTTCCTCCGGGGCCAAGCCAAGGTTCAGGGGACGGGCAGGGATGCAGCCATGAGCTGGCGATAAAGCGCGAGAAAGGCCTCGGCCTGGGCAGCCGTGGCATACCGCTTCGAGCGCTTGAGCGCCTGCCTGCCAAGCTCGTGCCGCAACGCACGATCACCAATGAGGGTCTCGATCGCTGCGCCAAAGGCTGCGGGATCGTAAGGATCCGCAAAGATGGCCGCCTTGCCCCACAGCTCGCGGTAAGTCGGGATATCGGCCAGCACCAGCGCTGATCCCGCGCGCGCAGCTTCGAGTGCTGCAAGACCAAAGGGTTCATAGATTGAGGGCGAGACCACGATGCCCGCCCGCGCCATTGCTTGGCGAACCTCACGATTGGATTCCTCGCCGAGGCTCTTGGCGTTGCGGAAGCTGAAGCTCTGCCCGTTCGGCCCGCGAGTGGGGCCCGCGGCCATGACCGGCCAGGAAATCATCGCTGCCGCCTCGTCAAGCACGCGGCCATTTTTGCCCTCGTCCCACCAGCGGCCGGCGGCGAAAATGAAATCCTCCCGTGGGCCGGAAGGATCAGGAGGGGAACCGTCGATGCCGTTAGGGATCACCGTCAGGCCACGGATCGGCCCATAGCAGATCTCGAGCATGGCCGCATGGCTATGGCTCGGCGCGACCACGGCCCGCGCGGCATCGAAGCCCGCGCGGTTGAGGCTTGCCTGCCAATGCCAGCTGGCCGGAACCGATTGGCGCCGCACCCCGTGCAACCAGGTGACGACGCAGGAGTGGGAGACGACGAGAACAGGGGCATTCACCTGCAGCCTCGCCGCTTGCGAGGGCAGGTTGAGATGCAGAAGGTCCGCATTCACATCGGCCGCGAGCGCGCCAATCACATCCGGAACCTTGTTGAGCGCTGCGTCTTCCTCGACCATCCAGTCGAGCGGCGCATCAAGCCATGCCAGCCGGCCGATCCGCTCGGCTTCCTCGCGCTGCGCTTTGGCGGGCAGGGGCCCAAGACCGGCGAAGATGACCTCGATACCCCTCGCGGCAAGGGCCGTGCCGAGTTCCATCGCATGGCGCCAGACACCGCCGACCGCATCGACGGTCATCAGAACGCGCTTCGGATCAACTCTAGGCCTCTGCAACATGGATCCTCGCCGTGGCGGCTTTCTGGAGCGGATTGTCTTGGAATGGGTGATCTCTGAGGCTGATGGCCGGGCTCCTCGTCATACGGCAGCCGTCACTCTTGCCGGGGACTGCATCGCGGGCGTCCGCGTCACGCGATGGGCGCTGAGCCATGCCGCAAGATCAGCAAGTCCTTCTTGCCAGCCCATGCATGCTGCCCAGCCGAGGCTCTCTTCGAGCTTGCGCGTGTCCGCGACGAAATAGAACTGATCACCCGGCCGCCAGTCGCTATAGCTGACAGACACCTCCCGGCCGATGATGCTGCTGATTTCGCGCAGCACCGCCCTGAGGCTCACCGCATTGCGCGGCCCGCCGCCAAGGTTGAACACTTTGCCGCTTAGCTCATTGATCGACCGAAGTAATCCGCGATAGGCGGCAACCGCATCATTCACGTGGAGAATGTCGCGCACCTGCTTGCCATCGCCATAGATGGTGATCGGTTCATCGCGAAGCGAGCGGATCAGGAAATGGGCAACCCAGCCCTGGTCCTCCGTTCCGAACTGCCGCGGGCCATAGATGCAGCTCATGCGCAGCACGGCTGTGGGAATGCCGAAGGACTTGGCATAATCGAGCACGTATTGATCGGCGACCCCCTTCGAGCAGCCATAGGGGGTGCAGAAGTCGAGATTACGGGTCTCGCTGATGCCTCGTGCGCGGATGATCTCGTCCGCCGGGAGATAGCGGTCATCGCGCTCGGCAAGCGGAATATCGTCCAGGCTGCCATAGACCTTATTGGTGCTCGCGAAAATCACCGGGGCTTTATGGCCATGCCGCCGCACCGCCTCGAGCACGTTGATCGTGCCGCGGGCATTCACCTCGAAATCATCCAGCGGATCATCGAGACTGGTGGTAACGGCGGTCTGTGCGGCGAGGTGGAACACGGCCTTGGCATCGGCCAATGCCGACTGCATCGCCTGAAGGTCGCGAATATCCACAATGACTGGATGGACCTTCGCGCCATGGTTGGCGATCAGCCAATCGAGATTCTGCTCAACCCCCGGGCGGCTCAGATTGTCGATCACCAGAACCTCCTCGCCATCCGCAAGGAAACTCTGCGCAAGATTGGAGCCGATGAAGCCGCTGCCGCCGATCACCGCGATCGGCTTGACCTTGGATCCGATGGCGGGCGCGGCGACCCGTTGCTCGCCCGCTACACGCTCGCGCGAGAGGGGCTCGCCCGGGACGGCGCCTTCCGCTTCGCTGGTCATGACACCAGGCCTCGCTCTTCGAGCTGGCGTCGCATCTCGGCGCCCCGATCGATGGCCGCCGTGCTCCGGACCCACTCGGCAAGTTCCGGCAGCGCCGTTTCCAGCTTGTGCTCCGGTTCAAATCCCAGGAGGTCACGGGCCTTGGAAATGTCGGCGAAACAGTTGCGGATATCGCCCGAGCGCGCCTTGCCTAGAATATCGGGCATGATCTCGGACTTGCCCATGACCTCGGCGAGCCGGGTTGCAACCTCGGTGATCGTATAGGCCTGACCGCTTCCGATATTGATGACGTGCCCGGGTGCATCGGGCTTTTCCAGGGCGAGGCGGAAGGCGCGCGCGACATCGCGCACATGGACGAAATCGCGCTGTTGATTGCCGTCCTCGAAGATCATCGGCGGCTGATCATTGGCAAGCCGCGAGGAGAAGTTCGCCAGCACGCCCGTATAGGGGTTCGACAAGGCCTGGCCGGGACCGAAAACATTGAACAGCCGCAGTGCCACCGCCTCAACACCATAGGCCTCACCGAAAATGAGCACCTGGCGCTCTTGCGCATATTTCGTGAGCGCGTAGATGGAAGCGAGGTCGACCGGCTTTTCCTCATCCGTCGGCGCGGGCTTGAGCGGCGTGCCATCCGCATCGACCGGATCCCACTGCATCGCCTTCACCCGCGAGGCCTGCCGGCGGGCATTGCCGACGCGGCTTCCGTCGGGCCGCACGTAAAGCCCTTCTCCATAGACGCTCATCGAAGAGGCAACGACGATCCGCTTGATCGGCCGCTTGATCATCTGTTCGAGCAACACGCCCGTGCCGAGGTCATTCGCGCCCACATACCGGGCGATCTCGTACATGGATTGGCCGACGCCGACCTCCGCCGCCAGATGCAACACGCCCTCGACCCCATCGAGGGCACGCGCGACCAGATCGGCATCCCGCAGGTCGCTGCGGATGAAATCGACATCTTCGGAAAGAGGGGCGCCCGAAGTGCCCTCATCAGACCCGTGAACCTGTTCGACGAGAGAGTCGAGAACCCGGATATTATATCCATGCTCCTGGAGTTCGCGGATCACGTATCGGCCAATAAAACCGCAGCCGCCGGTGATAAGAACCTTCTTCAAGTCTTTCCCCATGGATGAGCTGAGTGTTTGTTGCCGGTTTGAGGAACGTTGAAGTTCCGGAATGGTTCCGCGCGGTCGGAAGCAGAACCAAACCGGGTGCTTCGGCGTTAATGGCCGGATTTGGAGGAGTTCTGATGGGGCGCGGTGATACGGTCGAAGGCTCAACTGCTCAGACGAGCAACTTAACGCCGGTCCTGGATCGTAACATTCAGGCCATACTGGAGCGGCGACAGCGGGAGCTCGCGCAATCCCCGCTTCAGGAGCGCATAGCCGATGTGATCACCTCCTTCACCGGCAGCATGAGCTTCGTCTATATTCACCTCTTGATCTTTGGCTTTTGGATTCTAGCCAATATCGGCTGGATCAGGATTATTAAGCCATGGGATCCAAGTCTCGTCATTCTGGCGATGGCAGCCTCCGTCGAGGCGATCTTCCTGTCGACCTTCGTGCTCATCAGCCAGAACAGAATGGCCGCGGCTGCCGATAAGCGCGCAGATCTCAATCTGCAAATATCGCTGCTGAGCGAGCACGAGATCACCAAGCTGGTCGAGCTCACATCCGCCATTGCTGAGAGGCTGAACGTGCGCACCAATATCGATGGCGAATTGCCGGAGCTGAAGCAGGATGTGCGGCCCGAAAAGGTGCTCGATGAGCTCGATATGCGCAAGCCATCCTGAAGCCCAGGCATGCCCGACCTGCAGTTTAATCCATTGACCGTTAGGGGATTCCTTGATGCGAGACCACTCAGCCACGATGATGCGCGCGGCCATTCTCACCGGACCGGGAAAGATCCGCATCGATAGGGTGCCCCTTCCCGAGGTGAAGCCCGGCGAGGTGCGCATTCGGCTGGAAGGCTGTGGCGTCTGCTCATCCAACCTCACCCCATGGGCGGGGCCTGAATGGATGACATTTCCGACTGAACCTGGTGCGCTCGGTCACGAAGGATGGGGCGTCATTGAGGCGATAGGCGAGGGGGTGAGTGGCCTCAAGCCTGGCACTCGCGTTGCAGCTCTCTCCCATCACAGCTACGGCACCCATGACATCGCACCGGCCGATGCTGTCGTCGCTCTGCCGGAAGCCCTGGCCGGTCAACCCTTTCCGGGCGAGCCCCTGGGCTGCGCCATGAACATCTTCCGGCGCAGTGACATCGAACCGGGCCAGACCGTGTGCATCATCGGCATCGGCTTTCTCGGCGCGATCCTCACCCGGCTCGCAAGCCAGGCCGGTGCCGAGGTCATCGCTATATCGAGAAGGCCATTCGCGCTTGATCTCGCGCAGCAAATGGGGGCTGCCGAGGTGATCCCGTTGGAGGATCATTACGCCATCATCGAGAGGGTGAAAGAGCGAACGAGAGGCCGCTTCTGTGATCGGGTGATTGAAGCGGTCGGCAAGCAATGGCCGCTCGATCTCGCCGCGGAGCTGACCCGCGAACGCGGGCGATTGATCATAGCGGGCTATCACCAGGACGGACCTCGTCAGGTGAACATGCAGCTCTGGAATTGGCGCGGGCTCGACGTGATCAACGCCCACGAGCGCGACCCCGCGGAATATATCCGCGGCATTCGTGACGCGGTCGAGGCGGTGACTTCCGGCCTGATCGATCCCGCACCGCTCTATACTCATCGCTATTCTCTGGAAGAGCTTGACAAGGCGCTCGATGCCACCCGCGACAAGCCCGATGGTTTCCTCAAGGCATTGGTGATCTACTGATGGATAACTTGCGAGCAGAGATGACAGAGGCCTCGATCGTGAAGCAGCCGCGGCTAGGTTTCCTCGGCGTCGGCTGGATTGGCCGCCATCGCATGGAGGCCATCATCAGCGCGAATATCGCAACGGTCGCCGGAATAGCCGACCCCTCGCCCGAGATGATGGAGGCGGCAAGGACGCTGGCGCCCGAGGCCGCTTCCGTCTCCGATCTCGATGAACTGCTCGATCTCGATCTTGATGGCGTCGTAATCGCAACCCCAAGCGCCATGCATGCGGAACAATCGATCCGCGCGCTCGATCGCGGCGTCGCGGTATTCTGCCAGAAGCCGCTTGGCCGCACCGCTGTCGAGGTTGAACAGGTGCTGGCGACGGCCAAGCGTGCCGACAGGCTCATCGCTGTTGACCTGTCCTACCGCTATACGCGCGGCATGCGCCATATTCGCGAGCTCGTGCAATCAGGCGAGCTCGGCGAGATCTACGCGGCCGAGCTGGTTTTCCATAATGCCTATGGACCCGACAAGGGCTGGTTCTATGATCCCATGCTTGCCGGCGGCGGCTGTGTCATGGATTTGGGCGTTCACCTCGTTGATCTAGCGCTCTGGACACTCAACTTCCCGGCAGTGACCGAGGTGCGCGGCCATCTGCTGGCGGGCGGCAAGCCTTTGCCGTCTCATCCTGCCGAAGTCGAGGACTATGCCGATGCGACGTTGCGCCTCGAGACCGGCGCGGTCGTGCGGCTCGCCTGCTCCTGGCGCCTGCAGGCGGGGCTAGATGCCTCGATTTCCGCAGCCTTCTACGGCACCCAGGGCGGAGCGGCTCTACGCAATGTGGACGGTTCGTTCTACGACTTTATTGCCGAGCGTTACAGCGGAACGGCGCGCGAATGCCTTGCCTCGCCGCCCGATGCCTGGGGCGGCCGTGCCGCAGTAGACTGGGCGATGCAGCTTGCCAAATCTCCTCGTTTTGATCCGACTGCAGAGCGTCTGCTTCAGGTTTCGGAAGTCCTCGACCGCATTTACGGCCGGTAGAGTAGATAGAGGAACGCCTCCGCCCGGCCATCGTTCATCGGATGAGCCGATTCCCGGCAAGCTCGTGGGAGGGCCAGCATGGCGGCGACTCTGCCTGTGACCAACGCAGCCAAAAGCGATATTCCGCGCGCGCCGGAATTCGATAGTACCTTCGCACTCTTGCGCGATGGCTATGAGTATATTGCCAAGCGCCGGGCAAGACTGGAGCGCGATATCTTCCGGACGCGGCTCATGCTGCGCGACGTGATCTGCATGGGCGGCGCTGATGCGGCCAAGTTCTTTTATGACGGCGATCGGTTCACACGGAAGGGCACGGCCATGCCCGGCCGTGTCGTCAAGCTGCTCCAGGACAAGGGCAGCGTGCAGATGCTGGACGGCCTGGCCCACCGCCGGCGCAAGGCGATGTTCATGAGCCTCATGGGCTCGTCCTCAATTCTTCGCCTGATTGAGCAGTTCGAGCAATTCTGGCAGCTCGAGGCGGCGAGCTGGCCCCAGCGTCAGCCGATCTGCCTGTTTGGCGAGGTCAATCGCATCATTTGCCGGACAGTATGCGCCTGGACCGGCGCGCCGCTCCCCAGCGCAGATGTTGGCGAGACAACGCGCAAACTCTCGGCCATGATCGAGAATGTGGCCGTATTCGGCCCTACCTATTGGCGGACCCGCTGGTGGCGGCGCCAGATGGAGAGCTGGGCAGCATCACTCATCGCCGATGCCCGAACCGGACGCATCGTTCTTGACGAGACCATGCCGCTGATGCGCATTGCACAGCATGAGGATCTCGATGGACGGCCGCTCACCCAGGATGAGGCGGCTGTCGAATTGCTCAATCTGTTGAGGCCGACTGTTGCGGTCGGCCATTTCATCGTCTTCGCGGCACATGCGCTCCACAGCTTTCCCGAAGCTGCGCAAAGGCTAGACCCCAATTCCAATCAGGCCCTGGAAGCCTTTGCCCAGGAGGTGCGCCGCTTCTATCCGTTTTTTCCCTTTATCGGCGGACTGGCGCGCGAGACGACGTCCTTTCAGGGTATCACCATTCCGCAAGGTCAATGGGTGCTTCTCGACCTCTATGGCACCAATCATGATCCCGCACTCTGGCGTGATCCCGATCGGTTCGAGCCGGAGCGCTTTAGGACCTGGAACGATGATCCCTACCGGCTGGTGCCCCAGGGAGCCGGGGACGTTTTCTCAGGCCATCGCTGTCCCGGCGAGCGCATAACACTCGAGCTGACCAAGAAGGCGATAAGCCTGCTGCTCCAGATGCGCTACCGGGTGCCGGCACAGGATCTCACCATAAGGCTCAATCGCATGCCCACCCTGCCGGAAAGTGGGTTCATCATCGATAATGTCTCGATTTGAGAATGTGGCTGTTTGAGAACGATGGCCCGGATGATCCGGGCCATCGGCATCAGCATCTCAGCGGTCCTGCTGATATCCCTGATTGGTCGTGTTCTGCTTGATATTGCCGGTCTGGCCCTGCTGGTCGGGATTGGCCGGAACTTTGCTGCCGCCATGCTCGTCCGCGCGAGCGGCTGGCTCACCGGCCGGTCCGTGCTTCGGGCGGTTCTCAGGGGGTACGGGAGGAGCTTTGCTGCTCATGGATGTCTCCTTGGGGTTGCTTCACGATCAATGCTCGGCCGCAGACATGGCGGTGCGCGCGGGCTCATGGGCGAGGTTTTGCTCGATCTCCGCGCGGCCCCTTGTCTCCGACAACGCTTTTCTGAAATTCTCGGCGTAGTCGGGCGGCATCTTTGGTGGCATCATAGGCTCGAAAGCATCGACAACCGCTTCGATCACCACCGGGCCTTCAATGGCGAAGGCATCCTCCATCACCTGCTCAACCATGGCCGGCCTGTCGACCGTGAAACCCCGGCCGCCCATGGCCTCGGCGGCTTTGGCGAAGTCGATTGGCTGCAGCTCGCAGCCAAATTGCGGATTGCCGAGAAACATCATCTGCTCCCAGGCGATCTGGTTGAGCATATTGTTCTTGATCACCAGCACCTTGAGCGGGATGTTGTAGCGCACTGCCGTCGAGAACTCGCCAAGCTGCATGGCAAAGCCGCCATCGCCGACGATCGCGCAGACTGGCCGGCCGGGAAAGGCGATCCCTGCAGCGATGGCATAGGGCAAGCCGCAGGCCATCGATGCCAGGGCGCCGGAGACCCCGAAGGCATGCCCCTCGCGCAGATCCACATGGCGGGCCGCAAGCTCCGTGTTCTGGCCGGAATCGCTGGCAATCACCGCGCCATCGGGAATGTGGCGGCCGAAGGCTCGGGCGACCATCTGCGGTTTGAGCGGAACCTGCGCCTCGCTCTCGGCTGAGGCGAGCATGTCCCGCCATCGGGCCATCTCTATCTGCGCCTGTTTGAGGAAGCTACGATCCTGTTTCTGAACCAGACGCGCGTTGAGGAGGCGTAAGGTTTCGGCAGCATCGCCCACCAGCCCAACCTCGACGGGGTAGCGCAATCCGATCCGTTCCCCGTCCCGGTCGATTTGCACGCCGCGCGCCTGGCCGGGCTGCGGGTAGTATTCGATGTAAGGAAAGGTCGAGCCGATGATGAGCAGAGCCTCGCAGCGCTCCATGACAGTCTGTGAGGGCAGGGTGCCGAGCAAACCGATGCCGCCCGTCGTTAAGGGATGGTCATCAGGTAGCACAGCCTTGCCCAGCAGCGCCTTGACCACCGGAGCGCCAAGCAGCTCAGCGGTTCGCTCAAGCTCGGCTCTTGCGCCAAGCGCGCCACGGCCTGCGAGAATGGCGACCTTGTTGCATCCGTTCAGCAATTGAGCCGCGCTCTCGAGCTCGGCTTCGGCAGGAATGCGCCTGCCCTCGAACCAGCGGTTCGGCACATGCCCCGGGCGGTTGCGCTTCGAGCGTTTCGCTTCGCCAAGAGCTTGCTCCTGAGTGTCATTGGCAATCGCCAGATGGGCCACTCCATGCTTCGACAGCGCCGACCGGCAGGCAAGGCTTGCGAGATTTTCCACATGCGCGGCATCGGTGACATGCCCATTGAACACGGTCACATCGTTGAAGACGCGGGTGAGATCCACGTCCTGCTGCGTATAGGTCTCGATCAGATCGTGATATTGCGTACCCGTGATGGCCAATACCGGCGCCTGGTCGAGCTTGGCGTCATAGAGGCCGGCGAGCAGATGAGCACCGCCGGGACCTGAAGTTGCAAGACACACCCCCAGCTTGCCAGTCCACTTGGCATAGGCACAGGCCATGAACGCGGCCGATTCCTCATGTCGGACCTGGATAAAGCGAATACGACCCTGCCGGGTGCGCAAGGCCTCCATGATGCCGTTGATGCCATCTCCCGGCAGGCCGAAAATCACCTCGACCTGCCAATCCATAAGGGTTTCGATGAGGATATCCGCAGCGGTCGGCAAAACCTGTGTCCTCCATCAGTGGGATTGAGAGGCGTGCTCTGGCTTGCCTTTCCGCTTGGTCGAAGCCATCTCGTGCAGCTCTTTCTCGCTCATGGACTTCTCCATCGACTTGGAGGCACCCTTGAGCTCGCTCTTCTTCTTTTCGCCTCGTTTTGCGGCGAGAGCCGCACCGGCTGCCTTCTGCTGAGCCTTTGATTTGGCTGGCATGTGTCACCTCATTTTTAAAGGGACGGTCTCGTATGCCGTGATCTGTTGGTAACCAGCAGGGCGGGGGCGGGGTTCCCCGGACGGGCCTGCGGGAACGGTTCCGCTCGGTGATGGTTAGCTGGAAGCCTGCCAAATGAGGAACGCCTTGGTGGAATTCTGATCCGGATGGGAGAAGGGGCTGCTGGATGAAGGTGTTAGTGACAGGGGCCTCGGGGCTGATCGGCGGGGCGGTCTGCGCGCGGCTCGCGGCCGATGGTCACGAGATTATCGCGGCCGTTCGCAACCCTAACGCGCCGCTCTCGATGGCGATCTCCCGTGTGAGCGTTGTTGACATGGCCCGGGCGGTGACGACCGAGGACTGGAGGGGCCATCTGGCCGGCATCGATGCGGTCGTGAACTGTGTCGGCGTGCTGCAGGACAGCCCGCGTGAGGACGTTACCGTTCATGCGACCGGCGCCGAGGCCCTGTTCAAGGCATGCGCCCAGTATGGCATTCGCCGCCTGATCCATTTCTCCGCAATCGGGGTGGACCGGGGGACGGTTTCGCCTTTCTCGGAAAGCAAATTGCGGGGCGATGAGGCCCTGATGGCCCTCGATCTCGACTGGGTGATCCTGCGACCATCGGTGGTGCTGGGGCAGCCTGTCTTTGGGGCAAGCGCACTGTTCCGGGGGCTTGCGGGCCTTCCCGTCGTGCCCATGATGGGGGGCACCGGCGAATTGCAGGTCGTCCAGCTTGATCAAGTCACAGAGACCGTTGCGCGCCTCATTGGGCCTGAAGCGCCCGCGCGCATCGTGCTCGAGCTGGTTGGCCCCGAGAGGCTGACCATGGCGCAGATCGTGGCGCTCTACCGCCGCTGGCTCGGCTGGCCCCTGGCGCGTGTCTGGCGCCTGCCAGATGCGGTGGGCTCCATGCTCTATTGGCTCGGCGATCAGGCGGCAAAGCTTGGCTGGCGCCCGCCCATGCGCAGCACAGCCCAGAAGGAGGTCCTGCGGGGCGCTATAGGCTCATCCGATGCCTGGACGAGCACGACAGGCATTGCACCGCAGGGCCTTGCTGCAGCGCTTCGGGAGACCCCTGCCTCAGTACAGGAGCGCTGGTTCGCCAAGCTCTATTTCCTCAAGGCGCTTCTTTTCGTGGTGGCGAGCCTGTTCTGGATCGGTACGGGCGTGATTTCGCTCACCGTCGGCTATGAGATCGGCGCCGATCTCATGCGGCGTGCGGGTGCCGGAATTCTGGCCGGCCCCTCCGTGATTGCCGGTGCGATCGCCGATATTCTCGTAGGCGGCGCTATCGCCTATCGCCCCTACGCCCGCCTCGGGCTCTATGCAGCGATTGGCTTGTCGCTGTTTTATGCGGTGGCAGGCACCATTCTCTTACCCGAACTCTGGGCCGAGCCTCTGGGACCTCTCATGAAGATCTGGCCTATACTGGTGCTGCACATGGTCGGGCTGGCGATTCTGGATGAACGCTGATGCTCTATTTCATCCTGAAATATCTCCATGTCATCGGTGCATCCGTCTTGCTGGGCACCGGCGCGGGCATCGCATTCTTCATGCTGCTCGCCCACCGAACCGATAATGCCGCCATCGTCGCCGGCGTGGCCCGCATCGTGGTGATCGCCGATTTCCTCTTCACCGCGACGGCGGTCATAGCCCAGCCGGTCACGGGCGTGCTGCTCGCCTGGAATACCGGCTATTCGCTGACCGAGGGCTGGATCGTCCTCTCCATCATTCTCTACATTGTCACCGGGCTCTTCTGGCTGCCGGTCGTCTGGATGCAGATGGAGATGCGCAATCTTGCAACCACTGCCGCCATGAACGGCACGGCCCTGCCAGCCCGCTATCACCGGCTGTTCAAGACCTGGTTCGTCTTCGGTTTTCCGGCCTTTTTCGCGGTTCTCGGCATTTTTTGGCTGATGATCACGCGACCGCTGATCGAAGGGTGGTGAAACGCCTATGTGCGCTGGAGGCTAAGAGCTTTGCCCCGCCTCATCACTTACAACGTTCGCCGCTGCCTGGGCCTTGACGGCGTCGTCTCGCCGGAGCGGATCGCCGAGGTGATCGCGGCGGCGGAACCGGACATCGTCTGCCTTCAGGAGCTCGATGTGCTCAGGCAGAGGACGGGGCTCATCGACCAGGCGCAGGCGGTTGCGGACGCGCTCAGCATGCAGATGCTATTTCACGCGACCCTCCAGGTGATGGATGAGCAATATGGCAACGCAATCCTGACAGCGGAGCCTGCGACGCTGGTCAAAGTGGGAGCGCTGCCGGGCAAAAGACGCTTCCTCGGCGAACCGCGCGGCGCCATGTGGGCGCGGGTTCGGATCGGCGCCGAAGAGATACATCTGATCAATACCCATCTCGGTCTGGGCTGGCGCGAGCGGCTGGTACAGGTTGAGGCATTGCTGGGAGAGGATTGGCTGGGAAGTCCCGACTGCATCGGGCCCGTCTTCCTGGTGGGTGATCTCAACACCGCGTCCCGCTCGCCGATCTACCGCAAGCTGGCGCAGAATTTGCGCGACGCCCAGCGGGAGCTGCCGGGCCGGTCGCGTCGGACCTTCCCGAGCGGACTTCCCCTGCGGAGGATCGATCACATATTCACGCGGGGCGATGTGCGAATTATCCGGGCCGATACGATCCGCACACCCGTCGCCCGCGTCGCCTCCGATCATCTCCCTCTCGCGGTGGACTTCGAAATCGGACCCACAAACGCGTGAATCGATAACATCGATAAATTGGGATCGCGGGCTCGGGGCGGCGCGTTGTGCAGGCACGCGTCTCACCTCCAACCCGCAACGGAGCCTATGAACACACTCGACCAGGTCACCTCCCGCCCTGCCGTGGGCGCAAGCGAAAAGCGTCAGCCGGCAAAGCGGAAAAAGAAATCCTGGGCAACCTGGATCGGCATCATCGCGACCTGCCTTGCAGCGATCCTGCTATGGCGCACGCTCGGCCAGTATAGCCTGTCAGATATCATCGCATCGGTCCGGCTTGTGCCGCGCGAGCGTCTGCTCCTGGCTGCGGGCTTTGCCGCGGCGAGCTATGCTTGCCTCACGGGCTTCGACTACCTCGCCCTGCGCTATGTCGGCCGCCCGCTGCCCTATTGGCAGGCAGCTCTGTCCTCCTTCACCAGCCTTTCCCTAGGGCATTCCATAGGCTTTGCCGGCTTGAGCAGCGGCGCGATCCGCTATCGCTTCTATTCGCGCTGGGGGCTTGGAGCAGGGGACGTTGCAAAGCTCGTGCTGTTCTGCGGGGCAACGGTTGCTCTCGGTCTCATCGTGCTCGGCGGCATTGCCCTCATCCTGCGCAATGATCTCGCGGTTGAAATGACAGGCCTGTCGAAAGGCGTGGTGATCACTGCAGGCATAGGTTTGCTGGGCTTGACTGCGCTTTATCTCGCCCTGGCCGCGAGGCTCCGCACACCGCTTGAGATTCGCGGCTGGACCCTGAGCATGCCTTCATTGCGGTTGGCGGTGGGGCAGGTGGTGATCGGCACGATCAACTTCGCCCTCGTTGCGGCCTGCCTTCATCAGGTGCTCGCGGCGGTGGCCGATGTCGCCTATTTGCAGACGGCCTCCGCCTATGTTCTCGCCAATACGGCGACCATGATCACCCATGTTCCCGGCGGGCTCGGGGTCATCGAAAGCGTCGTGCTGTTCCTCGTTCCTGGCCAGAGCCTGATCGGCCCGCTGCTGCTGTTCCGCTGCGTCTATTTCCTGGGACCTCTTGCACTCGGGCTCATCACCTTCCTGGTGAGCGAGCTCGTGCTGCGCCCCTCGCGTCGGTGAACGAAGGCTGCATCCCTCGCTCACCGATGAAGGCGGCGTCCGTGCAGTCTTGGATTTTGACGTGGCCGCAGAAAGCGTAGCAGGCGATAGGGCCGCTTCGGGTCGAGCAGTGCCGTACCGAATAGCTCTCCCTTCGGCCCGTTGTCGGTCATCGCCGCGAAGGGCCGGATGCCCCGCCGGCCTCGATTGATGCGCTCGATTCCATGAAGCAGGCCGACCTCGTCCGCCACCGCTGCGATCTCCGCTTCCGATGTGCCGAGATGTTCCGCAAGCAATCCGTTGCGGATGCGGCGGATGCCCTCCCGCATAGCGGGATCGGTCGCTTCGATCGCGAGATCGCATTCCGTATCAAGGCCCGCAGAGCGATTGTTGAAATTGGAGGAACCTATCCGCAGGAAGCGATCATCGACGATGAGAAGCTTCGAGTGGATGTGGACGGGTTCGTCCTGATCCCCATTGGGCACCACGGGGTAATAGGCTCCGAAGCGCCCATAGTGATCCGCATCGACCAGATGGCGGATCAGGCGATCGCGGTTATTCGCCATGACGAACCGCTCGATGAGGCCGCGCGATTCATAGGTGATGAGCGCGAGGATCTGCGGACCGTCGGGGCGCTCGAGCTGCTCGCAGAGCACCCGGCCGACCGATCGGGCAGTTAAATATTGCGCCTCGATATAGATCGAATGTTTTGCCGCGCGCAGTGCGTCCAGGGTGAGCCGCTCGGCCTCCTCGACCCCCATTTGATCGGACATCTCGGGCATCGTGCGCGCAATGGCGATGGGGACATCGGTGAAATCGGCGGCAAGCCCCTCCGGCCAGAGATCAGCATCCGAGACGCTGGGGCAGGCAGGCCGTGCAGCCCCGGTTGCCGCCAGCCAGCGATCATGTGCAAGCTCGCAGAGCTTGCGCGCCGCCTCTCCATCGACCAGCATCTGAATGTCGTGCACCGGCCGGTAATGGTTGCCCTCCGGGCCTAGCCTTACCGGACTGACGGCGAGGTGTCGTTGATCATCCCACCGGCGCACCGTCAGATCCATGCCCCCGACAAAGGCGAGCTGATCATCAATGCAGACGATCTTCTGATGATGGGCGGCATAGATCGGATGATGCGTATCGAGCTTCATGTGAATGCGCGGATGCTCCTGCCAATCCGCACCAAACATCAGCGGACCGGGCGCTCCCGGCGCATGCAGTACCGCCATGCTCCACACCAGGATCCGCACCTCGAGCGCGGGATTGCGTTCAACCAGTTGCCGCAGCAGCTGTCCAAGGGGAGGCGATACCTCCGGGCTCTGATCAGCGCTTAGGCGAATGCGCCCATCGAAATCCCACCCGAGAATGGTTATGCTGTGGCGTGCGCCTCTGAGGGCCTGCTCAAGCCGGCCGAAATACTGGGCGCCATCCACCAGAACGGATGCCCGGCGGGCTTGTGCGATGCACCAGCAATTGTCCCCTGGTCGTATGATTGATCCTGCCACCTGATCAGGTGGCATCGCATTCCTTTGCGGTCTCCCAGAGATTTCCTCTCTTGGGCGAAGCACCCTCAACACCATCGAGCTCCATCATTCCTGCGCGGGATTGCCAAGAAAACACCGCCCAAACACGTAAGTTGAGCTGCCGGAATAAGGCTTAGAGGAGGATTTGAGTTCCGTGGGTAAGGGCTGCCGGCGCGAGAATGCAGGGCCAGTATCGCTGGCCCCACCCACTGGCGTTGGATGCGGATCTTGCCCGACAACCCGTCGAGACCACAGGTTAGATGCGCTGCGGCAAAGGAAGGAGTGAAATGGCGCCAGCCCGAACCATCGCGCGATACTTGTCCTCCACCACGGGAACGGAGTCCCAGGGGCTGTCGGCCGTTGCCAGATTGGCAATCACCATGTCGACCGACGCCTCTTTGGGCATCACACAGAGATCAAGCGCATCGAGGCGCAAGAGAATGCAGCGAGCAATATCGGCGGGATTGATCCCGCGGCCGCCATTCTCGGCGATCTTCTGTTCAAACTCGGCGGATATCTCGTGCGCGATTTCCGCAACAAGCTTTTCTGTGTTCATCTCGTACCTCCCGGCACGCAGCTACACCGTATAGTGAGCGGCTTAGGCGTTAGGCTCATCGCCGGTGAGGCAATGCTGGCCAACGCCGACCCGAGCCAGTATGAAGGGCTCGGTGTTACCAGAATGTCATAAGGGCATTTCCCGTTCCGCAATTCTGAGCTGGGAAGGTGAGACTTCTTAGCAACGACTTTGCGCATATCATCCATTTGGACGATTTCCCGGCGGCAGCGGCACCAAGACCAGAGACCCTGGACCATGTGCGGAACGGGTCTGGCGACTCGAACGTTCGAAGGTCGGCGGTATAGACGGGCGTTGCGCCGGAAGAAGGGCGTTGCGGCGGAAAGAGAGGGTCAATGAAGCGGGCCGATAAGGTTGAAGCGTCCTTCTCCGAAGAAGGTCGATACAGGCTGCTCATCGACTCGATTACCGACTACGCCATCTACATGCTCGATCCCAACGGCATCGTGACCAGCTGGAACAGCGGCGCCCAGCGCTTCAAGGGCTATCAGACCTCGGAAATCGTCGGCCACCATTTTTCACGGTTCTATACTGAAGAGGACCGGCGCCGCGGGCTCCCGGAGCATGGTCTCGCGACGGCCATTCGCGAGGGCCGCTTCGAGAGCGAAGGCTGGCGTGTGCGCAAGGATGGCACCCGCTTCTGGGCCCATGCGGTGATCGACCCCATCCGCCATTCCGACGGTACGCTGCTTGGGTTTGCCAAGATCACGCGCGACCTCACCGAGCGCAAACTCGCTCAGGAGGCGCTGAAGCGGACCGAGCAGCAGCTCAGTCTGCTGGTTCAGAGTGTGACCGATTATGCGATCTTCATGCTCGATCCCGAGGGCATGGTGAGCAGTTGGAACCAGGGTGCTCAGCGCATCAAGGGATATACCCGCGACGAAATTCTGGGGCAGCATTTCTCGCGCTTTTACACCCCAGAAGACCGCGCCAATGGCGCGCCCGAGCAGGCATTGAGCACGGCCCTGAGGGAGGGGCGCTTCGAGAAGGAAGCGCTGCGCCTGCGCAAGGACGGCACGCGCTTTTGGGCCCATGTGGTGATCGACCCCATCTATGATGACACGGGCCATCACGTTGGCTTTGCCAAGGTCACCCGCGATGTTACCGAGCGCAAGAAGGCGGAAGCCGCGCTGGAGGAGGCACGCGAAGCGCTGTTCCAATCACAGAAGATGGAAGCCATTGGCCAATTGACCGGCGGCGTGGCTCATGACTTCAACAACCTGCTCATGGCTGTCTTGGTCAGCCTCTCCCTTCTGCGCAAACGTCTGCCGGATGATCCCGCGATCACTCGTCTGCTGGACAATGCTGTGCAGGGCGCGCAGCGCGGCGTCTCACTCACCCAGCGCATGCTGGCCTTCGCGCGCCGGCAGACACTCAATCCGACGGCTGTGAGCCTCCCGGAATTGGTGCAGGGCATGACCGAGCTTCTGGAACGGTCGATCGGCCCTTCGATCCGCATCGAGACGCGCTTCTCATTGAACCTGCCCCTCATCCGCAGCGACCCCAATCAGCTCGAAACCGCGTTGCTCAATCTGGTCGTGAATGCGCGGGACGCGATGCCGCAGGGTGGCCAGGTCATCATCGCCGGTCGTGAAGAGAAGGTTGTAACAAGCGCATTGAACCTCAAGCCCGGACGCTATGTCTGCTTGTCCGTCAGTGATGAAGGTCAAGGGATGGATGCCGCGACGCTCGCCCGTGCGGTCGACCCGTTCTTCACCACCAAGGGCGTCGGCAAGGGAACAGGGCTGGGGCTCTCGATGGTGCAGGGCTTGGCCGAGCAATCCGGAGGCGGCTTGATGCTCAAGAGCAGGCTGGGCCAGGGCACGACCGCAGAGCTTTGGCTGCCCGTCGCGGTCACTTCCCGGGAAACGCGGCCGAGCCCGGCCGTGGTGGAAGAAGAGCCCGCGCTTGTCAGAACCGGACCCCGAACCATCCTGGTCGTCGATGATGACAATTTGGTGCTGATGAGCACTGGCGCGATGCTGGAGGACCTTGGTCACGCCGTCATCGAGGCAGGCTCCGGTCAGGAGGCTTTGGAGATTCTGCGCGAGAAGCGCACCATCGATCTCGTCATATCCGACCAGGCCATGCCGCAAATGACCGGTTTGCAGCTCGCTGAGGCCATACGCGCACAATGGCCTGACCTGCCTGTTATCCTGGCAACGGGCTATGCCGAGCTGCCCGCGAACGTCACCTCGGAGGTGCGCATGCTCACAAAGCCGTTCCGTCAGGAAGAGCTCGCGGAAATCATCGCCGAAGTGATCGAGCCGGCTTGATTGCTTGGGGCAGCGCTGATTTAGCGGCTCGCCTGCATTCTGGGAACGATGGCGGGCGCGAGCGGTTGCCAACCCGGGACGGATGGATCCATCCGGCAAACAGCACCTCGGGAGAGCAGCGACTGATGAGAGCACTGATCCAATTGGCCCTGTCCGGTCTCCTTGGGCTGACGGCCTCTTCCGTTGCCGCCCAGACTCTGCAGCAGACGCGACATGTCGTACTGGCAATCAACAACGTCGACCGTTATGGCCCGCATCTGGCAGATGCAGCAAACCGGTCGCTCTATATGTTCACTGCCGATCAGCAGGCGACCGGCAATATGCCGGCTGTCTCGCGCTGTAACGATGCTTGTGCGGAGGTCTGGCCGCCTGTCATCACGACGCAACCGGTTCGCACCGAGACTGGCATGGATGACAAGCTGATCGGAACTGTCCAGCGGCCGGATGGCTCAACCCAGCTCACCTTCGGTGGCTGGCCCGTCTACTATTATCTGCGTGATCAGAAGGTTGGCTATGTCGGCGGACAAGGCGTCAATGAGTTTGGCGGGCTCTGGTATCTGCTATCCCCCTCCGGTGAGCCGATGAAGTCGATCCCGAAACAGTAGGGCAGCCGCCCGCAGGCTGGGAAGCGCCAGCCCTGAGTGCACCGGTCTCATCCCCCGGCCGCCGGAAACTCTTTTGCTCCGCGCCTGTTTAGCAGGGTGGCGACGGAGCTGCGGTAGGCAAGCAGCCCTCCAAGGCGGCCGTCCCGCACGGAATCACAAAGGCTTGAGCCCTGGATGCGCCGAGACGGCAGTCTGAAACGCGATGCGGCCGCAGGGCAGGGCGGGGCGCTCCTTCCAACCTCCAACCTGGTGCGAGCGGCACTGGTGGTCGGCGGCCTCGTGGTCCTCGGACTTATCCTGTGGCGGCTCACCACCGTGATCATGCTGTTCTTTGGCGCGGTGGTTGTGGCGACCATCTTGCGCAGCCTTGCCGATTTGATCGAGCGGGCCGCGCCAATTCTCAAGACTTGGTCGCTGTTCCTGACCTGCCTCTTGATCCTTGCGCTCACAGCCGGGTTCGCAGTCCTCCTGGGGGCGCAAGTCTCGGGCCAGCTGTCCAACCTGACTGATCAATTGCCGCGCCAGATCAGCTATCTCGGCGATCAGATCGGCATCAGCAATCTCGATACGAAGCTTTCCGATCAGCTCCGATCCTTCGCCGAAGGCAACAATGTGGTGAGGAGCATCGCAGGCTATACGACTGGCGTGCTGGGGGTGATTGCCAATCTGCTGCTCGTGGTGGTGGCTGCGGTCTATTTCGCTGCCCGGCCAGACTTCTACCGGCGGGGCTGCCTGCTCTTGTTTCCACCGAATGTGAGGGAGGAGGTAAGTGAGGCGGCGGGGAATGCCGGTCATGCCCTGCAGCTCTGGCTTCTCGGCCAGCTCGTCTCGATGGCGCTCGTTGCCGTGCTGACAACGGCCGGTCTCTATGTGATTGGCGTCCCATCGGCGCTGGCGCTCGGCATGCTCGCCGGGCTGTTGGAATTCGTGCCGGTGGTCGGCCCGATCTTGAGCGTCATACCGGCAGTTCTGCTCGCCCTGCCGGAAGGAGGGTTCACACCACTTTGGGTGATCGTGCTCTACATCGTCATTCAGCAGGTTGAGAGCAACGTGATCCTGCCGCTGGTGCAACGGCGGGCGGTTGATCTCCCGCCGGCACTCACTCTGTTCGCGCTGCTGGCCTTCGGCGTGCTGTTTGGCCCGCTTGGGGTGCTCCTGGCAACGCCGCTCACGGTCGTCTGCTTCGTCATGATAAAGCAACTCTACCTGCGCGACACCTTGGAGGAACGCGTCAAAATTCCCGGCGAAGATGGCGGGAATTCGAAGGATTAGAACCCAGCGCGCTTGCGGCCTTTGGGATTAGCTCGGCTTTTTCGTCACCAGGATCAGATTACCGTCTGATGTGAGATTGGCGACGATCACATGGGCCGAGGTCAGGCCACGGGCGCTGAGGGCAGACTTCAGCTCATTATTGGCATCGATCGAGCTGCGCAGCTGCTGAAGATTGGCCTCATCCTGCTGTGCGACCATCTCATTGACCTGAGTTTGCGTCTCTTGTGGCAGCTCGGTGATGTCAACAATGGTCACGGTGCGCACAGTTGGGGCTTCGGATGGGCTCTGCGCCGAAGGAGCATTCGGTGCTGCCGCGGGAGGTTGCCCAGCCTGCTGCGCACTCGCCGCCGTGGCAAAGCTGAGCGCGGCTCCCACCGCGAGAATTGTGAGCATGCGCATAGGAATGTCCTTCTACCGGAGTTCTCGTTAATGGCATTACAGCGCCCCAATGGGGGGAAATGCTGGTTTTGCTTAGCCTATTTCATGTTCATTGTGGGGCAAGTTAGGGGCAGATGAACAATGCTTTATTAAGAGGCGGTGTTAACCAGCTGAGAATCCAAGGGTTCTTTTTTGTCGAACAGCTTTATTTCTGGATTGTCGAAATTTTGCTTGCGAATGTTGCCCTCATCGCTCTCGATTCGCATCTTGGGGCGACAAGCAATGTTTGCCGAAGCGGGTGTGCAAGCTCCGTCCTGGTCTGAGCGGGTGCGCACCATCAAGCTTTCGTTAACCAGAACCAGGATGAGCGGACAAGAACTGCTTAAACTCGGACTAAAATGTTCTTCGGCTGCCCGGTTTTGAAAGCCCCAGAGATTTGGCGGTTTGTGCCATGTTGTTGTGGAATATCGAGCTGAGACGCGGGCGATTTCCTCAGCATGAGAAAAAACTTTGGCACCGATCGAGGACAGAGGCGTTATTCCCGGCCAGATCATCTTGGAACCCATGCCTGTGTGAATGCACCTCAAGGAAAGTCCGCACGGAGCCACGAAAACATCTCGAGCGAAGTGGATATCGGTTCGCAGGAAGAAAATGCGCCCGGCAAAAGCTTTGGAACCGTTTCGCTTAGTGGAGAAGAGCGAAAGCTTCAGGGCGCGGGGAGGGGTCTGTCTATGAGCGTCCAATCCGACATCTTCCCGTTTCCGGTCAAAGGCGGCGACACCCATGAAACCGCACTGACCGAAAGGGCCGGCCGGCCGTCCCCGGCCTCCTGTCGTGAGGAGGACGTGGGGCCGGCTCTCGCTGCGGCCTATCCATCATCTCCGGGAGCCGCCGCGGACTGCATCATTCTTTTGAACGCCGACGGAGAGATTCTCTTCTCCAGTGGATCCTGCGATCCCGCCGAAGAGATCGCCGAGATCAAGTCGACTTCGGGTGATGCCTGGAACGCCTCGCCACTGTTTCGGCAGGAGGATCGTTCGACGGTTATTCCCGGCGCGACGAATTTCTGCGGCCAGTGCGAGACACAGAAAGGCCATTCCCGTTGGTGGGACTTCAAGCTGGGCGATACTTCAACCCGCCTGCGCCTCGTATTGATCAACCGCTTGCGGCAGGAAAAGCCGCGGATGGGCACGGAAGCCCAGATCGCCTATTCACATCTCGGCGCCGTGCTCGAGAGCACGACCGATTGCGTGGTCGTGGTCGACCGAGAATGGCGGGTGACCTATATGAACCGGCGCGCCAATGCGTTAGTTGGCGGCGGAGGCAAGCTTGCCGTAGGTGTCAATCTCTGGGAGGCCTATCCCGAGGGCCTCATCAACGAGTTCTATCACAACTACAAGAAGGCGCTTGCCACCAAGACACCGGTCGAGTTTGAAGGCTTTGTGCCGTCAGCCGGCATCTGGCTCGAGGTCCACGCCTATCCCTCGCCCGACGGCTTGTCCATCTTCTTCCACGATATCACCGAGGCTAAGCGAGCGCGGGATGAAATCGCCCATCTTGCTCATCACGATGCCCTCACAGGGCTTGCCAATCGTTTGAAATTCAACGAATGCCTGTCCGAGCTGCGCTCGCGCGCGGAGGGCGGCGAACTGGCCGTGCTGCTGCTCGACCTCGACGCCTTCAAGGAGGTCAACGATAGCCTTGGCCACCCCGTGGGCGATGCCTTGCTCAAGGCCATTGCCTACCGTCTGCGCAATGTCGCGCAGGATGCCGGCCTCTTCGCCCGGCTGGGTGGGGACGAATTCGCGCTCATCCATTCCCCCAATCGGAGCGGTCTCGCACCGACGGATCTTGCCATGCGGCTCATCTCCTGTCTCGATGACCCCTTCGAGATCGATGCCCATATGCTCAGGGTCGGCGCCAGTATCGGCATCGCCATGGCATCCGACAGCGGCCCATCGCCCGATGATCTCCTCAAGAACGCCGATATCGCCCTCTACCGCGCCAAGGCTGAGGGAGGAGGGGCCTATCGCATCTATGAACCGGGCATGCAGGAGGAGCTGCGGCAGCGGCAGGCGCTGAAGCAGGATCTGCACAATGCGGTCAAGAGCGGCGAGCTCGTGCTGGAATATCAGCCGCTGGTCGATATCAGGTCGGGACGCATCACCACCTGCGAGGCGCTCGTGCGCTGGCACCATCCGGTGCGGGGCATCATCCCGCCTGCGGAATTCATTCCTCTGGCCGAGGAGACGGGCTTGATTGAGAGCTTCGGCCAATGGGTTCTGGCGCAGGCCTGTATGGATGCGCAGAACTGGCCGGACAATGTGGGCGTTTCGGTCAATCTCTCGCCGGTGCAATTCAAGAACCGGGATTTGCCCGCGGCCATCACGAGCGCTTTGTCAGCCTCGGGGCTGGGGCCGGTTCGGCTTCATCTGGAGATCACCGAAACGGTTCTGCTGCACCATACCGAACACAATCTCAACATGCTGAGCCGCATCAAGGATCTCGGTGTGCAATTCGCGCTCGATGATTTCGGAACGGGATTTTCATCCCTCAGCTATCTCCGCAACTTTCCATTTCAGAAGCTCAAGATCGACCGGTCCTTCATCGCCGATATCGGCTCTGTCAGCCAGTCCGAGGCGATCGTGGCGGCCATCATTGGTCTTGCCGGCTCTTTGGGGCTCAATGTCTCGGCAGAGGGCGTGGAGACCGCGCGGCAATTGGACTGGCTGATGCGCCATGGCTGCCATGAGGCCCAGGGCTATTTCATCAGCAAGCCCATGTCCGCCGATCAGATGGCAACTCTGCTCTGGCAGAGCAGCCAAGTTGCGGTCGGCTGAGGACGGAATGCCACCGGTCAAACGATCCGTCCAGGGTTGAACTCGCGCCGGAAGTTCAACTGCTGGTAGTTTTTTGGCCACTCAAGTCTCCCCAGCCAAATCT
Organism: Rhodoligotrophos sp. CJ14; assembly: GCF_038811545.1. Taxonomy (GTDB): domain Bacteria; phylum Pseudomonadota; class Alphaproteobacteria; order Rhizobiales; family Im1; genus Rhodoligotrophos; species Rhodoligotrophos ferricapiens. The sequence goes on from NZ_CP133319.1 coordinate 177,826, forward strand.
GCTCTACCCTCGCCCATAGCCTCAGTATTACAAATTCTCCATAGACAGATTTAGGACACAATCCCCATCCATGTTCATCGTTGTAATTTTTACTTTGAGGATATGAAGATGTTCCGCAGATTTGCAACCGAGCTTGGCAAGGAATTATATATGAGAGCTGGAAACCAATTTTTTAATTACCTTAAATCTGATCAATCCGGCTCATTCGCCCACCATTCGACCACCCAAGTCACTCAATATTCTAACCCAATGACGATGAACACCGAAAAGTCATCAACATCAAACTTCCCAACGTTCAGCAATCATAGCTCCAGTTATGATTACTTTTCGAACGCGCACCACGGAAGTGGTGGCGGTTTACACGGCTCTGGCCATAGCGACTGGTTACATCGATAAACATCTGGTGCTGGCAGCACCTCAGCGCGACAGCTCGCCTCGTTGCGCTGAACGGCGCGGGGGCGCCGTGTAGGCGTGGACGCCTGCCAGGATGATGCGGAGCCCGGCCAGCTGGAAGCCATGAGGTCCTCGCCCGAAAGCAAATGAGCGGACCCGGAGTGTGGGCCATGTCCGTCATACCCAACAGGTCAAAACCCTCGCCGTAAGCGCCCGGGTCTGGCGCCAGCGCAACGCTGTCGAGCGTTTCTTCAACAAGTTCACAAACTTCAGAGTTCACACACTTCAGAGCCGCCACAATCCGTTACGACACGCGAGACGACAACTTCCTCGCCTCGCCGGCCCCAGCCCCCCGTTCTCCCATATCCAACCTCATTTTGGTGATGCTCGGCTGCTTAAGCAGTCAGTTTCGGGCAGCTGGCCGCTGAGCAGTAGCTGCAAGGACGCCCATGAGGCGCACGAAAGAGATATCACCACAATCTAACGCCTAAATACGAACACCAACCGAGCGGGCGGGGAAGCAAATGGCCGAACCGCCAATTCGGCTGCAACCAAGTCTTGACCCGGTTTAGTCAAACGGACGCCTCTCGCGCGAATAATCTGACACATGCGCAGCGGCAATCAATGTGCGCTGTAAGACACTGAAGGTGATTTGAAATGGTCGAGTTTACGTTTGATCCCTCGAACGGCCACCCGGCGATCAACTGCAAGCTTCACTATGTGGAGGAATACGAGAAAATAGCCCCTGCGCGCTTTAGCAGAGAGCTTCCATCGATTAAGGCGAGCATCCTTCAAAGCCTATTTGCTGATGGGACAATCGATAAGTATTGCGACCAGTACAATGTTAAGCCGAAAATGGCCGATGCGGGCCAGCCCTCTACAGAAATGGCCATCGACAACCATGCAAACCAGCACTCGGATGGCAACACCGCCAATCTGGCCACTGACTCGATGACCATCGCTTAGCTTTCATGGAGCAGCTTAACCCAAGCGCCTGCCTGGCGGACTCAGACCCCTGTTGACCGGCTTTCAGATGTCGGCATGACGGGCGAAGGCAGCGGGGTCTTCCATGTCCCCGCATGCCGGGTGCTCAGACGGTTGAAGCCTGCAGTTTCGTAATGCACCCGCATCCAGACGGTGGTGACTCGGGCCGCCGGGCCCGATCGGCATGCATTCACCGCGGGCCCGTAATTGCTTCTCTTCTTCGCCCAGAATGGCACAAGGCCAGTGATCCCATGAAGCCATCCATGGCGAGGCACCAGCACTCGGACTTGCCCCACTCGAAAGGCGCAAGCTCATGGGGCCGGATGATGTCGACCATCCGTTCCATCACCCGGCGCGATCATCCTGAACCTGAAGCGCGCCCAGAACGGCAGCTGAACAAAAGTGGCAAACCGGGAGTTAAAGAGGTGGCAAACCCGCCCAAAGAAGCCTGGCGGACCCTACGGGAGTCGAACCCGTCTTTTCAGATTGAAAATCTGACGTCCTAACCGATAGACGAAGGGTCCAGGCGACGGCCGTCTTCATACTGGCCTTCGCAGCTGAGTGCAAGCCTCTGGCCACTCTTCCAGTGGAAAACCGTGCGCATATTGCGAACAGTCGCACATGCGCACGCACTCACACAGGCGGAGGCAGCGGAAAGCCGCAGCCAAGACCCTGACAACTCTGTCTGCTCAGCCGAGAATGCCGGCGTGAGCTGATCCAATTGCGAAAAGCACGGCCGTTACGATCAGCGCCGTCGTCACCGACAAGGTGCGGGTCACGATCATGAGCCTCTCCTTCAAAACCACCCCTCTTGTTCCAAACCCCGCTCTCTTGGTTTTGATATCAGGAAAGAACGGCAAGATTTCGACTAATCTTTATTTTTGGTTACCAGCGGTCACCAGTGACCCGTATTGGGCATTGACGCCCACGGCTCTTGCTTGGGCAAAGCCTCGCCCTTCTGCAGCAGTTCGATGGAGATATTGTCGGGCGAGCGGATGAAAGCCATGCGACCATCCCGTGGCGGGCGGTTGATGGTCACGCCTTGTGCTGCAAGCCTTGCGCAGACGTCATAGATATTCTCCACCTCATAGGCGAGATGCCCGAAATTGCGGCCCTCGCCATAGGCCTCTGGATCCCAGTTATAGGTCAGCTCGAGCTCCGGACCATGGTCATCCGGCGCAGACAGGAAGATGAGCGTGTAGCGGCCGGCCGGCACCTCGTGGCGGCGCCGCTCAACCAGGCCAAGCTTGTTACAATAGAAATCGAGTGATTTGTCGACGTCGCTGATGCGGACCATGGTGTGTAGGAATCTCATGAGCGGACACTCCAGATCAGATAGAAGCCCAACATGCGGATCTGAGGGGCTCCGCGCAACCTGTCCGTCTGGTTGAGAAACCGGGCCTCTGCGACGGGGGATGGAGACTGGTCACGCCCCGTCGCCTGTAAAGCAACTGTAACAATGCGGAAGAACAGGGACGAAGGCTTTCAATAAGTCAATATATCAACTCTCGCTTGAAGGGGTGATCATGTCGATTTGCTGTCTGTATGAGGAGTAAAACAGTATCTTCTCGTTGCAATATATGCCGGATTTGCCGGGCTTTTCGGCGCTGTCACCCTGTGGGCACTCGACTTGGCGTTGCATAAAAACGGCCATAGGACCTTTTTCTCTTTCCGGGCGGGCGGAGGGCTATACAAAGCAGCGCCACTTGCTCCAAACTCTTAAGCGGTGATTAAGGGGCGATGCAGGCCCTTGCGTCTTTTGCGAGAGATTTGAGGGCGGGTCGCGGTCGTGTGGTTGAGAACGGATGCGCCGGGCATGGTCGACAGACCCAATTCGGCGTCAGCGGCGGAACCGAGAACAAACTGGACGATCAGCGTAGGCTGCGGGCTTAGGGGGCCTTGCCACGTGGAACGAGTGCAACAAGCTATTGAAATGAGCGACGAAACGCCAGTCGAGGTGATCCGCATCTCGGGTTTCGTGAAATGGTTTGACATGGTGCGGGGCTATGGCTTCGTCATTCCCGATAACGGCATGCCCGATGTGCTGCTGCATTTGAGCTGCCTCAAGCGGGACGGCTATGGCGCTGTCCTGGAAGGGACGCGCGTGATTTGCGAGGCGGTGCGCCGTCAAAAAGGATTTCAGGCACTTCGCGTTCTCGCCATCGACACCACCACCGCGATCCAGCCGCCACCGAGGGCGCCGCGCACGCATGTGACGGTGACCCCGACCAGCGACTGGAGCCCGGCGCGGGTCAAGTGGTTCAATCGGGTGCGCGGATTTGGCTTCTTAACCTTTGGTGACGGATCGCCCGATATATTCATTCATATGGAGACCCTTCGGAAACATGAGATTTCCGAGTTGCATCCGGATCAGGAAGTTCTGGTGAGATTCGGCACGGGGCCGAAGGGTTTGATGGCGGCTGAAGTGGCCCTGCCTGGGCCGGACGGAGCGCCGCCGGCGTCTTGAGGCGAGAGACCTCGTGAGGCAAGACATGAATGAGCCAGCGCCGGGATTTGCGCGGCTGCTTACGGCGGTGGGCATCGCGTTCACCGCCATACTGTTTCGTCCGTCAGTGACGCTCGCCGAAACATCGGGGATGCAACTTGCCCAATCGGGATCCGCCCAGGTGCAGCCTGGGCAGCCCGCCGCACAGCAGGCGCCCGACGACACGACGCCGCTCGAAGCGGTGACCCTGGCGGCCGATGATGATTTCGTCGTGATCAATGTGGAGGTTGCGCGCACGCCGGAGCAGCGGGAAAAGGGTCTCATGAACCGTGACGAGTTGCCCGAGGCACGGGGCATGCTCTTTGTCTGGGACCAGCCCTTGCCGGTGACCATGTGGATGCGGAACACCAAGATTTCGCTCGACATGATCTTCATTCGGAGCGATGGCGTGATCCACAGGATCGCCGCCAATACGGTGCCATTCTCCGAGGATTTAATCTCCTCCCATGGGGATGTGCTCGCAGTGCTCGAAGTGCGTGGCGGGCTTAGCCGCAAGATCGGCTTGCGCCCGGGCCATCGCGTTCACCACGCGATTTTTGGTAACGGACGGTAGGCTGAACGAAGGTCCAAGGAGGGCAGTCCGAGGATCTTTTTGATCGCCTCCTCCCTGCGTCTACTCGCCTCAAGAGGCAGGCGCCGTTGTCGCCAGCGGTCCCGGCGTAATTTCGGCGGCTAGATCTGGTCCCTCTTGCACCTCCCGGCCATGCCCCAGCATGGCGCGAACCGCCTCGACGGCCGCGGTGACCGATGCCGAGATGACATCAGCCCCGATTTTATCGAGCATCTCGGTGGATCCTCCCGCATCCGGCGCGGCACCCCACATGCCGATGACAACCTTCAGGCCGGGTGACTTGCGGCGCAGCCGGCGGCAGATCTGGCGGGCAAACACGTGTGGACGCGCGGAGAGATAGGACAGGCAGACCGCTTCCACACCCTCAAGCTTCAGCTGCGTGAGCCCTTCCTGGTTGATTGCTGCAGGCGACAGGACCGCGGCACCAATTCCGAGCGCATTGAGCTGCTGGGCAACCATGGCTGCTGCCGCAGCATCAAGTTCCGTGCGACCGCCAATGCAGAGCACGCGAACGGGCTGATCAGGCAATTCGGCGAGAAGCTCGTCGTCCTCGTAGTCTTCGATTTCCTCCACAAGCTCGAGCATCCCCTGGGCGATCAGCCGACGATTGGCAAGATCTGCGGCCTGCTGCGGCCCGGTGCTCTGGGCAAGCCTAAGGGCGGGGATGGCCACATCATCATAGAAGGCGGCGAGCGAATGCTCATCGATATAGCGCTCCGCCACCTCGACCGCCTCATCCGTATTGCCCGACAACAGGCGCTGATAAAGCCGCTCCTCCGGTTCGAGCACCGGATCACTGCCCAAGAGCACCCCGAGGAACTGGAGCTGCGGCACATATCGGCCGATCACGATGAGGCAGACCGTCAGCGGCGTGGCGAGCACCAGCCCCACCGGCCCCCAAAGCGTCGTCCAAAAAATCGCTGCGAGCAGTACCGCGAGCGATGACAGCCCCGTGCTCGAGCCGTAAAGCCACGGCTCCATGACATTGTTGCTGATCAGCTCGACGACCAGGTAGAGGGCCAGTGTCCAGAACAGCATCGACCAGCCGGGGTCGACCGCGAAGGCCAGCGCCATGGGGAAGAGCGCGCCGAGAAACGGGCCGAGATAAGGAATGAACCGAAGCACGGCCGCGAGCAGCCCCCAGAGCACCGCATTGGGGACCCCGATGAAAAACAGGCCGATGCCGATCGGAATGCCGTAGGTCAGGTTGATGGTGAGCTGCATCAGCAGGTACCGGCTCACACGGCTTGCGGCCTCATTCAGGGCCTCCGTGCTGCCCTGCAGGTCGCCCTTGCCCACCAGCTTGATGAAGCGGTCGCGTAGGTCGTCCTGTTGCAGCAGGACAAAGACCAGGAACACGATCACGATGCCGCCGGTGATCAGCGGTTCGATCAGCGGCAGAGCCACCGTCTGCAAGAGTTCAAGGGGTGGTGTTTCGGTTGATTCGACGATGACCGGAACAGGTTTGGGCTCGGCAGATTGCGCCTCGGTCGGATCAGGCGCCGTGACGATATCATCCGTATCCGTGATCTCTCGCGTGATCTCGCGCAGAGTTGTGGAGAGCCTGCCTAGAATGCCGCGTTCGCCATCTCCAGGGCTGAAGGCGTTGATCTTGTCTTTGATATTGGTCTGATAGCGCGGAATGTTTTCCGCAAGCTGCACCAGTTGCGCGCCCACAACCAGAGAAACGGCGCCAATGACGAAACAGGCGAAAGTCACCGCGATCAGCACCGCGGGAAGGCGCGGCAACCTCAATCGCCGCAACCAGTTCACGACGGGCGCCAGCACGAAGGCCAGAAGAATGGCCAGCGCGAATGGGATGAAAATGTCCTGGCCGAAATAGAGGGTCACAACCCCCAGCATGACGGCGACCGCCGTCAGCAGCGGATTATCAGAAAGCGCGCCGGCCGAAGGATTAAATCGCGGCAACGGCGGTTCGGCCATTGGGTCTCCTGACGAATACGCGTCTCGCCAGAGCATTTTCGAGCGAAGTGGTACCGGTTCGCGAAGAAAATGCGATCAGGCAAAGACTCCAGAGCGGCTTCACTTTCCTAAGAGAAGCAAACCGCCCTAGGAATAAACCCCTGGAGCGGCGGATTGGATCCAGAGTCGAGAAGCATTGCCCTTGAGCCCACAATAACATGCGCCTGAGCTCCTGCCTCGCCCGAGACCGCAAGGGGAGGGCAGGTCAGGTCGTCAGTCGGTCAGGTAGTCGGCGCATTTCGGCACGTCCTGGCTCGTGCCCCACGGTACGATCGGGACGGTCGAGGTCGAGTTCTGCGGGCTGCCCTCGATCAGCTTGTCCGTATAGGCGAGATAGACAAGCGTATTCCGTTTGGCATCGCAGCCGCGCACGATCTGCATCTTCTTGAAGAAGAGCGAGCGCCGCTGGCGATACATGTCCGAGCCCTGTTCGAAATTGCCGCGGAAGCTGATGGGCCCGACCTGCCGGCAGGCGATTGACACATTGGACAGCTCTTCCGCAAGCCCCGCCCAGCCGATCCACCCGCCCTTTTCCGGAACGGTGAAATAGCAGGCGACCCCCTGAACCAGCGGATCATCCAGCACATAGGTCGCAAGCTTGGCGTCGGGCGAGAGAAGCTTCCACACCGTGGAGCGCTTGAAGATCAACTCCGGATCATCACTGGCCCTCGCGGGAGCTGCGATTGTTGTGGCGAGCACCAAAGCGGCACCGATGAGGGAAAGCCACGATCTCACAAGGGGTCTCCTCGAAAACATGTCCCCGCATAAGTAGGGCAGGGCGATCCCTGATCAATAGCATATGGGTCCTTAGCAAACGCCTCCAAGCCGCGCGAAGCCCGCCTTGAGATCGGCAATGAGATCCTCTGTCGCCTCAAGACCGATATGAAGGCGAAGGGCAGGGGCTGCTTGCCACGGAGTGGCTGTGCGATAGCCCGAGGGATCGAAAGGCACGATCAGGCTTTCATAGCCGCCCCAGCTATAGCCCATCCCGAACAGGCTCATGCCGTTCAGCATATTGGCGAGCGCCTGCTCGGAGACCGGCTTCAGGATCACCGAGAACAGCCCCGTCGCGCCCGTGAAATCGCGCGCCCAAAGACCATGGCCCGGGTCATCGGGCAAGGCTGGATAGAGCACCCGCTCGACCTCGGGGCGGTTCTGCAGCCAACGCGCGACTGTCAACCCGTTGGCCATATGCTGCTTCAGCCGTACATCCAGCGTTCGCAAGCCCCGCAGCACGAGGAATGCGTCATCCGGGCTCACGCAGGGGCCAAGCGCATGGTGCCCCGCCGCCATCTGGCGTGCCGCCGCTTTCGAGGCGATGATGGCACCCAGCATCACATCCGAATGCCCGCTGTAATATTTGGTGCCCGCCGTCACGACCACATCGACCCCATGGGCAAAGGCGTTGAAGAACCGGCCCGTCGCCCAGGTATTGTCAAGGACGACCAGGACGTTGCGGGCATGGGCCGCCTGTGCGATCGCCGGCAGGTCCTGAACCTCCATCGTCTGGGAGCCCGGCTGTTCCGTATAGACGAGCCGCGTATTGGGGCGGATCAGGCGGGCGATATCACCGCCGATGAGAGGGTCGTAATATTCGGTTTCAACCCCAAGCCGCTTGAGCACATGATCGCAGAAATAGCGCGCCGGCCGGTAGACCGAGTCGGTCATCAGCACATGGTCGCCCGCCGACACCAGCGAAAGCAGGGCCGTGGTGATGGCCGAAAGGCCGGAAGGGCAGAGCAGGGCGGTGTGCCCCCCTTCTAAGGTCGCAATGGCCTGCTCCAGCGCGCGATGGGTGGGCCCGCCGTCACGGCCATAAAGATAGGCCTGGTTTCTGTTGTGCAGGGCGTCAAGGTCGGAGAAGAGTATGGTTGAGCCACGATAGATCGCCGGGTTCACGAAGCCGTGTTCCGTATATTCTCCACCAGACTTTAACAGCTTCGTTTCTGGAGAACATCCCTGAAATCGGCCGTTTTTGTTCGACATCGCAATTTGTTCCGTCCGTTTGCCAGAGCTGTTGGCGGAATTTCTACGAAGGCTCTGGGAAATACTTCGAAGCTCGGGGTGGCTCGCCGGCAATTGGACAATCGATCCTCTTGACCCCGGATCTAAATTCAGTTCCGATTGCTTTGCAAGGAGGCTCGTGTCCTGCTCATCAGAAGCAGCCGGCCAGGGGAATTGGCCAGGGCAACTCGGTTCTTGGGGGAACGGTCCGTATCAGGGGCGCGGATCAAAGGCCATGTACCCGAATACAAAAGGGACAGATGATGAAGAGACCGCTGATATCAGTGATATTGGGTGCGACATTGGGGCTGAGTGTCGCGACCGCCGCGTCCGCGGCCACCCTCGATGATGTGAAGGCCAAGGGTTTCATTCAATGCGGCGTCAATCCCAGCCTGCCCGGCTTCGGCTTTCCCGACGACAAGGGCAACTGGTCCGGTCTCGATGTGGATTTCTGCCGGGCCGTGGCGGCGGCCGTCTTCGGTGATCCCAACAAAGTCAAATATTCACCGCTTTCGGCAAAGGAGCGCTTCACGGCTCTCCAATCGGGCGAGATCGATCTCCTGGCGCGCAACTCGACCTGGACGATGCAGCGCGACACCGCGTTGGGCCTGAGCTTTGTCGGCGTGAACTACTATGACGGCCAGGGCTTCATGGTCCGGAAATCCCTGAATGTCGACAGCGCACTCAAGCTCAACGGCGCTTCGGTCTGCACCCAGACCGGAACCACCACCGAGCTCAACCTCGCGGATTATTTCCGTGCCAACAACATGACCTACCAGGTGGTTGCCTTCGAGAATAACGACGAGGTGAACCAGGCCTATGATTCCGGTCGCTGCGACGTACTGACCACCGATCAGTCTGGCCTCTATTCCACCCGGCTGAAGCTTGCCAATCCGGACGAGCATGTGGTCCTGCCCGAGATCATCTCGAAGGAGCCATTGGGCCCCGTTGTCCGCCAGAACGATCCGCAATGGTTCAATATCGTGAAGTGGACCCTCTTTGCGCAGATCAACGCGGAGGAGTTGGGCGTCAATTCGCAGAATGTCGACGAGATGAAGGAGTCCACCAATCCGGAGATCCGTCGTCTGCTCGGCCTGGAAGGCGACTTCGGCACCAGCATCGGCCTGAGCAATGACTGGGCCTATAACATCGTCAAGCAGGTCGGCAATTACGGTGAGGTCTTTGACCGGAATATCGGGCCCGACACGCCGCTGAAGATTGCCCGTGGCCTCAACGCCCTCTGGAACAAGGGGGGCATTCAGTTCGCCCCGCCAATCCGCTGAACCCTATCCGGCAAGCAACGCGAGCGTCGGGCCTTAGACCTTCGCTCGCGGCACTGTGGTGACGATGGCCAGTTTGGACCGCAGCCAAACTGGGGTCGTCACGAGCGCGAGGCAGGCTGAAGTGATGCAGCGCCTCGCAGAGAGTGGCCGGCTTGAGCAGGGCTGGTCGCATGGGGCTGGGAAGATGATGGATGAGCGCTGCCTCTGAACGGCCAGGCCTCCGCAGCGGCCATTTCCGCTTGTGGCACAATCCGCAGGTGCGCGGCGTGCTCATTCAGGCGCTTCTGCTGGCCGTGGTCGCGTGGTTCGCTTGGGAGATCATCGACAACACCATCACCAATCTGCGCCAACGGCACATCGCCTCGGGCTATCGCTTCCTCGACAGCACCGCCGGCTTCGGCATCATTCAGACGCTCATTCCCTATTCCGAAGTCTCGAGCTACGGGCGGGCCTTCATCGTCGGCCTGCTCAACACCATTCTGGTTGCGGGGCTTTCGATTGTTTTGGCCACGGTGATCGGATTCATCGTCGGCATCATGCGCCTGTCCAGCAATTGGCTGATTGCCAAGATCGGGACGGCCTATGTGGAAATCATCCGCAACATCCCGCTACTTCTTCAGCTGTTCGTCTGGTATCGGGCGGTGCTCAAGGCCATGCCCGCACCGCGCCAGAGCATAGCGATCGCGGATGCGGCCTTTCTCAACAATCGCGGCCTCTATGTGCCCTATCCGATCTTCGGCCAGGGAATCACGTGGGTGATGGCAGCTTTTGCCGGCGGGATTCTCCTCTCCGTTCTCTATGGGACTCATGCCCGTCGGGTGCAGGAGCGGACGGGGCGGATGCCCCCCAGGCTTGCCGCTTCGCTCGGTCTCATCCTTGGTCTGCCCTTGGTTGCCGCCTTCATCACTGGCTTGGGCGTCTCCCTCGACTACCCCGTGCTGCAGGGCTTCAATTTCGTGGGCGGGCTGAACGTCATTCCGGAGTTCACGGCGCTTTTCCTTGGGCTCTCCATTTACACCGCGGCCTTCATCGCCGAGATCGTCCGCGCCGGCGTTCAGTCGGTGAGCAAGGGGCAGACGGAGGCGGCACATGCTCTCGGCCTCCATGAGAGCACCACATTGCGCCTGATCGTGTTGCCCCAGGCCCTGCGGGTCATTATTCCACCTCTCGCCAATCAATATTTGAACCTGACCAAGAACTCTTCCCTTGCGGTTGCCATCGGCTATCCCGATGTGGTCGCAACCGGCGGCACGATCCTCAACCAGACGGGTCAGGCAGTCGAGGTGATCTCCCTCTGGATGGCCGTCTATCTCTCCCTCAGCCTGCTGACCTCGGGCTTCATGAACTGGTTCAATGCGCGCATGGCCCTGAAGGGAGCGCCAAGCCTATGACCGGCGGACCCGTCGAGAAGCAGGCGGCAAGCTTCGTCCAGGCCGCGCCGATTGCTCCACGGCCTGCCCCTGTGACCGATCGCGGCATTCTCGGCTGGATCCATGCCAATCTGTTTTCGAGCTGGTTCAATGCCTTGCTCACCCTTATCGGCCTTTATCTCATTTACGAAATCGCCTCCCTGGTGATCGACTGGGCCATCCTGCGGGCCGTCTGGTCGGGCGATAATCGTGAAGCCTGCCTGAGCACTGATCCGAACCTGCCGGCCGGGGCGTGCTGGGCTTTTGTCCGCGCCAAGTTTCCCCAATGGATCTACGGCCTTTATCCCACGGATGAACGCTGGCGGGTCAATCTCGTCTTCATCCTGGGCGCTGTCGGCCTCGTGCCCATGATGATCCCGCGAATGCCGTTCAAGCGGGCCAATGCGATCTACCTGCTCGCGATCTTTCCCGTGATCACCTTGATCCTGCTTGGTGGCGGCAATTTCGATATCGATGCCACACGCTGGATCTGGCTGGCGACCATGCTCGGCCTTGCCCTGCTCGTGATCCTGCTCCTGAGCAAGGGGGCGGACATCATCGAATTTGCCCCGGCCTTCCGTGCCTGGATCATCGCCGCCATATGCCTCGTGCTGCTTTATTTCGTTCTGGGCGCCAATTTCGGCCTGACCCATGTAGAGACTTCGCTCTGGGGTGGGCTGACGGTCACGCTGGTGGTGGCCATTACCGGCATGGTGGCTTCCCTGCCGCTTGGCATCCTGCTTGCGCTTGGCCGGCGCTCGCACCTGCCCGTGGTCAGGCTGTTCTCGGTGATCTTCATCGAATTATGGCGCGGCGTGCCCCTGATCACTGTTCTCTTCATGGCAAGCGTGATGCTGCCGCTCTTCATGCCCGAGGGGGCATCGGTCGACAAGCTGCTCAGGGCGCTGATCGGCGTTGCGCTGTTCACCGCAGCCTATATGGCCGAGGTCATCCGTGGCGGCTTGCAGGCGATCCCGAAGGGTCAATATGAGGCCGCCGAAGCTTTGGGCCTTGGCTATTGGCGCAAGATGCAGCTCATCATCCTGCCCCAGGCCCTGCGCATCGTCATTCCCGGCATCGTGAACAGCTTCATCTCGCTCTTCAAGGACACGACGCTCGTGAGCATTATCGGCATATTCGACCTGCTTGGCATTTTGCATGCGGGCCTTGCCGATGCGAACTGGTCAACCCCGCAGACCGCCGCCACCGGCTATTTCGCAGTTGCATTGATTTTCTGGCTTTTCTGCTTTTCAATCAGCCGATACTCGATGTTCATCGAGCGCCGATTGGGCGCAGGCTCCAACCGCTGAGGATCTCATGGCCGATGTCGCTCCAGCACTTGCCGAAAGCTCAGGCCACGCCTCCGGCGCGGACGGCAAGCAGGATATCGCAGTCCAGATCTCGAAGATGAACAAGTGGTTCGGCGACTTTCACGTCCTGCGCGACATCGATCTCACCGTCTACAAGGGTGAGCGCATCGTGATCTGCGGGCCATCGGGCTCCGGCAAGTCGACCCTGATCCGCTGCATCAATCGCCTGGAGGCGCACCAGAGCGGCACGATCATCGTCGATGGCATTGAGCTGACCGATGATCTCAAGAAGGTGGACGAGATCCGCCGCGAGGTCGGCATGGTCTTCCAGCATTTCAACCTGTTCCCGCATCTCACCATCCTGGAAAATCTCACCCTGGCGCCCATCTGGGTCCGGAAGATGCCGAAGAAGGATGCCGAAGCGCTGGCGATGAAATATCTCGAGCGGGTCAAGATCCCCGAGCAGGCCCATAAATATCCAGGTCAGCTGTCGGGCGGTCAGCAGCAGCGCGTGGCGATCGCCCGGGCACTCTGCATGAATCCGCGCATCATGCTGTTCGACGAGCCGACCTCGGCCCTTGATCCGGAGATGATCAAGGAAGTGCTCGACGTGATGGTCGATCTCGCGCAATCCGGCATGACCATGCTCTGTGTGACCCACGAGATGGGCTTTGCGCGCCAGGTGGCGAACCGTGTCATCTTCATGGATGAAGGCCAGATCATCGAGCAGAACGAGCCGAAGGAGTTCTTCACCAACCCGCGCAGCGAGCGCACGAGGCTTTTCTTGAGCCAGATCCTGCATTAATCGGCTTCTATCGACGGGCGGCTTCAGGCGCATCAGCAGGTGACGGCGATTTTCTGGCGGCGGCGCAATCCCTATTATGTCGGACCTCAGACCACGGAATTTGACGGCCTGAGATTTCGCACGGCCGTGCAACCGCGCGACAAGTCGCTCGCGGACACCTATCGGCTGCTCTTTGAGGTGGAGCGCTCCCAATGGCCGGAGCACTATCCAAGCCCCTTCCGGGATGTGCCGCCTCAACGGGTCGAAGACCTGCGGGTAACCCTCATCGGGCACGCGTCCTTCCTCATTCAGATGGCAGGCACCAACATTCTGGTTGATCCGGTGTGGTCGCAACGCGCAAGCCCGTTTCGCCGGCTGGGGCCGAAGCGCGTGAACCCGCCGGGAATTGCCTGGGAGGATCTGCCGCCGATCGATCTCGTGCTGATCACCCACAATCACTACGACCACCTTGATCGGCATACGGTCATCGAGCTGCATCGCCGCTTCCGTCCCCGGATGATCGTGCCCTTGGGCAATGACACCATTATCCGCCGCTTTGCCCCGGAGATCGCACCGGAAGCCCACGGCTGGAACGACGAGGTCGCGATCAGTCCGAGGCTGAGAATTCATCTGAAGCCGTCCTATCACTGGTCCGCTCGCGGCCTTTTTGACAAGCGGATGGCGCAGTGGTGCGCCTATGTCTTCCAATCCGATATCGGCACCGTCTATCATATCGGGGATACCGCCTATGGCGACGGGGCCATTTTCCGCGATATTGCCCGTGACTTTGGGCCACCGCGCCTGGCCCTCATTCCCATCGGCGCCTATGAGCCACGCTGGTTCATGCGCGATGCACATGTTTCGCCGGAAGAGGCTGTGCAGATCTTCCTGGATTGCGAGGCCGAGCAGGCCGTCGGCCATCATTGGGGCACGTTCCAGCTTACGGCCGAGCCCATCGCCGAGCCAGCGGAGCGCTTGGCCGCTGCCATCGCCGCTGCCGGCCTTCCACCGGAACGGTTCCAGAGCTTCAGGCCGGGGCAGGTCTTGGCGCCCGCACCGGCGTGAGACGATCTGCTGATCCAGCAAGGCAGAGCAGCACGAGCGCTTCGCCGCGCAATTCGCGCCATTTCGCCACCCTTGGCGCAGGTCCGTGCGATGGCCATCTCCCCCTGCAGCGGATCTTATCGGAGATGATGATGGCAAGACGTATGCGCGGGCTTGCGGAGCTCGCGGCGCTCATCTGCGCGACAGCCATAGGCCTCAGCGGCGGCGGGCCTGCTGCGTCGGCCGAGCGCAACCCAATTTTCGAATATAACGGCAATCGCTATATCATACGCGCCCAGCAAAGCGGCGGCGCGCTTTACCTCAGGGCGTATCGAGCGGCAGGCTCCGCGGTCTGGGAGCCGTTCGGCACGGCGACATTGCCGGCGGGCAGCAGTCAGCAGCACCGCAAGAGCCTCAAGGCACAGAGCGGGCGGGGGAGTATTGTCGAGCGCATCTACTTCACGGGCAGGCCGCTTGGCTATTCGACCGTCGATCTCGACAATCCTCTGAACACCCAGCTCTATCGGGCGCCTGAGGGATCCTCCTGGGACTGAGGGGGCTCTCTTCGCCGAAAGCTGCTTCACCGCAGAGCGGGCGAGTCCAGAACTTGAATGGTAGGGCGCCGCAAATCGGTTACACTCGCCGAGCAGTTTGACGCCGCTCAGTAAGAGAGTGCTCATGATGACCCGCGTGATTCTATCGGTCGGCCTGCTTGTTTTGTTTGCGGCGAACGGCCATGCACAGGATGTGAAGAGCATGGTTAAAAAAGCCTGCGGGACCGATTATATGCGGTTCTGCGCCGCCGTGCCGCCGACTGGTGATGGCATGAAGGCGCTGCAATGTTTGATCGACCATCGCAAGGTCGTCTCGAGGAAATGCCAGGGCGCTCTGCTTGCGGCCAAAGAGTCGCAGGAGGGCGCGCGTGTTCAGCCGGGGGCAGCCCAAAAGCCGCGGAATAACTGGACGAGCCAGTAGCTCTGCGGCCAGCGCGGGTCGGATATGGGCATTCGTCTTCTTTGAAACCCTTCCAATCTGTCGCAACAAAGTTTACCTAGCGGTCAGGCTGGCGATGGTCTCCGGCGTGGGGCGGAGTGTCATGGCAGGCGGGCCTGAGGTGGGTAAACCGGCCGATGGGCGCAAGGCTAGGCGGCGGGGGGTTGCACCCCTGCAATCCCTGCGCTAGGACGGCGCGTAAACCCGCTTCTGGCGGCTGTTTTGGGAACCGACAGGTTTGTGCAGATGCTGGAACTGCTCTCTAACTATCTGCCGATTGTGATCTTCATGGGGCTCTGCCTGATCATCGGGCTTGCTCTGATGCTGTCGGCTTTCATCATTGCGATCCGGAAGCCAGATCCCGAAAAGGTCTCGCCCTATGAATGCGGCTTCGCGCCTTTCGACGATGCCCGCATGAAGTTCGACGTTCGGTTTTATCTCGTCGCCATTCTGTTCATCATCTTCGATCTGGAAGTGGCCTTTCTCTTCCCCTGGGCGATTACACTCGGCGAGATTGGTGTCGCCGGCTTCTGGTCGATGATGGTGTTTCTCGGTGTCCTGACCATCGGATTTATCTACGAATGGCGTAAAGGAGCCCTGGAATGGGATTGATCAGCACCCCCAACAGCAGCGCTGTGACCGCCGTCACGCGCCCTGCGCCGGCCGGTGGGCAGACGCCGGATCCGTTCTTCACCGAGATTTCCAATGAACTTGCCGATCGCGGCTTTTTGGTGACAGCCTCGCACGATCTCATCAATTGGGCACGCACCGGCTCGCTGCATTGGATGACCTTCGGGCTTGCCTGTTGCGCCGTCGAGATGATGCAGATGGCGATGCCGCGCTATGACTGTGAGCGATTCGGTTTTGCTCCACGCGCCACGCCGCGGCAGTCGGACGTGATCATCGTCGCAGGAACTCTGTGCAACAAGATGGCCCCGGCCTTCCGCAAGGTCTATGACCAGATGCCTGAGCCGCGTTACGTCATCTCCATGGGCTCCTGCGCCAATGGCGGCGGCTATTACCATTATTCCTATTCGGTGGTGCGCGGCTGCGACCGGATCGTGCCGGTAGACATCTACGTGCCGGGCTGCCCGCCCACGGCAGAGGCATTGCTCTATGGCGTGCTTCAGCTGCAGCGCAAAATCCGCCGCACGGGAACGATCGAGCGCTAGGACAGACCATGAGCGATGTGCCGGCACAGCTTGACGAGACCCTGACCGAGATCCGCGAGGTCATCGCGAATGGCATCGGCGGGCTCCTCACCGAGACAAGCACTGATTATGGCGAGCTGACCGTGAAGGCGGAGCCGGAACACATCCTTCGTGTGCTGCGGTTCCTGCGCGATGAGCCGCGGCTGCGCTTTGCGGTGCTGATCGACCTTTGTGGCGTCGACCATCCCGAGCGCGAGCGCCGTTTCGACGTAGTTTACCATCTGCTCAGTCCTTATCAGAATGCGCGCATCCGGGTGAAGACCGAGACGGATGAAGAAAAGCCGGTGCCCAGCGTTGTCGAACTTTTCCCTTGCGCCAATTGGTTCGAACGCGAGGCCTACGACCTCTACGGCATTCTGTTCACAGGCCATCCCGATCTTCGCCGCATCCTCACCGATTACGGTTTCCAGGGTCACCCGCTGCGCAAGGACTTTCCACTCACCGGCTATGTGGAGCTTCGCTATGACGAGGACCAGAAGCGCGTGGTCTATGAACCGGTGAAGCTGCAGCAGGAATTTCGCAACTTCGATTTCACCAGTCCCTGGGAAGGTGCGGAATACCTCCTGCCCGGAGATGAGAAGGCAAAGCAGCCGAGCTGATCATGGCAGAGCACGACATCCGCAACTTCACGATCAATTTCGGGCCGCAGCATCCTGCGGCTCACGGCGTGCTGCGCCTTGTGCTCGAACTCGACGGCGAGGTGGTCGAGCGGGTCGATCCGCATATCGGTCTCCTGCATCGTGGCACCGAGAAGCTGATCGAGTACAAGACCTATCTCCAGGCCGTGCCCTATTTCGACAGGCTCGATTATGTGGCGCCCATGAGCCAGGAGCATGCGTTCGCTCTGGCCACTGAGAAGCTGCTCGGGCTGGAGGTGCCGATTCGCGGCCAGCTCATTCGTGTTCTCTATGCCGAGATCAGCCGGCTTCTGTCCCATCTCCTCAATGTGACCACCCAGGCCATGGACGTGGGTGCTTTGACCCCGCCGCTTTGGGGCTTTGAGGAGCGCGAGAAGCTGATGCTCTTTTACGAGCGTGCGTCCGGCTCGCGCATGCATGCGGCCTATTTCAGACCGGGTGGCGTGCACCAGGACCTGCCGAACGCACTGCTCGATGACATTTGGGCCTTCTGCGAGAACCACCCGAAGGTCCTCGATGATATCGAGGGGCTGCTGACGGAAAACCGCATTTTCAAGCAGCGCAACGTCGATATCGGCGTGATCAGCCTTGAGGATTGCTTTGCCTGGGGCTTCTCCGGCGTGATGGTCCGTGGTTCCGGCGCGGCCTGGGATTTGCGCAAATCGCAACCCTATGAATGTTACGGCGATTTTGATTTCGACATTCCCATCGGCAAGAACGGCGACTGCTATGATCGTTACCTCATCCGCATGCAGGAGATGCGGGAATCCGTAAAGATCATGAAGCAATGCCTGGAGAAGCTGCGCTCATCCCAAGGGCAGGGGCCGGTTTCCTCCGAGAATCGCAAGGTGGTTCCACCCAAGCGCGGCCAGATGAAGCGCTCGATGGAAGCGCTCATCCACCATTTCAAGCTTTACACCGAAGGCTATCACGTGCCGGAAGGGGAGGTTTATGCCGCCGTTGAAGCGCCGAAAGGCGAGTTCGGCGTCTATCTCGTCTCCGACGGCACCAACAAGCCTTATCGCTGCAAGATCCGCGCGCCCGGTTTCGCGCATTTGCAGGGTATGGACTATATGAGCCGCGGCCATCTTTTGGCGGATGTTTCGGCCATCCTCGGGTCGCTCGATATTGTTTTCGGTGAGGTTGACCGGTGAGCGGCGCAACTCAGAACAGTGGAGGTCGTTGACCGATGTCGGTGAGACGACTTGATCCCATTCAGCCCGAGGCCTTTGAGTTCTCGCCAGAGAACCTGAGTTGGGCCAAGCAGATCATCGCGAAATATCCGGAAGGCCGGCAGGCCTCCGCCGTGATCTCGTTGCTCTGGCGTGCTCAGGAACAGTCTGGCGGTTGGCTGCCGGAGCCGGCGATCCGTTACGTCGCCGACCTCCTGTCCATGGCCTATATCCGTGTGCTCGAGGTCGCGACCTTCTACACCATGTTCAACCTGTCCCCCGTCGGCAGGTACTATGTCCAGCTCTGCGGCACGACGCCCTGCTGGCTGCGCGGTGCCGACGACCTTAAGGCGGTCTGTCGCAAAGAGATCGGCGAGCCCGGCCATGTCACCGCCGATGGGCTGTTCTCCTGGCAGGAGGTGGAGTGCCTCGGCGCCTGCACCAACGCACCCATGGTGCAGATCAATGCCGATTTCTACGAGGACTTGGACGCTGAAAGCCTGACCAAGGTTTTGGATGAGTTGCGGGGAGGCAAAATGCCCAAGCCCGGACCACAGAACGGCCGCATCAACTCGGCGCCCCTGGGCGGCCCCAACACCCTCCAGGATCCCAATCTCTACAATGGGAACTACCGCAAGGTCTGGGCGGGCGAGAGCCTTGGCAACGGTGATGATCAGGCACCGATCAAGAAGGCCAAGCCCGCATCCGTACAAACCGGGGAGCGCAAGCCTAAGGGCGCACCGCGCGGAACCGACGCCTCCAAGGCGGATGAGGAGCGTCGCGAGGTTGGCAATGTTCCGGCTGGCGCCTCGACCCCGCCGGGCGCGGCGCCCCAGGCCGGATCTGCGCCTGGCAGCGACAGCAAGCAATGAGGATCGGCGCACATGCTCGCTGACAAGGACCGCATCTTCACCAATCTCTATGGGATCCACAGCCCGGATCTCAAGGCTGCCATGCTGCGCGGTGCCTGGGACGGCACCAAGGGCTTCCTGGAGCAGGGGCAGGATTGGATCATCGAGCAGATGAAAGCCTCGGGTCTGCGCGGGCGCGGCGGTGCGGGCTTTCCCACGGGCCTTAAATGGTCCTTCATGCCCAAGCAGGTGGGCGACCGGCCGCATTATCTCGTGATCAACGCGGATGAATCCGAGCCCGGCACCTGTAAGGATCGCGAGATCCTGCGTCATGATCCACATCTTCTGGTCGAGGGGGCCCTGATCGCCTCCTTCGCCATGCGCGCGCATGTGGCTTATGTCTATATCCGCGGCGAGTTCATCCGCGAGCGCGAGGCTCTGCAGCGGGCGGTGGACGAGGCCTATGCCGCGCGGCTCATCGGCAAGAACAACATCCACGGCTGGGACTTCGACCTCTATGTCCATCATGGGGCAGGGGCCTATATCTGCGGTGAAGAGACCGCCATGCTCGAAAGCCTGGAAGGCAAGAAGGGCATGCCGCGGCTGAAGCCGCCTTTCCCGGCCAATGTCGGCCTCTATGGCGCGCCCACCACGGTCAACAACGTCGAATCGATCGCCGTGTCCGGCACCATCCTGCGCCGGGGCGCCGCCTGGTTTGCCGGGCTTGGACGGCCCAATAACACCGGCACCAAGCTCTTTTGCATCTCCGGGCATGTGAATACCCCCTGCAATGTCGAGGAAGAGATGGGCATCCCCTTCCGGGAGCTCATCGAGAAACATGCAGGCGGCGTTCGTGGCGGTTGGAACAATCTTCTGGCGGTGATCCCGGGCGGCTCATCGGTGCCTTGCATCCCGGCCGAGCAATGCGAAGACCTGCCCATGGATTTCGACAGCCTGCGCGCTCTGAAATCGGGCCTGGGCACGGCAGCCGTGATCGTTATGGATAAGTCCACCGACATCGTGCGTGCGATTGCCAGGATCGCCTATTTCTACAAGCACGAGTCCTGCGGCCAATGCACGCCTTGCCGCGAAGGCACCGGTTGGATGTGGAGAGTGCTCGAGCGCATGGCCCGCGGCCAGGCTCACAAGCGCGAGATCGATCAGCTGCTGGACGTGAGCTATCAGATCGAGGGACACACCATCTGCGCCCTGGGCGATGCGGCGGCCTGGCCGGTTCAGGGCCTCATCCGCCATTTCCGTCCCGAGATCGAGCGGCGCATCGATGCCTATACCGCCAACCCGACCAGCGAACCAGCGCTGGTGGCGGCGGAATAGGGGAAGGCCGTGGCTGACACAAAATCGCGGTTTGGCCGCTAGGAACAGATTATGCCGAAGCTGATCATCGATTCACGAGAGGTCGAAGTCGAAAACGGGCTGACCGTGCTGCAGGCCTGCGAGCTGGCCGGCGTCGAGATCCCGCGCTTCTGCTATCACGATCGGCTGACCATCGCCGGCAACTGCCGCATGTGTCTGGTCGAGGTGAAGGGCATGCCGAAGCCGCAGGCCTCCTGCGCCCTGTCGGTGAATGATCTGCGCCCCGGCCCCAATGGCGAGCCGCCGGAGGTGATCACCCGCTCCAAGACCGTGAAGAAGGCGCGGGAAGGGGTGATGGAGTTTCTGCTCATCAATCACCCGCTGGATTGCCCGATCTGCGACCAGGGTGGCGAATGCGACCTGCAGGACCAGGCCATGGCCTATGGGGTCGATGCCAGCCGCTATGCCGAGAACAAGCGCGCGGTCGAGGACAAATATATCGGCCCGCTGGTCAAGACCTCCATGAACCGGTGCATCCACTGCACGCGCTGCGTCCGCTTCAGCGCCGAAGTGGCGGGTGTGCCGGACCTTGGCGCGATTGGTCGGGGCGAGGATATGGAGATCACCACCTATCTCGAGCACGCCATGGGCTCGGAGCTTCAGGGCAATGTGATCGACCTATGCCCCGTGGGCGCGCTCACCTCGAAGCCTTACGCATTCCAGGCGAGGCCTTGGGAGCTGCGCAAGACCGAGACAATCGACGCCATGGATGCGGTCGGCTCCAATATCCGTGTCGATTGCCGTGGCCGCGAGGTCATGCGCATCCTGCCGCGCCTCAATGAGGACATCAACGAGGAGTGGATCTCCGACAAGACCCGCTTCGTCTGGGACGGATTGCGCACCCAGCGCCTCGACCGGCCCTATATCCGGGAGAATGGCCGCCTGCGGCCGGCAAACTGGTCGCAGGCCTTCAATCTGATTGCCGAGCGGATCGGGGCGGCCTCGCCGGACCGTATCGCGGCCATTGCCGGCGATCTCCAGGCGGTTGAGGAGCTCTATGCCCTCAAAGACCTGATGACCCGGCTCGGCGTGGCAAGCGTCGATTGTCGCCAGGACGGCTCAGCGCTTGGGGAGGCCGGCGGTCGTGCCGCCTATCTCTTCAATGCGACCATTGCTGGTATTGATGAGGCTGATGCGATCCTTCTGATCGGCACCAATCCGCGCAAGGAGGCCGCCATTCTCAATGCGCGCATCCGCAAGGCCTGGCGTCAGCGCAAGGCGCAAATCGGATTGATCGGCGAGCGGGCCGACCTCGCCTATGACTATGCCTATCTCGGGGCGGGCCCCGAGAGCCTTGATGCAATCATGCAAGGCGAGCACGGCTTCCTGGATGTGCTTCGGAGCGCCAAGCGTCCTCTGATCATCCTCGGCGCTGCGGCAACAGCGCGGCCCGATGGCAAGGCCATTCTTGGCCGTGTCGCCAAGCTCGCCCTCGATCTGGGTGCGGTGAAGGACGATTGGAACGGCTTCTGCGTGCTCCATGATGCGGCGGCACGGGTCGGCGGCCTCGATATTGGCTGCGTCCCCGGTGAGGGCGGAAGAGCAACTCCCGCCATCCTCAAGGCCGCGGAAGCCGGTGAGCTCGACGTGCTCTTCCTGCTCGGGGCCGATGAGATCGACACGAGCAAGCTGGGCAACACCTTCGTGATCTACCAGGGCAGCCATGGTGATCGGGGTGCTCATCGGGCCGACGTGATCCTGCCCGGCGCCACCTATACCGAGAAGTCCGGCATTTATGTCAACACCGAGGGCCGGCCTCAGGTCGCGGGCCGAGCGTCCTTCCCGCCAGGAGATGCCCGCGAGGACTGGGCAATCCTGCGTGCCCTGTCCGACGTGCTCGGCAAGACGCTCGACTATAACAATCTCGACGAGCTGCGCGCCCGGATCTACGAGGCCGCCCCGCATCTTGCCGAGACGGATATGATCGTGGCAGCCGATCCGGCAGGGCTGCAGGCTCTTGGCCAAGCGGCGGCAGGTTCGATCGACAAGGCACCCTTCGCCAGCCGTATCCGCGATTTCTACCTCAGCAATCCGATTGCGCGGGCATCGAAGATCATGGCGGAGTGCAGCGCATTGAGACAGGGGGCCGAACGGCTCGTGGCGGCGGAATAGGACAATGGGCGACTTTCTCTACACATATGGCCTGCCCGTGGTGATCATAGCGCTGCAGAGCATCGCGCTGCTGGTCTGCCTGCTCGTTTTCATCGCCTACCTGCTCTATGCCGATCGCAAGGTCTGGGCGGCGGTGCAGCTGCGTAAGGGACCGAATGTCGTGGGCCCCTGGGGCCTGCTGCAATCCTTCGCCGACCTGCTCAAATTCGTGTTCAAGGAGGTGGTGATCCCGGCAGGTGCCAATAAGGGTGTCTTCCTGCTCGCCCCTCTCATCACCTGCGTGCTCGCCTTGTCCGCATGGGCCGTGGTGCCGCTGTCCGATGGCTGGGTGATTGCGGATATCAACGTGGGCATTCTCTTCATTTTCGCCATTTCCTCGCTGGGCGTCTATGGCGTTATCATGGGCGGCTGGGCGTCCAATTCGAAATACCCGTTCCTTGGTTCGCTGCGCTCGGCCGCGCAGATGGTGTCCTATGAAGTCTCGATCGGCTTCGTGATCATCACCGTGCTGCTCTGTGCGGGGTCGCTGAACCTCACCGATATCGTGCGCTCCCAGCAGACCGGCCTTGCAAGTGCCGTCGGGCTTCCCTGGCTGTCCTTCCTCAACTGGTACTGGCTGCCGCTGCTGCCGATGTTCGTGGTGTTCTTCATCTCGGCGCTGGCTGAGACGAACCGGCCGCCTTTCGATCTGCCGGAAGCGGAATCGGAGCTGGTGGCGGGCTTCATGGTGGAATATTCCTCTACGCCCTTCCTCCTGTTCATGCTCGGTGAATATGTCTCCATCGTGCTGATGTGCGCACTGATGACGATCATGTTCCTGGGAGGATGGCTGCCGCCGTTTGACTTCGCGCCCTTCACCTGGGTGCCGGGCGTCATCTGGTTCACCCTCAAGGTGTGTCTGTTCTTCTTCCTGATCGCCATGGTGAAGGCCATGGTGCCGCGATACCGCTATGACCAGCTGATGCGGCTGGGCTGGAAGGTGTTTCTGCCGCTGTCGCTGATCTATGTGGTGTTGGTTGCGGGGGTGCTGGTCGCATTTGGTTGGACGCCGTGAGGCGGGGAGGGGCCTGTGACAGTAACAGTGTACAGCTTCATCTACGGCTTCCTGTTTCTGTGGCTTGGGCTTCTCTTCTTCGCGGCGATGAATCGTCTGATCTATCCGCGCCTCCGGTGGCGGCATGAACGGGCGAAGGTCACAGGGCAGCACGGGATTGATCCTTCCGTGCTGCTGACGGCAGCTAAGCTGTTCGGTCTGGTCATCATGCCGATCCTTGGCTTCTACATCGGATGCACATTGAGAACCGGCGCGTGATGCGCGATTGACTGAGAATTCGAGTGACGACAATGACACTGACGCAGACGGCCCGGTCCCTCTTCCTCTCCGAATTCGTTTCGGCCTTCTTCTTGTCGATGCGCTACTTCTTCAAGCCGAAGCCGACGATCAACTATCCCTTTGAGAAGGGGCAGCTATCGCCGCGCTTCAGGGGAGAACATGCCTTGCGGCGCTACCCCAATGGCGAGGAGCGCTGCATTGCCTGCAAGCTCTGCGAGGCGATCTGCCCGGCTCAGGCGATCACCATCGAGGCGGGGCCGCGCCGCAATGACGGCACCCGGCGCACCACCCGCTACGACATCGACATGGTGAAATGCATCTATTGCGGCTTCTGCCAGGAGGCATGCCCGGTGGATGCGATCGTGGAGGGGCCGAATTACGAATTCGCCACCGAGACGCGTGAGGAGCTGCTCTATACCAAGGAGCGTCTGCTTGCGAATGGCGATCGCTGGGAGCGTGAACTGGCGCGCAACATTGCGCTCGATGCGCCCTATCGCTGAATGCTGGGAATTCTATCTGAGCGGGACCTGAAATCATGGCGGTAGCCACCCTGTTCTTCTATCTGTTCTCCGCCGTGGCGATCGCCTCGGCGGTGATGGTGATCGCCGCGCGAAATCCGGTCCATTCCGTGCTGTTTCTGATCCTCACCTTCTTCAACGGGGCGGGGCTGTTTCTGCTGCTGGGCGCGGAATTCCTGGCGATGATCCTGGTGGTCGTCTATGTCGGCGCCGTGGCCGTCCTGTTCCTGTTCGTGGTCATGATGCTCGACATCGACTTCGCGGCCCTGCGCCGGGGCATGCTGCAATATCTGCCGATCGGCGCAACGCTTGGGCTCATCCTGCTGGTCGAGCTGGTGATGGTTCTGGGCACCTGGAGCTTCGCGCCCGATGCCTTGGGCCTGAAGGCCGCGCCCGTTCCGGCCCTTGCCAATGTCACCAATACCGAGGCGCTCGGGCATCTGCTCTATACGCGCTATGTCTTCTTCTTCCAGGCGGCGGGCATCGTGTTGCTGATCGCCATGGTCGGGGCGATCGTGCTGACCCTGCGGCATAAGCCGAATGTGAAGCGGCAGTCGATCACCCAGCAGGTCGCGCGCGGGCCTGCAACCGCCATCGAAATCCGCAAAGTGAAGCCTGGGCAGGGGATCTGAGCGTATGGAGATCGCTCTCACACATTACCTGATCGTCGCAGCCATCCTGTTCACGATCGGGATCTTCGGAATTTTCCTCAATCGGAAGAACGTGATCATCATGCTGATGTCGATCGAGCTCATCCTGCTCTCGGTCAACATCAATCTCGTTGCCTTTTCCTCCTCCTTGGGCGATCTGGTCGGACAGATCTTTGCACTGCTGGTCCTGACCGTCGCCGCCGCCGAAGCGGCGATTGGGCTTGCTATCCTGGTGGTGCATTTCCGCAATCGCGGCACGATCGACGTTGAAGACATCAATCTGATGAAAGGCTGACTGGGGCGCCATGTATTCCTTGATCGTCTTCCTGCCTCTCGTCGGTGCGCTGATCGCGGGCCTCGGCGGCCGCTTCATCGGGGCGCGCGCCGCGGAGGTGATCACCTCATCCCTGCTCGTGATCTGCGCGGTCCTGTCCTGGATCGCCTTCAGTCAGGTGGCGCTCGGCCACACGACCGACAAGGTGCATGTGCTGAGCTGGGTCCATTCCGGCACCCTGGTCGCCGATTGGGCCTTCCGTATCGATACCCTGACCGCGGTCATGCTGGTCGTGGTGACGACCGTCTCCTCGCTCGTCCACATCTACTCGATCGGCTACATGTCGCATGATCCGCACCCGACGCGGTTCTTCGCCTATCTGTCGCTGTTCACCTTCGCCATGCTGATGTTGGTGACCTCCGACAATCTCCTCCAGCTGTTCTTCGGCTGGGAGGGGGTTGGTCTTGCGTCTTATCTGCTGATCGGCTTCTGGTACCACAAGGATTCAGCCAATGCGGCCGCCATCAAGGCCTTCGTGGTGAATCGCGTCGGCGATTTCGGCTTCGCATTGGGCATCTTCGCAGCCTTCGTCGCCTTCGGCTCGATCGAATTCGACACGATCTTCGCGAGCGCCCCGGAACAGGTCGGCAAGACGCTGCACTTCCTCGGCTGGAACATCGACACCCTCACGCTGATTTCGCTGCTTCTGTTCATGGGCGCCATGGGCAAGTCGGCGCAGTTCCTGCTGCACACCTGGCTTCCCGATGCCATGGAGGGCCCGACCCCGGTCTCGGCGCTCATCCATGCGGCGACCATGGTGACAGCGGGCGTGTTCCTGGTGGCGCGCATGTCACCCCTGTTCGAGCATGCGCCGGCGGCTCTGTGGTTTGTCACCTTCATCGGCGCCACCACCTGCTTCTTCGCCGCCACCATCGGCCTCGTGCAGAATGACATCAAGCGGGTGATCGCCTATTCGACCTGCTCGCAGCTGGGCTATATGTTCGCCGCGCTGGGTGTCGGCGCCTATGGCGTTGCGATATTCCACCTGTTCACCCATGCCTTCTTCAAGGCGCTGCTGTTCCTGGGCTCGGGCTCGGTCATCCATGGCATGAGCGACGAGCAGGACATGCGCAAGATGGGTGGCCTCTTTCCGCATATGAAGATCACCTGGGCGATGATGCTGATCGGCACTCTCGCGCTCACCGGCTTCCCGCTCACCGCCGGCTATTACTCGAAGGACGCCATCATCGAGTCGACCTATGCAGCGGGTTCCGGGATCGCGATCTATGCCTTCATCCTGACGGTGCTGGCGGCGGCCCTGACCTCCTTCTATTCCTGGCGACTGATGTTCCTGACCTTCCATGGCCGCTCGCGCGCCTCGAAAGAGGTGCTGCACCACGTTCATGAAAGCCCCAATGTGATGCTGATCCCGCTCTATATCCTGGCGGTCGGCGCGCTTGCCGCGGGCTTCATTTTCGCGCCTTATTTCGTCGGCCATCACGAAGGGGCCTTCTGGGGCCAGGCGCTGTTCCGCGGTCCGGAGAACCACATCATCGAGGAGATGCACCACGTGCCCTTCTGGGTAGTGATCTCGCCGGCAGTGATGATGGTGCTGGGCTTCCTGGTTGCGCTTTACTTCTACATCATCAATCCGGAGGTGCCGAAGCGGCTCGCCGAGCGCCACCAGCCCCTCTACCAGTTCCTGCTCAACAAGTGGTACTTCGACGAGATCTACGATTTCATCTTCGTCCGCGGTGCCTTGGCGCTGGGCCGGCTGTTCTGGAAACGGGGCGATGGCGCGGTGATCGACGGTTTGGGCCCCGATGGCATCTCCGCACGCGTGCTTGATGTCACCCGCGGCGTCGTCAAGCTGCAGAGCGGCTATCTCTATCACTATGCCTTCGCCATGCTGATCGGCATTGCCGCGCTGGTGACCTGGCTGATGTATGCGGGAGCTTGAGACCCATGGAAATCCCGCACATTCTTTCGGTCGTCACCTTCCTGCCGCTGGTCGGCGCCCTGTTCATCCTGGTCATCCGCGGCGATGATGAGCAGGCCTATCGGTCGGCCCGGTACGTCGCTCTATGGACGACGATCATCACCTTCATCGTCTCGCTGCTGATCTGGGCCAATTTCGATCCGTCCACCCCTAACTTCCAGTTCGTCGAGCAGGCGAATTGGCTCGGCGGTTCGATCACCTACCACATGGGTGTCGACGGCATATCCATGCTGTTCGTCATCCTGACCACCTTCCTGATGCCGGCCTGCATCATCGCGAGCTGGGGCATCACCCGGCGCGTCAAGGAGTACATGATCGCCTTCCTGGTCCTCGAGACCATGATGATCGGTGTGTTCTGCGCGCTGGATCTGGTGCTGTTCTACCTGTTCTTCGAGGCAGGCCTCATCCCGATGTTCCTGATCATCGGCATCTGGGGTGGCCCGCGCCGGGTCTATGCGAGCTTCAAATTCTTCCTCTATACGCTGCTCGGCTCGGTGCTGATGCTTCTGGCGATCATCGCCATGTATTGGGACGCGGGCACCACCAATATCGTGACCCTCCTCAATCACGGCTTTGATCCCAGCCTGCAGACTTGGCTCTGGCTTGCCTTCTTTGCGTCCTTCGCCGTGAAGATGCCCATGTGGCCCGTGCACACCTGGCTGCCGGATGCCCATGTGGAGGCGCCAACCGCGGGCTCCGTGATCCTGGCGGCGATCCTCCTGAAGATGGGCGGCTACGGCTTCCTGCGCTTCTCGATCCCCATGTTCCCCCTGGCGAGTGAGACCTTCGCGCCTCTCGTCTTCGCGCTCTCCGTTGTGGCGATCATCTACACCTCGCTGGTCGCGCTGGTGCAGGAGGACATGAAGAAGCTGATCGCCTATTCCTCGGTGGCCCATATGGGTTTCGTGACCATGGGTCTCTTCACGCTCACCGTGCAGGGCGTGCAGGGCGGCCTGTTCACCATGATCAGCCACGGCTTGGTGTCTGGCGCGCTGTTCCTCTGTGTGGGTGTCGTTTATGACCGCATGCACACCCGCGATATTGCGGCCTATGGCGGCCTTGTCGACCGCATGCCGATCTATGCCTTCACCTTCATGGTCTTCACCATGGCCAATGTGGGGCTTCCCGGCACCAGCGGCTTCGTCGGTGAGTTCCTGACCCTGTCCGGCGCCTTCCAGGCCAATACCTGGGTTGCCTTCTTCGCCTGTTTCGGGCTGATCCTGTCGGCGCCTTATGCGCTCTGGCTGTACCGTCGCGTGGTCTTCGGCCGGCTGGAGAAGGAAAGCCTCAAATCTATCAAGGACATGGATTGGCGCGAGGTCGCGGTGCTGGTGCCGCTCATCCTCTTGACCATTCTCTTCGGCGTCTATCCGAGCCCGATCCTCGATGTGTTCGCGGTGTCAGTGGACCATCTCATCAACAATTACCACGCCTCGCTTGATGCCATAAAGCAGGCAGCGGTCGCCGCGAACTAACGGAGCTTGAGCATCCCCATGGCGAATGCAATCGCATCTGCGGATTTCCTGGCTGTCCTGCCCGAGCTCATCCTGGCGGTGGGCAGCATGGCGCTGCTCATGCTGGGTGTGTTCCGCAAGGATGATCCGGTCGAGCTGGTCTCCTCGCTCGCCATCGTCTTGCTCGCGGTGGTCGGCGCGGTCATCCTGCTCGACAGCCCGGAAGGGCGCCGGGTCGCCTTCGGCGGCAGCATCGTCACCGATGCCTTCGGCAATTTCATGAAGATCCTGGCGATCTTCGGCTCTGCTGCCGCGATTTTGCTCTCCGTCCAGTTCGTCAAGGGCGAACGGATGATGCGCTTCGAATTCCCCGTGGTGATCCTGCTCTCCACCCTGGGCATGATGGTGCTCATCTCGGCCAATGATCTGATCGCGATCTATCTTGGCCTCGAGATGATGAGCCTGGCGCTTTATGTGCTTGCGGCGATCAACCGCGATTCGGCTCGCTCCTCCGAAGCAGGCCTGAAATATTTCGTCCTTGGTGCCTTGTCCTCGGGCATGCTGCTCTATGGCGCTTCCCTGGTCTATGGCTTCACCGGTACCGTCTCTTTCGAGGGGATCGCCCAGGCGGTCGCGGCTAGCGCAGGCGCGAGCGGCCATATCGCGCCGACCGCCAGCAGCATCGGGCTCTTGATCGGCCTCTGCTTCGTGATCGCCGGCTTCGCCTTCAAGACCTCGCTCGTGCCCTTCCATATGTGGACGCCCGACGTCTATCAGGGGGCACCGACACCGGTCACCGCCTTCTTTGCCTCCGCCCCGAAGGTTGCGGCCGCGGCGGTGTTCATCCGCACGCTCATCGTGCCCTTTGCTGGCATAGCGGCCGACTGGCAGCAGAT
Organism: Rhodoligotrophos sp. CJ14; assembly: GCF_038811545.1. Classification (GTDB taxonomy): domain Bacteria; phylum Pseudomonadota; class Alphaproteobacteria; order Rhizobiales; family Im1; genus Rhodoligotrophos; species Rhodoligotrophos ferricapiens. The sequence continues at coordinate 207,572 of NZ_CP133319.1, forward strand.
CCTGGTCTTCCTGTCGATCGCATCCATGGCCTTGGGCTCCTTCGGTGCCATCGGACAGACCAGCATCAAGCGCCTGATGGCCTATTCCTCCATCGCCAATATGGGCTATGCGATGATCGGGCTGGCTGCTGGCGGACCGGACGGCGTGCGGGGTCTGGTCATCTACATGACCATCTATCTCTTCATGACCCTTGGCGCCTTCGCGGTCATCATCGCCATGCGCCGGGGCGGGGATCCGGTCGACAATATTTCGGATCTGTCGGGGCTTGCCCGTCAGAACAAGGCCATGGCCTTCGTCATGGCGGCGATGATGTTCTCGCTGGCCGGCATTCCACCGCTCGCCGGCTTCTTCGCCAAGTTCTTCGTCTTCGCCGCTGCCGTGAAGGCGGGTCTGGTGACCCTCGCCATCATTGGTGTGGTGACCAGCGTGGTGGGTGCCTATTATTACCTGCGCATCGTCAAGGTGATGTATTTCGACGAGCCTGCCGATGCGTTTTCCCCGACCGCCGGCGGCATCAAGGTGATCATGGCCTTGTCCACCATCTTCATCCTGGGCTTCGTGGTCTTTGCGAGGCCCGTGCTGACGGCGGCCCAGGCCGCTGCAGCCTCGCTCTTCTGATGGCGGGCATGCCCGCCATGGAGGCTGTGGCCGATTATATGCGGCCTCGGCTTGTCGTCCTCGACGAGATCGATTCAACCAATGCGGAGGCGCTGCGCCGTGGTGCTTCGGGTGAGCGCGGTCCGGTTTGGCTGATGGCCAAGCGCCAGACCGGCGGACGCGGGCGCTATGGGCGCTATTGGGCATCTGAGCCGGGCAATCTCTACACCACGCTTTTGATGTCGGCGCCGGCAGGCAATCCCCATGTCGCCAATCTGAGCTTCGTTGCCGCACTCGCGCTCTATGATGCTCTGGCTGAGATCCTGGATGAGGCTGGACGCGCAAAGCTTCGCCTGAAATGGCCTAATGATGTCCTCATTGCCGGCGCGAAGACCTCAGGGATATTGCTCGAGGCGCAGCCCTTGCCGGATCAGGGGCTCATGTCTCTTGCCCTGGGCTTCGGTGTGAACATATCTCATCGCCCTGAGGGAGCCTTGCCCTATGCGACGACCTTTATCGCGGAGCATGGAGCTCGGGTGACACCGCGGGAGCTGCTCGATGCGCTCATGGCCCATTTCGCTCATTGGTACGGGGTCTGGTCGGAAGCGAATACCTTCCAGCCGATTCGTGCGGCTTGGTGCAGTCGCGCCCAAGGTATCGGCGCCCCCATTTTGGTGCGTTTCCAGAATGAGGCCATCGAAGGCATCTTCGAGGATCTCGATGAGGAAGGAGCGCTGATCTTGCGTCTCCCCGACGGTGGGCGGCGTAAAGTTCTCGCAGGCGACGTTTTCTTCCGTTAGAGCATTTTCGAGAGAAGTGGATACCGGTTCGCGTTGAGAAATGCGACCAGCATGATTAGAGCGGACCGGCGGGGCCGGGCGCGGGCAACGTGATCCATTCAGCCGAGTTATCTAAGGAAAGCGCGGCCGCGTTATGGCGGTTCGTGGCCTTATCGGCCTTGTGAAAGCGCGGATAGCAAGAAGGAGACCAGCGGCAGATGACATCAGGACGGTCGGGCCGTTCGAGAAGCGAACCGGAATTCGTATTCCTGCCGCTGGGCGGTGCTGGCGAGATCGGCATGAATGTCTATCTCTACGGCGTCGGCCCCGCTCACGACCGCTCCTGGATTATGATCGATCTCGGGGTCAAGTTCAGCGAGGACCATGAGCCCGGCATCGACGTGGTGCTGCCTGACATCTCCTTTGCCGCGAGCCTCGGCGATCGCCTGCTCGGCATCGTCCTAACTCACGCCCATGAGGACCATTTCGGCGCGGTCGGCTACCTCTGGCCGGGGCTGAAGGTGCCCGTCTACGCGACGCCCTTCACCGCATCCCTGCTTGGCGTGAGGCTGCACGAGCGTGGCCTGATCGAAGAGGTCGGCATCCGGCAAGTGCCGGTTGATGCCCGTTTCCGCATTGGTCCCTTCGACATTGAGTTGGTGACCGTCAACCACTCGATTCCCGAGCCTCAGGCCGTGGTCATTCGCACGGATCTGGGCGTTGCCGTGCATTCCGGTGATTGGAAGATCGACAATGCGCCGATGTTCGGGCCGCGCATCGACGAGATCCGCTTCCGTACGCTGGGCGATGAGGGCTGCGATGCCTTCATCTGCGATTCGACCAACGTCCTGCGGGAGGGCATATCGCCGACCGAGCAGGAGGTGGCGGAAAGCCTCAATCGTCTGATCAATTCGGCCCGTGGGCGCGTCGCGGTCACGACCTTTGCCTCTCATGTGGGGCGGCTTGAAACCGTGGCCAAGGCGGCCGAGGCCGCGGGCCGGCAGGTGGTGGTTGTCGGCCGCGCGATGCATGCCTCGATTGCGGCGGCGCGGCAGGCGGGATACCTCAAAAACCTGCCCCCCATCGTTGATGATGCGGCCTTTGGCTATCTGCCCCCCGACAAGGTGGTCTGCCTGTGTACCGGCAGCCAGGGCGAGCCGCGCGCGGCACTGGCGCGCATCGCCGAGGACGTTCACCCCTCGATTTCCCTCGAGGAGGGCGACCTCGTCATCTTCTCCTCCAAGACGATCCCCGGCAACGAGAAGGCGGTGATTGCGATTGAGAACAACCTGGCCGCGCGCGGCGTGCAGGTCATCACCAATGACGAGCATCTGGTCCATGTGACCGGCCATCCCCGGCGCGGCGAGCTCTCGCAGATGTATTCCTGGCTGAGGCCCAAGCTGCTCATCCCCATGCATGGCGAACTGCGGCACCTCCTGGAGCACAAGCTCTTCGCCTTGCAGCATGGTGTGCCTCGGTCGGAGGTGGTCTGCAATGGCCAGATCATGCGCATTGCCCCTGGCGAGCCTGCGATCATCGGCGAGGTTCAGACGGGCCGCATCCACCTCGATGGCCAGATCATGGTGCCGGCCGATGCGGGTCTCGTGCGGGCGCGCCGAAAGCTCTCTTTTGTCGGCGCGGTCTTCGTCTCGCTCCTCATTGACGAGAACGGCCGCCTGAAAGGGCATCCTGAAATCGTGCTCGACGGCGTGCCCTATCTCGACGGAGCGGGTTTCGAAATGGCGGCGATCGTGCGCAATGCGGTCGAGGACGTTTTGGACAGCCTGCCGAAGATGCGCAAGAAGAATGGACAGACCGAGGCGCTGCAGCAGCTGATCGCCCAAAGCGTGCGCCGCGCCGTGAACATCGCCTGGGGCAAGAAGCCCGTCTGCCATGTGACGCTTCACAGGGTTTAACCCCGGCATGTCCCGTCAAGGGGTGCACCATCCGCCATGCTCTGCTATGACAGGGATGGCTGTTTGCAAGCATATGGTGAGAGATGAGCGACTTGAGTCCACCCCCGATCCCCGGTGGGGTTGAGCAGATCGCGCTGCGCGAGGCGCTGGAAGAGCGCTATCTCGCTTATGCCCTGTCCACGATCATGCACCGCGCATTGCCCGATGTGCGCGATGGCCTCAAGCCCGTGCATCGTCGCCTGCTCTATGCCATGCGCCAGCTGCGCCTGGATCCCAATTCGGGCTTCAAGAAATGCGCGCGTGTCGTGGGTGATGTGATCGGTCGCTACCACCCTCATGGTGACCAATCGGTCTATGATGCTCTTGTGCGCTTGGCGCAGGACTTCGCCGTGCGCTATCCGCTGGTCGATGGGCAAGGCAATTTCGGCAATATCGACGGCGATAACCCCGCAGCCATGCGCTACACCGAAGCGCGGCTCACCGAGGTGGCCCAGGCGCTGCTTGACGGGCTCGACGAGGACACGGTCGATTTCCGTGACACCTATGACGGCGAGGACAGCGAGCCCGTGGTCCTGCCGGGCGCCTTTCCCAATTTGCTCGCCAATGGCTCGTCCGGCATCGCGGTCGGCATGGCCACATCCATTCCACCACACAATGCCCACGAGCTCTGTGACGCGGCGCTCCACCTCATCAAATCGCCCAATGCCAGCATCGACAAGATCATCGAGCTGGTTCCCGGCCCCGATTTCCCGACCGGCGGCATCATTATCGACGATGCCGCAACCATCCGTGAGACTTACCGCACGGGCCGTGGCGCCTTCCGGGTGCGTGCAAAATGGGAGGTTGAGGAGCTCAAGCACGGCACCTGGCAGATCGTGATCACCGAAATGCCCTATCAGGTGCAGAAGGGCCGGCTGGTCGAAAAGATCGCGGACCTCATCAATGGCCGCAAGCTGCCGCTTCTCGCAGATGTGCGTGATGAATCCGCCGAGGATGTCCGCCTGGTTCTCGAGCCGCGCAGCCGGACGGTGGATGCAACAGTGCTGATGGAGCAGATGTTCCGCCTCACCGAGCTGGAAACACGTATCCCGCTCAACATGAATGTGCTCACCGCCGGCCGGATCCCGCGGGTTCTGTCGCTGCCCGAGGCGTTGCGCCACTGGCTTGATCATCGCAAGGAGGTGCTGGTCCGCCGCTCGCGCTTCCGCCTTGAGCAGATCGCCAAGCGGCTTGAGATCCTTGAAGGCTATCTCATCGCCTACCTCAATCTCGATGAGGTGATCCGCATCATTCGCGAGGAGGACGAGCCGAAAGCCGAGCTGATCCGCGCCTTCAAACTGACCGACAATCAGGCGGAGGCCATTCTCAACATGCGGCTGCGCTCCTTGCGCAAGCTGGAGGAGATGGAGATCCGTCGTGAGCATGAGAATTTAACCGCCGAGCGCGCGGAGCTTACCGCCCTGCTTGCCTCCGATGAGCTGCAATGGGCGACCATCGCCAAGGAAATCCGCGATGTCAGGGCCAAGTTCAGCAAATCGACAGAGCTCGGCCGCCGGCGGACTGAATTCGCCGAGATGCCCAGCGTCGACGTTGATCTCGACCAGGTTCTAATCGAGCGCGAGCCGATCACCGTGGTGCTGTCCGAGAAGGGCTGGATTCGGGCGCTCAAGGGCCATCTCAGCGATGCCTCGGCCCTCAGCTTCAAGGAAGGGGACAAGGCCAAGTTCTCGTTCCCCGCCGAGACCACCGACAAGATCATGGTGTTCTCGTCATCCGGCAAGTTCTTCACCATCGGCGCCGACAAGCTGCCGGGCGGCCGCGGCCATGGCGAGCCGCTGCGCCTGATCTGCGATCTCGACACCGCCGATGATGTCGTGGCCCTCTTCGTGCACAAGCCCGGCAGCAAGCTGATCGTTGCCGCAAGCGATGGCCGTGGCTTCCTCGTCTCCGAGGATGATGTGATCGCCAATACGCGCAAAGGCAAGCAGGTGCTCAACGTCTCGGCGCCGGTCGAGGCCCAGGTCTGTCGCCGCGTTTCCGAGGGTGCCGACCACGTGGCGGTCATTGGCGAGAACCGCAAGCTCCTGATCTTCCCGATGGCCGAGCTGCCGGAGATGGGGCGCGGCCGTGGCGTGAAGCTGCAGAGCTATCGCGGTGGCGGGCTTGCCGATGCCAAGGCCTTCGCCCGGGCAGAGGGGCTGACCTGGACCGACAGTTCGGGCCGGCTCTGGACGGTGAACGAGTTGGACGACTGGCTTGGCAGTCGCGCGCAGGCCGGCCGCATACCGCCCAAGGGCTTCCCGCGCAATAATCGTTTCGGTTGAGAGTGCGCCCGGAGGTTATGCCTCCGTCCGCCGCGACAGCCGGTAGGCCGCATGGCAGCCCAGCGTAATGAGGATGATCGCACCGCCGATCATCGAGTTCACACTGGGCGTCTCGCCCATCAACAGCCACACCCAGATCGGGGCGAGCACCGTCTCGAGCAGGAAGAACATCGCGACCTCGGCCGCGGTGAGATAGCGTGGTCCCGCCACCAGCAGTGCCGAGGCCATGGGCATGACGATCAGCCCGTTCATGGCGATGAACACGAGCTGGTCTGCGGGCACCGCGATGGTCGGGGCGAAGGGCAGGGCGATGAAGGCCGCCAGCAGCGCGCCGGGCCCGGGTGCAAGCGACAGGTTCTTGCCGCTTCGCCGCACGAAGGTGAGGCCGAAGCCGATGACCGCCACGCAAGCGAGAGCGGTGAGATCCCCGAACAGGCTGCCCGCATGGGCGCCGCCCATCACAATGATGGCAACGCCGATGATGCCGGAGATGATGGCGGCCCAGGTGGCCGGCGCGATCTTCTCTCTGAGCCAGACCAGCGAGAACAGAGCGGAGAACAGCGGATTGAGCGCGAGAATGAACACGAGGTTCGCAACCGTCGTGTGGAAGAGCGCCAACATGAACAGCAAGTTGGCCGTGCAATGGAGCAGGGCGACGATGACCCCGTCCCGCCCGTTCAGAAGACGGACTGGCGTGTGCCGCACATAGCGCATATAGAGCCAGAAGGTGCTCATCGCCGTGAAGACGAACACGCCGCGCCAGAAGGTGGCGGTATAGACATCGACGCCCGCCAAACGCAGAAGCGGCGCATCGAAGGTCATCATCAACCCGCCGATGGAGGTGATCAGCAGACCACGGCGATAATCGAGGGTTGGAGCGGTGATTGAGGCCATTGTCGTCGCCGCTGGAGCAGGGTCGAGGCGAGACCCATATCCCGCTCGCGTCTTCCTATCGATGGGGTGGCGGCAACGCAAGTCCGTTTGCTGGACCTCTGGCTATTCCACCAGACGCCAACCTTCCGGACTCAGCCGCTCCTGCGGCCGGAAACGGTCCTTATAGCCCATCTTATCCGAGCCGGGGACCCAGTAGCCGAGATAGACGTAAGGCAGCCCCAGAGCGCGCGCCCGTTCCACGTGATCGAGGATCATGAAGGTGCCGAGGCTGCGCTGCCGCAGATCCACATCATAGAAGCTGTAGATCATCGAGAGCCCATCGGCGAGCCGGTCGGTCAAGGCGGCGGCCACCAGCGTCCCCTTGCGGTGATCAGGGCCGGCCAGCCGGATCCGTGGCCTTGTGCGATATTCGACGATGTGGGTATTGACGAAACTGTCCTCCACCATGGCGGCATAGTCGAGGACCGTCATCTCTGCCATTCCGCCATCGCTATGCCGTTCGTCGATATAGCGGCGGAACAGGGAATACTGCTCGGAGCTGGCGCGCGATTCCACCTCGAACCGCTGCAGATCTCGGTTTCGGCTGAGGATGCGCCGATAAGTGCGCGATGGCCGGAACCTGTCGACCACGATCCTGATGGAAATGCAGGAATTGCACTGCTCGCAAGCCGGCCGATAGGCGATGTTCTGGCTGCGTCGAAAACCGCCCTGGCTCAGGGTATCATTCAGGCGCGCGGCATCCTCGCCGATCAGGTGGGTGAATACCTTCCGTTCCATCCGCCCAGCGAGATAAGGGCAGGGGGAGGACGCCGTGATATAGAATTGCGGAAATTTACGACCTTCGTACACCGCCAATCCTGCTCCCTTGAGGCAGCATCACTCTGATTGTGCCGCTTTGGACACGATGGAGGGTGCTGCCTCTCCTCATAATATCACAGCTTATCCGTGCGACCATCCAAGACTAGCCAATGATTTGGGAGGGAACCCGCCCCGAAGCTTGTCTCAGAGATCGGCATGCAAGCGGGGGGCTGTTTTCCCCGCCGGCGCATCTAGAACTTCGACGATGAAGCCTTGGTTCTCCATGGCTCTGAGAATTTCATCCGCATGGGCTGCATCTCGTGTCTCGATCATGACGTCAAGATCAGCGCGCTTGGCTGGAACTTCAAGGAACATGCGACGATGCCACACTTCCAGGATATTGGCGCCGTGTTCGCCCAAGAGGCTCGCAATGCGTCCGAGCACGCCCGGCCGATCGTCGATCTCGATCCGGAGCGAGACGATCCGCTTCTCCCGGCTCAACTCCCGATAGATGATGGAGGCAAGGATCCGCTGATCGATATTGCCACCGCACAGGACAAGGCCCACCTTGCGGCCGGCAAATGCTTTGCGGTCATCGAGCAAAGCCGCAAGCCCCGCTGCGCCCGCCCCTTCGGCCACCACCCGCTGGTGGATGAGAAAGGCATTCACCGCCTGTTCGATGCGTGTCTCGCTCACCAGCCGGATCTCGTCCACATAGTCCCGGCAATAGGCGATCGTCCGCTCCGCCACATTCTTGACAGCGATCCCTTCGGCCAGGGTCGCGCCGCCGCATTTTGCGGGCTCGCCGCGCAGCGCGCTATACATGGAGGGATAGAGCGCCGTCTCGACCCCGATGATGCGGATGTCCGGGTTCAACGCTTTCGCGGCGATCGCAATTCCTGAAATCAGCCCGCCGCCACCTACGGGAATAATGAGCGTGTCGAGATCAGGCTGGGCAACGAGCATTTCCAGCGCGATCGTGCCCTGGCCCGCAATGATGCGGTCGTCATCGTAAGGGTGCACCAGCGTGAGATTCTGCTCGGCAATGATCTCCATTGCCCGCTCCTGGCTCTCGGCCAGGGTTTCCCCGGAAAGGACGATGGTCGCGCCATGAGCCCGGGTGCGCTCGACCTTGGTGAACGGCGTGGTCTCGGGCATCACGATGGTGGCGGGAATGCCCAAACGCTTGGCATGGTAGGCGACCGCCTGCGCGTGATTGCCCGCCGACATGGCAATCACGCCGCGCGCCTTCTCGGCATCGGTGAGGCTTGCCAGTTTGACGAAGGCCCCGCGATCCTTGAAGGAATTGGTGACCTGGAGATTCTCAAGCTTGACGTAAACCTCGGCTCCCGTCACGTCTGACAGCTTCGGAGCTGCAAGCAGTGGCGTGCGAACGATTTGTCCCTCGAGCAGGTCGTTGGCTTGCCTGATATCGTCAACTGTCAGAACCATGGGAGCCTCGTTTAGGCAGTACCGTAACTGCAATGAGTGGCGGGAAGCTTAGCGGAACAGGATGCTGAACCTGCATAGAAATCGGCAACCGGATCTTTGTGAGCGACAGGAGAGAGGACATGGGAGAGAAGGTGACATGGCTGGGTTTGGGGGTGATGGGCTATCCCATGGCCGGTTATCTCGCAAGAGCAGGTCACGACGTCACGGTCTATAACCGCACGGCCGCCAAGGCCGAGAAATGGGTGGCCCAGCATGGCGGGAAGTCCGCGGCGACGCCGGCGGCAGCAGCAAAAGATGCCGATTTCGTCTTCGCCTGCGTCGGCAATGACGATGACCTCCGCTCGGTGGTGACGGGCAGGGACGGCGCTTTCGCCACCATGAAACCGGGCAGCATTTTCGTTGATCATACGACTGCCTCGGCCGATGTGGCGCGCGAGCTCTATGCGGCTGGCAAGGCGGCGGGCGTCGGATTTCTCGATGCACCGGTCTCTGGTGGCCAGGCGGGTGCGGAGAATGGTGCGCTGACGGTCATGGTGGGCGGTGATCAGGAGATCTATAGCCGTGCCGAACCACTGATCGCCAGCTACTCCAAGATGCGCCGGCTGATTGGTGAGGCCGGGGCCGGGCAGCTCACAAAAATGGTCAATCAGATCTGTATTGCGGGCGTTCTGCAGGGCCTGTCTGAGGCCCTCCATTTCGGCAAGACCGCCGGCCTCGACATGGACGCGGTGATCTCCGTGATCTCGAAGGGTGCCGCCCAGTCCTGGCAGATGGAGAACCGGTACAAGACGATGCTCGAGGGTTCCTTCGATTTCGGCTTTGCCGTCGACTGGATGCGCAAGGACCTTGCAATCTGCCTTGCCGAGGCGCGGCGCTCCGGGGCGCATTTGCCGCTCACCGCCCTCGTCGATCAGTTCTATTCCGAGGTTCAGAAGATGGGTGGCAAGCGTTGGGACACCTCGAGCCTGATCGCTCTCTTGGAGCGATGAGGCCGTTGCGCTTTGCTCCGCGATTGCTCACGAGGCGGGTAGGGCCGGTTGGCCGCGAAAGATGACGCGGCCCAAGAAAATGCGACAAAACCGAAGAATCGGAGCATGATCTCACTCAGCGAGGGATCATTCTCTCTGGTGCAAGGCTCGCCCGGTTGTTGCCTCTTGGCCGCTGCCGGGTGTGGCTCACCAGAAGATGCTGCCGGCGATGCCGATGGTGTGGGACGTTTCGTATTTTGCGATGCCGAGGCCGTAGCCGAGGCGGATATTGGCGAAGCCGTCTGCGCGGGTGAGCTGGATGCTTGCCGAGAGATTGGCGGCATCCTTGCCGATATCGACGCCTTGTGTGGTGAAGGGATGGTTGGGCCCGCCGATGAAGGCGCTCTCGACCTTATCGAGCGTCGAGCCGAAGGAGCGCACATAGGTCGCGCTGAGCGCTGGCGTTAAGTCCCAATGGTCGCTGATGGCCATGGGTGCAAAGGCAACCTTGGCACCCAACCTTGCATCTCCGCTGGTCAGATCCGCGGATCTGAGAACGAGCCCGGCATTGTCGGCCCCATGTTCCTCCGCCTTGGGCCGGCTCAGATGCTGAATGCCGATTTCGGCAAAGGGGGTGATCAGCACATGGTCGGTGAAGATGTCGTAGGAGGCGCCGAGATTGGCACCGACTGCGGTCATGCGATATTCGCCTTTGGCGGTAAGGTGCACATCGCCCGCGCCGTAGCGGCGGGTCGCATCGACCTCGGGGGCTGCCAAGCTGCCGCGGCCATAGACCTTGAGCGCGTTTCGGGCCCATTGCCCATAGACGCCGAAAATCGGCCCCATGAGGCTCGCCTGCTGATCGATCTTATCGAGGTCGATATTGGCCCAGGTGAAGCCGCCATACGCCCCGATCAGAGCCTGGCCATAGTCGCTATTGATGCTCTTGTCGACGCCGAAGAGCTGATGATGCTCGCTGGAGGTGCCGCTCGAGGCGTTCTTGTCATAGCCAAGGTCGACATTGCGATATTGGTAATCGGTCCAGAACTGGACACCAGGGCTGGGGTCGCGCATGAAGCGGGCGGTGACCATGCGATCGCCACCATAGAGCAGCCGGCGCGCCGCCGCCGTGGCATCGCTGTAGATCTCGGCATCCATGGCCCAGAGCGCCCGCCTTGCCTCATCGACATCGAGCCTGGCGACCGCATTGAGCAGGTCCTTGAGCTTGCCCTCAGCGGTGCCATCGCTGAGGAGGCCTGCCACCGCGCTGCCGACGGCTCCCCGATTGCCGGTATAGAGCGATGGATCAAACAGGAACGCGAGTTTGAGCAGAACCTCCGTCTCGGTATATTCAAGCCAGCCTTTGAGAAAGGCAAGATTGGGGGAAACGAGCTCGTCAAATTCTCCGGTAATGCCATTCTTGGACTCGATGAGCACATATTCCATGTCTGGATCAAACCGCTCGCCGTCATCGAGAACATAGATGCTGCCGCCATTGATCGTGGTGCTACCATCAACCGAGATCAGTTGCATGGTCCCATCCTCCGCCAAGTCGGCATAGACCGAGGAGCCGGCTTCCAAGGTGAGGTTGTGGGTGATCGTCAGCTCCCCGCCCGTGGTTGACTCGTCCCGATTTTCCAAAACCTCGTGCGGCGCAAGGGAACCTGCGGCGACCGCTCCATAGACCACCACATTCGCGGCACTGCCGGTTCCAAAAAGTTCGGCTCCGGTCTCGATGATGACCGTCGCAGCGTCAAGGCTGCCAGCGAGCATGAAGGCGCCCTCGCGGGTGGTCAGCGAACCGTTCGTTTGGCCTTCGCCTCCATAGGTGAACGTGCCGGAGCCGCTCTTTACGATCTGACCATCGCCGATGATGTCGCCGTCGAAAACGTAGTCGCCATTCCCGGTGAGGGTAAGGGTAGCGCCGCCGAGCTCGATTGTACCCTGTGACGGCTCGTCGAGGTCGGAAAAGCCACTTAAGCTCTGGTCATGGCCGGCAAGGTCCAGGGTGGCATTGTTCTCGATCGATAGAAGCCCTTCACCAAATATGTTGTCGGCACCGGCCCTGAGCGTCCCGCCGCTCACGATGATATAACCCGTATTGTCGAGCTCACCGCCGACGGTGAGGATGCCGCCGCCCGTTTTTATGAAATCGCCAGTGCCGGTCACTATGCCGCCGAAAGTGGTGTCGCTGGTTTGGTCCACGGTGAGGGTAGCCGAGCCGATCTGTACTTCCGCGCCGGCAGCGCCGATCAGACCGGCGACCGTCTGTGAGAGATCGTTGAGGTCGAAGATGCCGGTGGCCCCGATATTGACCACACTGTCGGCGATCACATCCGCAATCCCGGCCATGAGGGTACCCTCGTTGATCGTCGTCATGCCGCTATAGGTATTGACGCCCTGCAGGGTGAGAGTGCCTTCACCCTCCTTGGTGAGGCCGCCTGTGCCAGTGATTATACCCTCATAAGTTGTATCGATGTCCTGATTGACGGTGAGCGTGGCTGAGCCGAGCTGTATTTCACCGCCGTCATCTCCAATCAGCGCAGCAACCGTCTGGTCGAAATTGTTGAGATCGAGTATGCCGCCAGCATCGATTGTGATCGCGCCCGCCCCCAGCGCACCGGCAGCGCCAGTCCTGAGCGTGCCAGCGCGGATGGTCGTTGGACCTGAATAGGTATTGCCGCCATTGCCAAGCACCACCGTTCCCTCCCCATCCTTGGTGAATAGACCGGTGCCGGAGATGAGCCCGTTAAGGGTCATCGTCGCGCCCGGGTCAGCGGAGAGGGTGCCGCCACCTTCGCCAATCAGGATATTGTGTTGTGACGTGAAGCTACGGGTCGCGAGCAGTTCGGCGTTGTTGCTCAAAGAAACCTGGCTGTTGCGATGACCGAGATTGGCGGCGCTGGAGACTGAAACGATGCCGCCCTGGACATTGGTGCCGCCTGCATAGCTGTTGGTGCCGCCGAGCACCAGCGTGCCATTCCCCGTCTTGGTGATCCCGGCATCGACGCCATCGCGTGCTGGGTCGCGGTCGCCTGGGTTCAAAAGCGAATTATAAGCATCACTGTCAATGGCATCCGCGATGGTGATCGTCTCATCCCCACTCGCATCGACTGTGATGCCGGTCGTGCCGTTCAGGAAAAACCCGCTGCCTAGACCCAGTGCGGGATCTAATCCCCCTTGACCCCTCTGCGCGCTGCCACCTGAGATCGCCAGATTTCCCTCCAGGATCACGCTGCCTCCGCCTTCAACAAACAGCGCGCCGCCAAATCCAGCGCCACCACCAGCTTGCTGATGCGTCGCCGATGGGCCAGTGCCGCCGCCAAAGCCCGCAGGCGCTGAGGAGCCGGGAGCGTCGCCTTGTCCACCACCGAAGCCGCCACCGCCGGAGGGACCATGAAATCCGCCGCCACCGCCACCACCACCAAATCCGCCGTTACCGCCTTGACCGCCCGGACTTCCGTTTGCGCCGCCGCCACCGCCGCCACCGCCGAAACCGCCATTGCTCCCATTCGCGCCGACGCCACCACCAACGCCTCCACGGGGCGAGCCACCCGCGCCGCCGGCGCTGCTCGTCCCATTCCCGCCATCGCTCCCTACGCCTAGACCACCACCACCACCGCCGCCGCCAGGCGATGCAAAACCATTGCCGCCATTTCCACCGTTTAAACCGCCTCCGCCGCCGCCTCCGGTACTTGCAGCCACAATGGCACCATTGCCTCCGATGGCCGCATTTCCGGAAAAGTTCACGTTGGACGCCGTGAGAGCCACGTTTTTGCCGACGAAGATCGCCCCGCCGGCGCCCATGCCACCCCCACCGGCACTGTCGCCTGTCCCTCCATCGCCGCCTCTGGCTCGCCCATTCTCGAGTGTGAGGTTACTGATGCTGACCGCGAGGTTCGGTGGATCGTTGCTCGTCACGTCTCCCCGAATAAACAATATATTGTGGGCATTATTTCCGTCGATTGTGAGCCCTTCCGCAGGGCCCTCGATCGTTACAGACTCCGTGATCCTCGGCAGTGAGCTTGAAAGACGCAGCGTGCCTCCGGCAAGGCTTTCATCGACGGTGATTTGATCTGGCCCGGGATTGGTATTGGCCTGATTGATTGCCCAGCTCAGAGAGCCCTCTGTAGTAGGGCTGTTAGAGAGATTCGTGACAACGAACTCCACAGCAAGCCCTGGGCTCACGAAGATGCCCAGAGCGAGAACAGCGGAACTACCCAACAGACTGACTCGGAGCCGGCGCTTAATCATGCTCACCTCTCTTGGTCGGTCAAAAAAGAAACGGTTAAGGAATATACAATCTCAGGTAGTATTCCATGCCTGTTGTTCCCGTAAGAGGAATTGAGTGATCGTCAGAAATCGAATGAATCCAGTGCTTTTGGAGTCACGGCGACACTTGCTTGCCAGTTATGTTGATGACGTCTGAACGTTAACCTGGCAGCAGATTGTGCACAGCCGTGCATGGGGTGCATACCAAAAGCCTATAGATCCCCCAGGGGGCCGGAGATCACCAGGGCCGGGAGGCGCGAGCATCGGCGGAGCGCAGGGCAGCACCCGACAAAGGGCAAGAGAGGGACGGAATTCCAGGCTTAGGGCTAAGCGCGTTCTGCCTTCATGCGGCGGGCCGCGTCCACCGCGAAATAGGTGAGTATGCCATCGGCGCCGGCCCGCTTGAAGGCCATCAGCGTCTCCATCACCACCCGGTCAGGATCGAGCCAGCCATTATCGCACGCCCCTTTGAGCATCGCATACTCGCCCGAGACCTGATAGGCGAAGGTGGGAACGCCGAAAGTGGACTTCACCCGGTGCACGATGTCGAGATAGGGCAGGCCGGGCTTGACCATGACCATGTCCGCCCCTTCTTCGAGGTCGAGCCGTACCTCCCGCATCGCCTCATCGCTATTGGCGGGGTCCATCTGGTAGCTGCGCTTGTCGCCCTTGAGCGCTGCGGTCGAGCCCACTGCATCGCGGAACGGCCCGTAATAGCCGGATGCGTATTTCGCGGCATAAGCCATGATCTGCACGCTCTTGTGGCCCGCGCCTTCGAGCGCCGCCCGGATCGCGCCGATCCGGCCATCCATCATGTCCGAGGGCGCGATGATATCGCAGCCGGCCTCCGCCTGGACCAGCGCCTGCTGCACCAGAACCTCGATCGTCTCGTCATTGAGGATCTCGAAGCCTTCAACCAGTCCGTCATGGCCGTGGCTCGTATAGGGATCGAGCGCGACATCGCACAGAATGCCAAGCTCTGGCACTTCCTTCTTGATTGCCCGAACAGCCGAGCAGACGAGATTGTCAGGGTTCAGCGCCTCGCGCCCATCGGCAGTCCGCAGGGAGGGATCCGTATAGGGAAACAGCGCAATGACCGGAATGCCGAGACTGGCCGCCATTTCGGCCGCGCGCACCGCCTTGTCGATCGAGTGGCGCACAACACCGGGCATGGAGGGAACGGGTTCTTCCCGGCCTGAGCCTTCCGCGACGAAAATGGGCCAGATCAGATCATCTGGCGTGAGTGTATTTTCGCGGGTGAGCCGCCGCGACCAATCAGCCTTACGGTTACGGCGCAGACGAAGGGCGGGATAGCCCGATTGCGGCATCTCCGCGGCTGGACTGGGCACGGCGCGTGCATGACGCAGCGATGCAGGTTTCGCCTCCCAACCGGCCATTCCGCAAACTCCCAACAATGGATCGTGGTTTCTTCGCCACAATAGGGCAGTGTATTTTTGACGTCGACTAATTCAATGTCGCATCTGGCGGGCCGTTGCGAGAGGCCACTCACTCGCAGATGAGATAACGCCCGCCCCGGGCCAGATCGAAATGGAAGTGGCTGGCATGGGCCGCGTTCGATCCGGGGCCGAGCACGGTGGAAAAGACCCGGCATGCGCCCGCGCGCACCGCGCTGAGGAAGAGGGGATCGCCGGTCACGGTGGGCTCGGCCGCAGCAAGGCTTGGCGCCTCGCTCACTGCCACGGTCCGGCCGGAAGACAGCTTGAAACTGCCCACATCGAAAGCCGCCGCATAGGCATGCTCGCTGATCTTGGTCGTCGTCCCGCCATTGCGCCGCCGGCACACATAGGAGCTCGCATTGTTGATCGCGACGACCGGCTCACCCAGCACCTTGGCGGCTTCCGGCTGCACACTCTGCACGATCCAGCGATGCAGCGCGGCGGTTACCTTACAGGTGAGCGTCGCCGCCGGGTCGATGACCACCCCCGCCACGCGCTCGACCTTGAGTGGATAGGGCGCGCCGCAGCCGCCGGGACCACCCAATGGCGGGAGCGGCTCGTATTTGACATCGAGCCCCGCCAATGCCGTGCTGCAGTCCTGTTTCGCTGTGGCAATGTCCTGCTCCGGCCAAGGCGGTGTTTCGATATCGCTCGGCGCGGGCAGTTCCGTGGTGGCGGGGGGAGCAGCACCGGGCTTTGCCTGCGGGACGGGTATGCCCCCATGATCGGCGGGGCCGTGGTCATCTTCGCGCTCGGCTTCATCGAACCGGGGGAGGTCGCGTATATCCGCTGGGCCAAGAGCGGCAGTGAGAAATGCGCGCTCGCCTTCATCTGCGGGATCTGGCGGGCGCTGCTCCGGTTGGCGAGGAGGCTTTGGCTTGGGCACCGGAGTGGGTGTCTTCTGTTCGGCTGGCACGATCGATTTCCGGCCTGGCGCCGGCTTAGGCGTCGGAGCGGGCGCACGTTTCGCCCGGGCTCGGCGGATGGGGGCTTCTCGCTGCGCCAGTGATTGTCGTTCGGCGATCTGCACCGGTGCGGCGGCGGAGCCAACGGCCAAACCAGCTGGGGGCGCGCTCAGCCCGATGACGCATGCAAGGCCTATGGCACAGAGGATTTGCCCGGTCAGCGACAGAAGGAGCTCTCCCTTTACGTCAACTGTCAATCACGTCCAATCCGGTCTTGACCTGATTGGTTGCGGCTTCTATGGGTCGGATTCTACACGAGGTCCCTGTGGCATTGCTGCCCCGGGCCAAAAATAATACCGGGATGGGCGCTATGAATTTCGAACTGAGCGAAGAGCAGCGCGCGTTCAAGGAAGTGGCGGCGGGTTTTGCTGCCGAGCATATCGCGCCTTTCGCCGATGAATGGGACGAGAAGCACATCTTCCCGCGCGAGGTCTTGGTGAAAGCCGCCGAGCTCGGCTTTGGCGGTCTCTATGTGCGCGAGGATGTTGGCGGTTCCGGGCTCACCCGGCTCGATGCGGCGATCATCTTCGAAGAGCTCGCCAAGGCTTGCCCCTCGACCGCCGCCTTCATCTCCATCCACAACATGGCGGCGTGGATGATCGACCAATATGGCTCGGAGGAGCAACGCCAGAGACTGCTGCCCAAGCTGGTCACCATGGAGACCATTGCGAGCTATTGCCTGACCGAGCCGAGCTCGGGCTCGGATGCGGCCTCCTTGCGCACCAGGGCCGTGAAGCAGGGCAATGCCACCTACCGCGTGACCGGAGGCAAGGCGTTCATCTCAGGCGGCGGCGCGTCCGACCTCTACGTCACCATGGTGCGGACGGGCGGGGAGGGCCCAAGCGGTATCTCCTGTCTTGCCATTCCCAATGAAACGCCCGGCCTCTCCTTCGGCGCCCAGGAGAAAAAGCTTGGCTGGCACAGCCAGCCGACCTCTGCGGTGTTGTTTGACGATGCGGAAGTCTCCGCCGAAAACCTGATTGGAAGTGAAGGGCAGGGCTTTGCCATCGCCATGTCGGGGCTCGATGGCGGCCGTCTCAATATTGGCGCGTGCTCCTTGGGCGGCGCCCAGGCCTGCCTTGAGAAGGCCATGACCTATCTCCACGAGCGCAAGCAGTTCGGCAAGCCACTGTCAGAGTTCCAGGCCCTGCAGTTTCGCATTGCTGATATGGCCACCGAGCTCGAAGCGGCCCGCCTGCTGCTGCACAAGGCGGCGGTGAAGGTGACGGAAAAGGCGCCCGATGCCACCATGTATGCCGCCATGGCCAAGCGCAAGGCGACCGATGTCGGTTTCGCCGTGGTCAATGAAGCCCTGCAGCTCCATGGCGGTTACGGCTATCTCCGCGATTTCGGCATTGAGCGCTATCTGCGTGACCTGCGCGTGCATCAGATCCTTGAGGGCACCAACGAGATCATGCGGCTGGTGATTTCGCGCAAGCTGTTGAAGGGATAGGCCGGCCGTGACAGAGAACGCGGAAGTCTTGTTTGAGCGGCGTGGTCGGGCGGGGATCATCACCCTCAATCGCCCGAAGGCCTTGAACGCGCTCACGCTGTCGATGGTGCGCGAGATCCATCCCATGCTGAGGTCCTGGGCTGAGGATCCTGAGATCGGGCACGTGATCATCAAGGCTGCCGGTGACAAAGCCTTCTGTGCGGGCGGCGATATTCGCGCGCTGCACGATTGGGGCTTGGCAAAAGCGCCGGAATTTCTCGATTTCTATCGCGAGGAATATCAGCTCAACGCCTTCATCAAGCATTTCCCGAAGCCCTATATCGCGCTGCTCGACGGCATCACCATGGGGGGCGGGGTCGGGCTTTCCGTGCATGGCAGCCACCGGATCGGCACCGAGCGCCTCACTTTCGCGATGCCCGAGACGGGCATTGGCCTCTTTCCCGATGTCGGGGGAACCTATTTCCTGCCGCGCTGCCCCGGCTCGCTCGGCATGTATCTCGGCTTGACCGGTGCCCGCATCAAGGCTCCCGATGCCCATTATGCCGGCATCATCACCCATGTCGTGCCTGCAAGTGAAATTGCGGGCTTGGTGGAGAGGCTTTCCGAAACCTCCGATGTTGATGCCGCCATTGCGGCGTCGGCCCAGCCAATATCGGATGCCCCACTGGCTGCGCGCCGTGCGGTGATCGACGAGCATTTTGCGAAGCCAAGCATCGAGGCCATTCTCGCAAGCCTTGATGCCGATGGTGGCGGCTGGGCGGTGGAGAATGCAAAGACGTTGCGCGGCAAGTCCCCGACCAGCCTCAAGATGACCCACCGCCAGTTGACCGAAGGCGCAAAGCTCGCCTTCGATGACTGCATGCGGCTCGAATTCCGGCTGGTGAACCGCGTCCTTCACGGCCACGATTTTTATGAAGGCGTGCGGGCCGTGATCATCGACAAGGACCAGACCCCGCGCTGGAAGCCGGCCTCTCTGGCGGAAGTATCCGACGCGTTGATCGACAGCTACTTCGCCCCGCTGGCCCAGGAGCTTATCCTTTGAGGACAAGATCCTGCGCCGGTCAGTTGCGATAGTGCTTCAACGCTGAGTGCCCGTTGAGGTCATCCGTAACCCATCCTCGCATCATTGAGCTACGGATAGACCCAATCACCGATTGATCTTGACTTCGGTGACACCGCGGCTGGGCTGGAGATAGGTGAAGGCGGCATCGATCGTCTGGCCGCCGCGCTGGATTGCCGATGTGATCGATGAGCGCAGCAGCTGGCCGAGCCAGACATTCGTCACATTCACATCGATGATCTTGCACCCGGACGCCTCGGGCACAACGCGCCAGATCACCTTCTGTGAGGGTCTGCCGCCGAGAAACAAGAGGCTCGTCTCCACATTGACGGAATTGCCTTGCGGCTTGGTGCCAGTGACCCGGATCTCGCTTGCCCGGAATTTGCGGTAATTGTCGGCCAATGTCCGCGCAATGAAGACTTCGACCAGATCAACGAATTCGCTCTGGCGCTGGGCGGGCAACAGTCGCCGGTACTGGCCCAGAGCAAAAAGCGCGATTTGGTCCGTATCCGCGTGTCGCTGCACGACGGCGAGAAAAGCTTGTGGCGTGCCGCTTTGGGCCGCCTGGAGCGTATCGCCGCCGATACGCTGCACGCAAGCTGTGGCATCCTGCGCTTGTACGGTGCTGAAGGATGCGGCGGCGCCCACCATGATGAAGGCCGCGATGGCTCGCGACACGAGGCCGAGGCCCAGCCAAGACCTGCAGCTAAAGCGATTCATCAGATAACCCCTCGTTCGAAGCGGCGCTTTTTGCGCCTTATGACGATCCGCCCCTGTAGCTGCGCAGATGTATAGGAAATTTCGTATAAAAAAAAGAGCGGCCATGAAGGCCGCTCCGGGATCGCTCGATTGAGGCGTTTACTTCTTGAGGTAACTGATCAGCGAATTCATATCGCCATTGTTCTGGCTGATCACAGAGACAAAGCTCTGCTGGGTGAGGCCGGCGAGCCAAACGCCCTGCACATTGATATCGAAAATCTTGTAGCCCCCGCCGGACTTTACCAGCCGCCAGAGCACTGGCATGGCCGGACGGCCGTCCCTGAACTCCACCTGGCTCGAGACCACCACGCTGTCGGAGCGTCCCTGCGATCCCGTGATCTTCAGGCTTGAACCGCTGATCTTATTGGCATTCGCCACGAACACATTCGAGATATAGCGCTCGAACAGCCGATAATATTCCTGCCTTTGGCTGGGTTGCAGCTTGCTGCGATAACGACCGAGGCTGTAATTGGCGATGGTCGGAATATCGGCACTGCGGCGCATGACCGCGCGGAATTGGCTTTCCGAGCTTGCGCGGGCTGCGGCAAGCACGGCTTCACCGATGGATGTCACGAACTGCTCGGCGCGAGCATCTGCCAGCGCTGACACGGGATCATGAATTAAGACTGCAGCAGCCACGAGGCCGGTGCCAACCATGCTGAGGAAGGCCCTTCGGGAAACAGCTGCCGAGGAGGTTGTCATATGCGCGGTCCTTTCAGGCATGCAGTGTTATCAGTTCTGGCGATTAAACGTCACTCCGGAACGTCCGGGATATCAGGGAGTTCCTCGACATTTATCCGGCCGTTCCGAATTTCTGCCTCCCGATACTGGTAGTAGAGATTACGAACGGCAGCATAATAGTCTGGCGAGGTCTGGCGCAGACCATCGATTTGGTCAAGAGCTGATTCCCGCGAAGTAACCGTTTGTGCGATAGTTGGTGAAAGGCTTTCTACCACGGCCGCATCCATCAGGAGCCAGGTGGTTGGGTTCACGGCCGCATCCACCGCCCGGCCGACGAGGTGGCGCATGGTGGTGGGCCCGAACAGCGGAAGCATGATGAAGGGCCCGGCCTTGATTCCGTACACGGCCATTGTCTGGTCGAAATCCTCGGTGTGAGGAGCAAAACCATTCTGTGCCGCAACGTCCACGAGCCCGCCGACACCAACCGTCGAGTTTATGGCGAAACGAATGATCGTGGTCTGCGCGCGCTCGCCTTCTCCTTGCAGGACGTCGTTGAGCAGCGTGACCGGCAATGCGGCATTGGCCAGAACATTGGCCACACCCTGTCTGAGATGTGCAGGCACCAGCAGCCGATAGGCTTGGGCCGTGGGCTTGAGGATCGTGACATCCAGCACATTATTGATGGTGAACATCAGCCTGTTGAAGGTCTCAAGCCGATCATCGAAGCTCTGCTCGGCCAATTCCGCCGCAGCATCCGGGTCAACACCGCCCGCGGGGTTCACCTCTACGCGGCGACTATCCGCATATTGAGGCTCGGTGAGCGCTTTGACCGCCGCCACCAGCTCCGCATCAAAATAATCGGGCGAGACGATTGCCGAC
Source organism: Rhodoligotrophos sp. CJ14 (assembly GCF_038811545.1). Lineage (GTDB taxonomy): Bacteria > Pseudomonadota > Alphaproteobacteria > Rhizobiales > Im1 > Rhodoligotrophos > Rhodoligotrophos ferricapiens. The sequence goes on from NZ_CP133319.1 coordinate 228,827, forward strand.
TGGGCAAAGGCCGACGGAAGGGAATAGGCCAGGGGAAGGGCGACCACCCCCGCCAGCAGCCCCAAGAGAAGACCACGATACGCGCATATCATAACTGGATGCTTTTTATTCCGTAGACGTTCCGTGGCGCGGAGAGAGACGCGGACACGGGCAGACCCTTCCCACCAATTCGGCAGAACTATGGGTACCATAAGCCCCCGCCGCGGCAAGCATGGTATTTTGTGATCATAAGAAAAGCCTAAACCGAACTTTGCGGCGGCAATCTGGCGATGTGTCCTGTCAGGCGGTTTACGACAATTCCAGGACGATCTCACATCGGGCTTTGCAACCATATAAAGATATGTTTATATGGACTAGTTTGATCCCGTGGGATGAAGACGATGACGGATGACAGTCGGACAGAACAGCTTTTGGCGGCGCTGCGCGCGGTGGCAGAGCCCAGTCGGCTGCGTCTGCTGTTCATCATCTCCCACGGCGAGTTTAACGTCACCGAGCTCACGCAGATCATCGGACAGAGCCAGCCAAGGGTTAGCCGCCATCTGAAGCTATTGGTGGATGCGCGCCTCATTGAACGCCATCGGGAAGGCAGCTGGGTTTTGTTCCGGATGGCTGAACGGGAGGGGCCGGATCGGGAAATGGGTGGCGCCCTGGCCAGGATGATCGCCGATCTCCTGCCCGCGGATGATCCCATGCTGGCACGCGATCTTGCGCGGCTCGAAACCATTCGCGCCGAGCGCGCGGCAGCGGCGGCGGCGTATTTCCGGGCCAATGCCGGGGAGTGGGATCGCATCCGTTCGCTGCACGTGTCCGAGCACCGCGTCGAGGACGAGATGCGGCGCGTGCTCGGCAGCGCGCCAATCGACTCCTTGCTCGATGTGGGCACCGGCACCGGGCGCATTCTCGAGCTGTTCGGACCCCAGATTCGTCAGGGCATCGGCATCGACATGAGCCGCGAGATGCTGGCGGTGGCGCGTGCCCGGCTGGATGCGGCCGGCCTCAAACATTGCCAGATCCGGCAGGGCGACATCTACCACTTGCCCTATGCGAGCGGCAGCATGGACGTGGTGACCATCCATCAGGTGCTGCATTTTCTTGACGAGCCGGAGCGGGCCCTGGAAGAGGCGGTGCGTGTTCTCAAGCCAGACGGCCGATTGCTGGTGGTCGATTTCGCGCCTCACGAGCTCGAATTCCTGCGCGAGACCCAGGCCCATCGGCGCCTTGGCATCTCGGCCCAGCAATTTGCGACCTGGTGTCATCATCTCGGCTTCGATCAGATCGAAACCAGGGTGCTGCCGCCGCCTGACGATATCGACCAGGGGCTGACGGTCTCGATCTGGCTGGCACGCAGCAGTGCTGCCGTCTCCGAGACAGCGCCCGCGAATATGGATAGGCGCTCGGCGCAAAACGGCACGGCACCCAAGGTTCTGGGTGTGGACTGACATGGCAGCAACCCACGAGGGAGCGCATATGCAACACTCTTCTCCAACCGAATCAGCCAGCGGCGGCACTCCGCTTGCTGTCTCCTTCGAGCTGTTCCCGGCCCGGACGCCCGAGGCCGAGGTGGCGCTGCACGAGACAGTTGCGAAGCTTGCCAAGCTGGAGCCGCGCTTCATGTCGGTCACTTATGGAGCAGGCGGCAGCACGCGCGAGCCCACCTTGGGCATGCTCAAATTCCTGGTGCGCGATGCCAAGCTTCCGGCGGCCGGCCACCTCACCTGTGTCGGTTCGGCCTGCACCGCCGTCGATGAGATGGTCCAGCGCTATCTCGAGGCGGGCGTGAGCCATATCGTGGCCTTGCGCGGCGACCCGCAAGGAGGGCTCGATGAGCCCTACATTCCCCATCCCCAGGGCTATGCCAATGCCGCAGCCCTGGTGAAGGGCATCCGCGCCATCGCCGATGTGGAGATTTCGGTCGCCTCTTACCCCGAGAAACACCCGCAATCGCCGAGCGTCGAGGCGGATCTCGATATGCTGGCTGCCAAAGTGGACAATGGCGCCAATCGGGCCATCACCCAGTTCTTCTTCGATAATGATCTTTATTATCGCTATCTCGATCGGGTGCGTGCCCGCGGGATCGAGATCCCTGTGGTGCCCGGCATCATGCCGATCACCAATTTCTCGCGTGTCCAGAGCTTTGCGACCAAATGCGGCGCCAAAGTCCCCGCAAAGCTGGCCGAGCGCTTTGCCGCTCTCGGCGATGATGCGGCCGGCCAGATGATGCTCGCTGCTGAGACCGCCGCCGAACAGGTTGCAGATCTGCGCGAACACGGCGTTGGGCAGTTCCATTTCTACACCCTGAACCGCGCGGACATCATCTTCTCGATCTATCAGCAGCTCGGCCTGGATACGGCAAGGGCGGAACGACGGGCGGCCTGAATCTCGGCGGTGCAAATGCAGCTTGTCTGTGCCGCTGAGCTGGGTTAGGCGAACGAGCAACTGCAGCATGGGAACCGCACGTTTGCTCGTGCCGACAAAGGACAGCCAGGCCGAATCAAGCCCCCGCGCCTATGACTGGCGGGGGTTCCCGCAAGGTATCCGAGCTCTGTTCGGCATCGCGGGGCTCGTGATGATGTCGTCCTTCCTGGGCTTTGGCGCCTTCGTGCGCAATCTCGGCGAAACCGTCGACATTGGCTGGTACACGACCCTGTTCATCTGGGCTATGCCGGGGCAGGTTGTGTTCCTCACCATGTCGGCCCAAGGGGCAAGTCTGATCGCCATTCTTCTCGGCGTCTCGCTGACCGCCGTTCGCCTCCTGCCCATGGTGATGCTGGTGCTCGCCAAGTCTCGCATTGAGGGCGAGCGACGCTGGCCCGAATATATTCTCGCCCATTTCGTGGCGATCACGCTCTGGGTGATCGCCAACCATGCCTGGGATGAACTTCCGCGCGAGCGGCGGCTGCCCTGGGCCATGGGCATGGGATTGGCCATGGTCACCGGCATGCTCGTCACGGTGACCGTCGGCTATTATCTGTCCGAAACCTTGCCGCCGCTCCTGGCGATCGCGCTCGTCTTTCTAACGCCCACCTTTTTCGGTCTCTCCCTGATCACCGGCGCACATTATGGGTTCGACTATCTCGCCATCGCCTTAGGCGGAGCATTCACCCCGATCGCCATGGCCTTTTTTCCCGAACTCGATTTGCTGCTGGCCGGGCTCACGGGCGGCGTGCTGGCCTTTCTCATCCTGCATCCCCGCCGCAAGCGCGTTCGGCACCGGCAGACACAATGACCGCAGGCGCGCTTCCCGATTGGCTGTTCATTCTGACGATCGGCGTCATCACCACCTATAGCTGGCGCCTTCTGGGCGTGCTCCTGGTGCGACGGCTCGATCCTCAGGGCACGAGCCTCCTCCTGGTCCGCTCAATTGCCACAGCTCTCGTATCGGCGTTGGTGATGAAGCTGATGATTGCACCACCCGGGGTGCTGGCCACCACCCAGATCGTCAATCGCTTCCTGGCGCTGGCGGTCGGTGCGGCCTTCGTTTTCACACTGAAGCGCCACCAGCCCCTGGCGATCGCCGCCGCGCTTCTCACCTTGATCGCCTTGGAGGCGATCGGCTTTCATCTGGGCTAGGCGAGGGGTGAATTCGCTGGCTTACGACGAGCCTAGCGCCGCGATGAGCTTTGCCGCATTCGCCTTCAGGATCTCGGGACCGGCCATTTCGCCCGTATGTGGTCTCAGCGCAACCCCGGAATGGCGCGGCAGCACATGCACGTGAGTGTGGAACACCACCTGACCGCCTGCGCTCTCGTTGAACTGCTGAATGGTCACGCCCTCGGCATTGAATGCCTTCACTGCGGCGCGCGCGACCTTTTGCACGGTCGCCATCACGGCTGCCAGATCATCCGGTTGAATATCGAGCACATTGCGCGAGGGCGATTTGGGAATGACGAGCGCATGCCCGTCGGCGCGCGGCATGATATCCATGAAGGCGAGCGTCTTCTCATCCTCATAGATCTTATAGCAGGGCAGTTCGCCGCGCAGGATCTTGGCGAAGGGATTGTTCGGATCATAGGCGCTCATGCAGCGGATCTCCTCAGGCAAGCGATCCTGTTAACAGCCCAGCCGCGCGGCTCACGTCAAGAGCCTTGGCGGAATGGCGAATATTCGCACAACAGTTGCCCCATCTCGTCCACGTGACGCCGCTCGCGATCGAGATAGTCGGCAACCGCCCGGGCGAAATGGCGATCGGCGATGTAATGCGCCGACCAGGTGATATGCGGGAGATAGCCTCGCGCCAGCTTATGCTCGCCCTGGGCGCCCGCCTCGACCCGCTTCAATCCGCGTGCAATGGCGAAATCGATCGCCTGGTAATAGCATGTCTCGAAATGCAGGAAGGGGAGGTGCTCGATCGCGCCCCAATATCGCCCATAAAGCGTCTCCGAGCCGATGAAGTTCAGCGCGCCCGCGATATAGCGCCCATTGCGTTTGCACATGACCAGCAGGATATCCTTGGCCATGGCTTCCGAGACGAGGCTGAAGAAGCGGCGGTTCAGGTACGGCTGGCCCCACTTGCGCGCACCCGTATCCATGTAAAAGGCGAAGAAGGCATCCCAATGGGCTTCCTTGAGGTCAGTTCCGGTCACCCATTCGATGGAAACCCCGCAGCCCAGCGCCTGCTGCCGCTCCTTGCGCAATGTCTTGCGCTTGCGTGACTGCAGGGCGGTAAGGAACTCATCGAAGCTGCCATAGCCGTCATTGCTCCAGTGGAACTGCTGATCGCTTCGCAGCAGCAACCCCATGTCGGCGAGTGTCGCCCGGTCACTTTCGCTGAGGAAGGTGAAATGGGCGGACGAAAGCTTCGCACGCCGCACAAGCTCGATGGCGGCCGCGCTGAGCGTCCGGCGCCGCGCATCACTGTCGGGTCCTTCGGGGACCAGCAGTCGCGGGCCGGTTGCCGGCGTGAAGGGCACGCTCACCTGCAGTTTCGGGTAATAGCGCCCGCCGGCGCGTTCATAGGCATCCGCCCAGGCATGGTCAAAGACATATTCACCGCGGCTGTGCCCTTTGATGTAGCAGGGCATGCAGCCGGCAATTCCACCCGAAGCATCCCGCAAGACGAGATGGCGCGGCAGCCAGCCGGTTTTGGCGGACACGCTGCCCGAGGCCTCCAGGGCCTTCAGGAAGGCATGCGAGACAAACGGGTTGTAGGGCCGCTGCGGAGGGTTGGCGCAGGCATCCCACGCGGCCGCATCGATATCGGCAATGGCGCCTTCGACGCTGATCACCGCTTCAGAGGAATCGCCCATCATGCTCTGTGGATTGCTCACGGTTTTGGAAGATCGGTGATGGAAGCCTCGCTTTCAAGTCTCGTGAAAAGGCTCCCACGAGCGCTCACGGCGTGAAGCCCTCGAAGATCATTTGATCGGCGAAGAGCGAGGCCTGCCGGCGGTCGCTCGCGCTGCGCACGGTCCAGGTCAGAACCGGTCGGCCATGCCGTCTCGCCCAGCGGCTGAGCGGGGAGGGCAGGGAGCGGACCTGGTGGGCGATGAAATCGGGCGCAAGCTGCTCCAGAATGGCAGGGGTGCTGACGGCCCTCCGACGCGCGGCCGAGAGATGCTCGCCATCGGTCACCTCGCCGTCGATGCTGCAGGTGAAGCCGCGCACAAGTCTGGGCCCGTAATGGGCAAGGGCTGCCACGCTGTCCGGGTCGAAGGACATGACCGCCACCGGCCCGCGATAGCCGGAAAGCGCGCGCGCCACCCGCTGTTCCAGCGGACCACAGCCGTCCCACAGGCTCTTTAGCTCGAGCACCAGGGCAGCACGCCCCTGAACCTGGTCCAGAAGCTCGTCCAATGACTGGATGCGGTCGCGCGACCCGGTGATCGATAGCTGTTGGAGCTGTCGAAGGCTGTGGGCGGCCACCGCGCCTTCGCCATTGGTCAGACGCTCGAGTATCGCATCGTGAAACACCACCGCCTCGCCATCGCCGGTGCGCTGGAGGTCAACCTCGATGGCATAGCCATGCTCGATCGCTGTGGCAACGGCCGAGGCAGTATTCTCGATGATTCCGCGCGCACGGTCATGCAGGCCGCGATGGGCAAACGGGCGCGCCGTAAGCCAGCTCAGATGCTGCGCCCCCGGGCCCCACCGCATGGCTTATTCGATCTCGAAAACCGCGTCGATCTCGACGGCCGTATTGGCCGGCAGCGAGCCTGCGCCGAGGGCGAACCGGGCATGCCTGCCCTTGTCGCCCAAGACCTCGACGATGAGATCGGAGGCGCCGTTGATGACCTTCGGATGATCCTTGAAATCTGGTACCGCATTGACGAAGCCGCCAAGCTTCACGCAGCGCTTCACCCGATCGAGATTGCCCCCGCAGGCGGCCTTCACCTGCGCGAGAATATTGATTGCGCACCAGCGGGCCGCTTCCGCGCCTTGTTCCGGGGTGAGCTCGCCGCCCACCTTGCCGATGAATTCAAGCTTGCCATTCTTGAACGGCACCTGGCCCGAGACGAAGACCAGATTGCCGGTGGTGACATAGCCGACATAATTGGCAACCGGTGCGGCCGGTTCCGGCAGGGTGATGCCGAGCTGCTGAAGTTTTGCGTCGATCTGGCCCATGATGTCCTCCGTTGACTTGGGATTGTGGTGGGGTGTCGGACCTGCCGCCGCGTGCTGGTTAACAGACCGCCTTACTGGTTCCGGCGAGCCGGGGCCCCGCTAGTTGGTCAGGATATCTCGCGGCCGCTCGCCTCTGAAGAATTGATCGAGATTGTCGACAGCGCGATGACCCATGGCATTGCGGGTCTCCAGCGTGGCGCTGCCGAGATGGGGCAGCAGGAAAACATTGCCAAGCTCGCGATAACGGGGATCGATATTCGGCTCACCCCGGAACACGTCGAGCCCGGCGGCGGCCAGCTTGCCGCTCTTGAGCGCCGCGATCAAGGCATCATCGTCAATGATATCACCGCGTGCCGTATTCACGATGATGGCACCATCGGGCAGGAGCGAAATTGTCTGCGCATTGATGGCGTTGCGCGTCTCCGGGGTGGATGCGCAATTAATCGACAGGAAATCGCAATGAGGCAGCATATGATCGAGAACAGAATGAAAATGGGCGCCATTCTCGAGCTCATAAGCAAGCCGGGTGCGATTATGATAATGGATCTCCATGTCGAAGGCGCGAGCCCGGCGGGCAACCGCCTGGCCTATTCTGCCCATGCCCAATATACCGAGCCGCTTGCCCGTGACGTGAGTGCCCAGGGGTTTGGTGGGCGCCCAGCGGCTCCAGCGCTGCTCGCGCACCATGCGTTCCCCCCAGAACGCCCCCCGCGCGGCGCCAAGGATCAGCAGCATGGCAATATCAGCGGTTGCATCCGTCAACACGTCGGGCGTATTGGTGACCGTGATGCCGCGCCGTTTGGCCGCGGCGACGTCGATATGATCATAACCGACCGAGAAGGTCGCGATGATCCGCACCGTTTCCGGAAGCTGCTCGATCACCCCTTGCGTGAGCCGGTCGGCCGGGGTGACGAGCATCCCGTCGCAATTGGCCGCATGGGCGATCAGCCCGGCTGCATCGTGGCTCGCGTCTTCCGGCGTGAAAATTGCTTGGTAATGGGCAGCGAGCCTGGCCTCCACCTCCGCTGGTAGCTTTTGTGACACGAAAACTCTTGGAAGAGGCGATCGCGCAGGCATTGAACTCTTGCCTCAATTCTGGGACAGCATAAATGCGTGAGGCCCGTTCCGGCGGGAGTCGACGGCGTCATTGGACGCAGTATTCAAGGATTGTCAATGATGCGATCGGCATCGACGCTAAAAGCTCTGTTGATTGTCTTGGCGCTCACCGCGCCGGCGGAGGCATCCCCGACATCGTCGCCCGTTTTGGCTGCGCATCGGGCGGTTTACAAGCTTTCTCTGGCCCATGCGGAAGCCCGTGCCGGCCTGAACGATGTTCAGGGGAAGCTGGTGCTGGAGGTCGCCGGCTCGCCCTGTGAGGGCTGGACCTCGAACATGCGGGTGGTGAACCAATTGGCTGCACGGTCGGGCAAGAGCAGCATTCTCGATACCCGCTCCACCTCGTGGGAGGCGGGGCCTGGCGACAGTATGGAATTCGCAACCCAGCGTTTCGTGAATGGAGACCAGGAGCTTGACCTGAAGGGACGCGCCATTCGCGATGAGGCGGGCGCGGTCATCACCCTCGAAATGCCGGAAGAGGCCGAATCAGAGCTGCCGGCAGGCACGATCTTTCCGGTCGAGCATACGCGGCGCATTCTCGAGACCGCGATGCGTGGCGGCAAGCGCGATTCAAGCCTGGTCTATGACGGCAACGAGGAGCAGCAGGCGCTGTTCGCGAGCACCTTCATCGGCAACCCCAAGCCCGCGGGCTCGGTGAAGATCCCGGCCGAGGCGAAGGGCGCAGCCGATCTCACCAAGCTCAAGTCATGGCCGGTGAGCATCGGCTATTTTGAGAACGCTCCCAGCGAAGAAGAAGCGGATGGTGAACAGATGCCGGAGCATCAGATCAGCTTCACCATGTTCGAAAATGCCGTCGCGACCGATCTCACCCTCGACTATGGCGATTTCACCCTGAAGGGCGACCTTGTCGAGCTCACCTATTTGCCTCAGGAAAGCTGCCCAACCTCCGCCAATTGAAGGCCAATCCTCTTATCTGCGCTTTGCAGCGGTGAAGCTGAGGCCCTTGCCCACAGCAGCGGCACCGAACTTCGCACGCAGCTTATCGAGCGCGCGCTCGGCCTCCGCCTGGCGCACGGATGCGGGGTCGAGCGCCCTGACAGGGTCGGCTTCGGCACCGTTCGTCAGATCCGCAATCCCCACCCCGAGCAGGCGAAAGGCTATGCCTGAGGCCTCGCGCTGGAGGAGGGGGCGCGCCACCTGAAAGATGCGGACGGCCAGCTGGGTCGGCTCTTCAAGCCGCGCATTGCGGGTGAGGATCCTGAAATTGGCGGTTTTCAGCTTCAAGACGACGGACCGCCCCGCGAGATCGGAGGCTTTCGCGCGCTGCGAGACACGCTCGCACATGCGCCAGAGAATGGGCTCAAGCGCGGCGAAATCACTGATATCGACGTCGAACGTGGTCTCGCTGCTGACGCTTTTGACCTCCCCCCGAGGCTCCACCTTCCGGTCATCGAGACCGCGCGCCAGATGATAGAGGCGGCTGCCCATGGCCCCATAGCGCCTTGCGAGCTCGCCGAGCTCCATGGTCTGCAGGCGCCCTATCGTGCGAATGCCATCGCGTGCGAGACGCTGCTGCATGGCCTTGCCCACGCCCCAAATGAGGCTCACCGGCTTCTCCGCCAGGAAGGCGAGGGTTTCCTGGCGCCCGATCACCGAGAAGCCGCGCGGCTTATCCTGGTCGGACGCGATCTTGGCCAGGAACTTGTTGTGGGAAAGGCCGATCGACACAGTGATGCCGAGCTCATCCTCGATCTGTTTTGCAAGCCGTGCGAGCGCCACGGCCGGGCTATGGCCATGGAGCCGGCTGGTGCCGCTGAGATCGAGAAAGGCCTCATCGATCGAGATCGCCTGCACGAGCGGGGTAAGCGCCTGCATATGGGCCCTGACCTTGCGGCTGACCTCGACATATTTCTGCATATTCGGCCGGATCACCACCGCATCGGGGCAGAGTTTCAGAGCCTTGAACATCGGCATGGCCGAATGGACGCCGGAGATGCGCGCGATATAGCAGGCTGTCGCCACGACCCCGCGCTTCGCCCCGCCGACGATCACCGGGCTATCGCTCAGGCTTGGGTCATCCCGCTTTTCGATCGCGGCATAGAAGGCATCGCAATCGAGATGCGCGATCGCGAGGCCGTGCAATTCTGGATGGTGCACGAGCCGCGGACTGCCGCAATGCCGGCATCGCACCATGCCCGGCGCGACCTCGCGGAAGCAGTCCCGGCAAAGCCCTGATGCGTGATGATGCGCCTCGATCGCCCCGGCCATGGGAATAACCGATCATGATCCCGATTGCGGACTTTAGAGCCCAATGGCCGGGAGGAGGAACTGAAAATACCGGCGATCAATCATCCCAAAGCCGGGCGGCGCCGCGGCCGCCGCTATCGGCGCCATGCCTCGGCGGCCGGATGATCACGTCGGCATAATCGGAGAAAATATGTCGGGAGATCCGGGGCGGGGTCAGATCATAGATTTCCGCCACATCGGATAGCCCACCGCCCAGCACGATGACATCGGGATCGACAATGTCGATCACCATTCCAAGCGCTCGCGCGAGCCTGTCACAATAGCGCCCAAGGGTCTTGAGGGCAGCGAGCTCTCCCTGCCGCGCCGCCTGGATAATCTCCTGCGTGCGCAAGGCTCGGCCACTGGTGCGCGCGTAATCCGCGGCAAAGCCTGGGCCCGAGAGCCAGGTCTCAACACAGCCCTTGCGTCCGCACCAGCAGTCAGGGCCCGGATATTCAGGAGACTCGGCCCAGGGCAGGGGAGTGTGACCCCACTCACCTGCAATGCCGTGTCGGCCCTCCAGCAGCTTGCCATCAATCACCAGGCCTGCCCCACAGCCCGTACCGAGAATCACGGCGAAGACGCAGCGGCAACCCTGTCCGGCACCATCGCGCGCTTCGGAGAGGGCGAAGCAATTCGCGTCATTGGCAAAGCGAATCTCCCGGCCGAGCAGCTTTTGCAGATCCGCCCCGAAAGGCTTGTCGTTCAGCCAGATCGAATTGGCATTACGCACGCGCCCCGTCTTCGGGGAGAGTGAACCTGGCATGCCTACCCCGATTGATCCGCGAGACCCGGTCTGAGCCTCGATCGCCGCCACCATCTCAGCGATGGCCTTGAGCGTTGCATCATAGTCGAAACGCGGCGTCGGCTGCCTTAGAACGGTGATGGTCCGGTCTGCATCATCGAGAGCATAGGCGGCGATCTTGGTGCCGCCGAGATCAATGCCGATCCGCAGGCCGGCTCGGCTCACCGATCGAGCCCTTCAACCTCGATCAGCTTGGCGATGTGATCGGCCGTTTCGTTCCAATTATCCGACCGCAGCGAAATCCCTTCGATGGGCCCGCAATGACGGCCGAAGCGCGCATCTTGCATAAAATGCACCACATGCGCCGTGGGCAGCGCCTCACAGACCGAAGAGACATTGCTCGGCGTGTCATCGATGAAGATCACCGGCGCCTGCGAGGCCTGGGTAATCTCGCACATGGCCGGTCCCTTCGGACCGTTATTGATGACGATGGGATAAGACATGCCGAGCTTGGCGAGGTTGCGCTTCCGGTCCTCGTAATAGGTGAAGGGCAGGTTGGTGAGCATAACCACATCGGCAACCTCGCTGAGATGCCTCAGGCTTCTTGCCGCATTCTCGATCTCCTCGAATTCCGCCGTCCGCGCGGCGAAGAACGCGTGGAAATGGTGCGAGAGCTCCTCGACCGGGATCGGCTGACCATCGCTTTTGCGCTTGACGTTCCCGTTCAGCGCAAAGCTCGCCGGATCAAGCCAGCAGCCATGCTCATCGAGCCAGGCCTCAAAGGCGCGCAGGAAATGCACGACCACCTCATCCACGTCGCAGACGATCAATGGCTTGTGATGGGCAAGGGTGAGAGCAGCAATTTGCTGTTTGGTTTCGGGAGAAATCACGGGGGTCACTTCAATCGTAAACAGGGGCGCCCGGCAGGCGTGAGCGTGCGGCCGCCGGAACCAGTGGATCGATCTTCTCAGCCGCGCAAAACGACAGCAGAAGATCCTCGTCGCTCAGAAGATAGTCAAGAACAGCGCCGAGAAAAGACGGATCCTTCGCCTGATCCCGAATCTCGGTGGGACCGATTCCCGTGAGTGCGAGAAATCGGCCGAATCGGTCAGGCTCGGCGGCGAGAAAGGCGAGGCACCGCAGCCCCAGCGTTTCCGCGTTCTCTCCGGTCAATACTGGCTTGCGCATTTGATCTGTGATTATAAAGCAGCCCGATTTTTCGTTTAACAGCTAATAACCTGAAAATTGTACGATGCGCCGAGCGGTGTCAAAGGCGCGCGCTGCCTGAAGCTGAGGCTTCCTTACGATAAGAATGCCACTGCCGCACGTCAACGTCATCCCTTGCCCTGCTTGAGTTGGAGAGGCGCATGGCCAAAACGGTTCTCATTGTCGAGGACAACGAGCTGAACATGAAGCTCTTCAACGACTTGTTGGAGGCGCACGGGTACCGGACGCTCCAGACGCGCGATGGCCTGTCCGCGCTCGACATTGCGCGTGAGCATCATCCAGATCTCATCCTGATGGATATACAACTCCCCGAAGTTTCGGGACTTGAGGTGACCAAGTGGCTTAAGGAAGACGATACCTTGCGCGCCATTCCTGTGATTGCCGTGACGGCTTTCGCCATGAAGGGGGATGAAGAAAGAATTCGTGAGGGTGGTTGCGAGGCCTATATTTCCAAGCCAATATCCGTTAATGGGTTCCTCGCCACAATCGATGGCTTTTTGAAGGACGGGGAATGACCGCTCGGGTGCTCGTCGTCGACGATGTGCGCGCCAACGTCAAACTGCTGGAAGCGAAACTGACGGCAGAATATTTTGAGGCGCTGACCGCCATGAGCGGTATCCAAGCCCTCGAAATGGTCGAGCGCTACACGCCAGACATCGTTTTGCTCGACGTGATGATGCCTGGAATCGATGGCATCGAGGTATGTCGCCGAATCAAGGCCAATCCGCGCACCCAGCACATTCCCGTTGTCATGGTGACCGCTCTTGATCAGCCCGAGGATCGGGTTGCAGGTCTTGCTGCAGGGGCTGATGATTTCCTCACCAAGCCTATAGACGATACCGCTCTTTTCTCTCGGCTGCGCAACCTCGTCCGCCTCAAGATGCTGACCGACGAGCTGATGGTGCGAGCCGCCACCAGTGATCGCATGGGGTTTGTCCAGAAAAACCTGGCCAAGTCGCTTCACCGCTCCGGCGATGTCCTCTTAGTGGACGACAGCGGGCCGCTCGCGGAGCTCATCGCCGAAGGGCTTGCTGGCCACCATCGACTTTTCCTGGTCGAATCGGCCCAGGATGCGGTGACGAAACTGAGCTCCGGCAAGTTCGACCTGATCATGGTCAACCTGGACCAGCGCGGCTTTGATGGCCTTCGCCTCTGCTCGCAGCTGCGCTCGCTGAGCGCGACCCGCAATATTCCCGTTTTGGTGATTCTCGGGCCCGACGATCGCAATCGGTTGGTGCGGGCGCTCGAAATCGGCGTGAATGACTATCTCATGCGCCCGGTCGACGTGAACGAGCTGCGCGCAAGGGTCAACACGCAGATCAGACGGTGGCGCTATACGGAAAGCCTGCGCGAAAGCGTGCAGCGTTCCATGGAAATGGCCATCACCGATGATCTCACTGGCTTCTTCAATCGCCGCTATATGGAAACCCATCTGGGCACGTTGATCGAAAAGTCGCTTCACCGCGCCAGGCCGATCAGTGTGCTGGCGATCGACATCGACTACTTCAAGACGGTCAATGACACCTTCGGACACGACGCAGGGGATCTGATCCTCCGCGAATGCGCCGGACGCCTGCGCAGCGCGATTCGCGGTGTGGACCTGCCCTGCCGGGTGGGTGGCGAGGAGTTCATCGTGATCCTGCCGGACACGCCAGAGGGTGTCGGCCGCAACATCGCCGAGCGCCTCCGGCAGGCGATCAGCCGGACGCCCTTTCTGGTCGGCGCGAGCAAGGTTCCCGTGAAGATCACCGTGTCCATTGGCGTTGCCGGGCTGAATGCACCGGAAGACAGCGCCGAAACCCTTCTCAAGCGCGCGGATCTCGCCCTTTACGATGCCAAGCGCAGCGGGCGTGACAAGGTGATGTGCAGCGCCGCCTGACAGGCGGCTTTCCCGTTAATCTTAATGATTTACGACACTTTCTTGCCAAGCTCGCAAAGCGGCGGATAGCCATTGATTTCGCCCGGCGATTGCCGCACCTTCCGATCATGCGAGCCAGCATTCCCGCTGGTGATCTGCACGAAATACGTGTGACGTCCCAGGACCGCCGCAACCCCTGAGCGTCATGCGTCGGCCGGCCTCGATGCGGTTCTGGAGTGGCCTCCTCGAATTACCGTGTCGGGCCGGCCACCTCACGCCGCCTCCGCGAACCCCAAGCTGGACCGGCTAAACGGCCCGCACGCGCACATAGGACCCCGGCGCATCCTCGATCGGCTTGAGCTGGCCCTCGCCAGGTGAGCGCGCCGGCACCATCTCACCAGCGTGAGGCCTCAGCCATTCGATCCAGTCGGGCCACCATGACCCCTTATGCTCCTCAGCTTGCGCCAGCCATTCCTCCGGCGTCTCCGGATGCGCGTCGCTTGTCCAATAGGCGTATTTGCCAGCCTCAGGCGGATTGATTACCCCGGCAATGTGGCCGGACCCGGCAACCACCAGGCGCGTGTCGCCGCCGAATGTCTGTCCGACCCTGAAGGCCGAGCCCAGCGGCGCGATATGGTCCTCGCGCGTTGCAAGGTTATAGATGGGCACCGTCACCTTGCTAAGGTCGATCCTCACGCCCTTCAGCAGCATATCGCCTTTCGCCAGGCGATTATGGAGATAGCATTCCCGCAGATAATAGCTGTGGAGTGCTGCGGGCATCCGGGTGGCATCCGAATTCCAGTAGAGCAGGTCGAACGGCACCGGCTTCCGGCCAAGAAGATAATTGTTCACCACATAGGACCAGATCAGATCGTTCGACCGTAGCATATTGAAGGTGTTGAACATCTTGGAGCCTTCGAGATAGCCGGTCTCGGCCATCTTGCGCTCCAGATTCGTGATCTGCTCTTCATCGATGAACACCAGCAGATCGCCGGCTTTCTCGAAATCGACCTGCGTGGCGAAAAAGGTGGCGGACTGCACGCGGTCATTGCCCTGTGCCGCCATATAGGCGAGGGTGGCCGAAAGGAGCGTGCCGCCGACGCAATAGCCGATGGCATTGAGCTCCCGCTCGCCCGTTGCCTGCTCCATGGCGTCCATCGCCGCGAGCACGCCCTCCTGCATGTAGTCGGCGAACGTCTTGTGCGCGAGCCTCGCATCCGGATTGACCCAAGAGATCACGAACACCGTGAGGCCCTGTGCCACCACCCAGCGGATGAACGATTTCTGCGCGTTGAGATCGAGAATATAGAACTTGTTGATCCAGGGCGGCACGATCAGCAGCGGACGCTTGAACACGTTCTCGGTGCTCGGCGCATATTGAATGAGCTGGATGATCTCGTTCTCGAAAATCACCTTGCCGGGCGTCGTGGCGATATTGCGACCGATGGCGAAGGCATCGAAATCCGTTTGCCGGATGCGCAACTCCCCATGGCCCGCCGCCAAGTCTTCCGCCAAGTGGCGCATGCCCTCGACCAGGTTGCGTCCATTGCTCTCGATCGTGGTGCGCAGGACCTCCGGATTGGTGAGAGGGAAATTGCTCGGAGCCAGCGCATTCAGCATCTGCTCCACGAAGAAGCTTGCGCGCTGCCGGCTCTGCTCATCGAGATCGCTGGCATTGGCCACGAGCTCCCGAGACCAGCGGGAGGTTGCGAGATAGGCCTGCTTGATGAAGCTGAAGGCCGGGTGCTCGTCCCATTCGGGATCCTTGAAGCGCCGATCGCCGGGCAGGGGCTCGATCCCGGAACTCTCACCATCACCCAGCATGCGGCGGGTCACATGCTGCCAGGCATCCGCATAGCCCTGCCACAGCTTGAGCTGGGCATTGGCAAGCTTTTCTGGATTGTTGAAATAGCTGCGGGCCAGAGCCTCGAGGCTGCTCGCCGCCACGGGCAATGCAGAGGCTGCATGCGTGGCTGATTTAGGCCTCCCGGATTGATCCGCCATGACTTTGGCAGCTTCCTCCATGGCGAGTGCCAGATTCTGCATGAACTCGGAAGGATCGGTCAGGCGAGCTTCCCCCGAAGGAGCCTTCGATGTGGCAGTCATGAGAGCCGTTCTTTGCTAGAGTTTTCAGCCATTATGTAGGACGTCGTTAAGCTGAGCCAATCGCGTTCTGCACAAATCCCCGTGGGAATGTTGCCGCAATCGCTACATTCCTCGCTCGCTGCTCGAAACCCTGCCCTGGCGTTGCAATTTTCTTGCCTTTCTTGAAATGCGACGCCGTTCCCGCCATAAGGACGCTCGCCCGGCATGACGGGTGGTCGTTCATTTCAGGTGGAAGGCTTGAAGCACATGGAGCCTGTGAGGCTGGGCATAGCTGGTCTGGGGACGGTTGGCGGCGGTTTGCTTGAGCTGTTGGATCAGAACCGCGAAGCCGTGACGCTCCGGGCCGGGCGGGCAGTTCTGCCGGTTGCGGTGAGCGCCCGAAGCCGCGGCAAGAGCCGCAAGGTGGACCTGTCGAAGCTGGAATGGTTCGATGATCCGGTAAGGCTCGCAGCAAGCGATCAGATCGATGTCTTCGTCGAGCTGATCGGCGGCGATGGGGATCCAGCCAAGGCCGCGGTCGAGACCGCCTTACGCAGTGGCAAACATGTGGTCACTGCCAATAAGGCGTTGCTGGCCAATCACGGCAATGCGCTCGCACAGCTTGCCGAGGAAAATGGCGTTGCGCTCAATTTTGAGGCAGCGGTGGCCGGCGGTATACCGATCATCAAGACGCTGCGTGAGTCGCTCGCCGGCAATCACGTCAATCGCGTCTATGGCATCATGAATGGCACCGCCAACTTCATCCTGACCATGATGGAGCAGCACCGCCGCAGCTTCGCCGATGCTTTGGCCGAGGCGCAGAGGCTCGGCTATGCGGAGGCAGATCCCACTTTTGATATCGGCGGCTATGATGCGGCCCACAAGCTAGCCATTCTGACGGCGCTGGCCTTCGGCACCGAGGTCAAGCTCGATGAGGTGACAGTCGAGGGAATCGAGGACATCACCCTCGACGACATCACCATCGCCGGAGAGCTTGGCTTCCGCATCAAGCTGCTCGGGGTGGGCGTCCGGACGGATGCGGGCATCGAACAGCGAGTGCATCCAACGCTCGTGCCCCGGGAGAGCCCGATCGCCGACATTCACGGCGTCTTCAATGCGGTCGCCGTATCAGGTGATTTCGTCGGTGATCTCTTGTTGTCGGGCCGCGGCGCCGGCAGCCATCCCACCGCTTCGAGCGTCGCCGCCGATATCATCGATATCGCGCGCGGGCAGATCGTGAAACCCTTTGGTGTGCCCGCAGCAAGCCTCATGCCCTATACGGCGATGCCGGCCCAGATGCATCGGAGCTGCTATTACATTACAATGATCCTCGAGGATCGGCCCGGCTCGATCGCGGCGGTCGCCCAACACATGGCCGAGCAGAACATCTCTCTGGACAGTATCATTCAGCGTCCGACACGATATCTGCCGACCGATGGCGATGAGGACCAGAAGGACAGCCAAGGCACGCCGAGGCGTCCGGTTGTGCTGATCACCCATGATACCGATGAATTCGCTGTGCGGGAGGCGATAAAGCGGATCGAAAGCGATAGGCATTGTGTTGACCGGCCGCGTATGATCCGCATTGAGCGGGCCAGATAGAATCAGGCGGGGGGCGCCCGCGACGCATTGACGAGACACCAAACGGCCTAGGAGACATTGGTGGTGACGACGAATAAACCGGTGCTGGCACGGACCCTCAGCCTGGAAGTGGCAAGGGTTACTGAGATGGCGGCAGTCGCCGCAGCCCGCCTGCGTGGCCGCGGTGATGAGAAAGCCGCAGACCGGGCGGCCGTCGATGCCATGCGCACGGCACTGAACGAGATGGATATCGACGGAACCGTCGTGATCGGCGAGGGCGAGCGCGACGAGGCGCCCATGCTCTATATCGGCGAGAAGGTCGGCACCGGCAGCGGTCCCAAGGTCGATATCGCCCTGGATCCCCTCGAGGGAACCACCCTCTGCGCCAAGGCCATGCCCAATTCTCTCGCCGTGATCGCATTGGCTGAAAGCGGCACGTTGCTGCATGCGCCTGACAGCTACATGGAAAAGATCGCCATCGGCGGTGGCTTCGAGCCGGGCCTGGTCGACCTTGATCTTTCACCGGAAGAAAATGTCGGCCGACTTGCGGAAGCCAAGGGGGTGCCGATCTCCTCGGTCACCGCTTGCGTGCTCGATCGGCCCCGCCATGCGGAGATCATCGCGAGTCTTCGCAAGGCAGGCTGCGCCGTGCATCTGATCCCGGATGGCGATGTGGCCGGTATCATTCACACGGCTGACCCCGAGGAGACCGGCATCGACATCTATATGGGTGTGGGTGGGGCACCGGAAGGCGTGCTCGCCGCGGCAGCCCTGCGCTGCACGGGTGGTCAGATGCAGGGAAGGCTGGTCATCAAGAATGACGAGCAGCGCGCTCGCATGCTGCGCATGGGCATTGCCGATCCCACGCACAAATTCTCCCTGGGCGAGCTTGCCTCTGGCGATGTGATGTTCGCCGCAACCGGGGTTACCAACGGTTCCATGCTGTCGGGCGTACGCTTCCGGGGCGATCAGGTCATCACCCATTCCGTGGTCATGCGCTCGAGCACGGGCAGCGTGCGCTGGATCACGGGTCACCATCAGGCATCCAAGATACGTCCATCGGCCTGACGGGTTGCGGGGCGGTGCGCCATGGGGGTGGCACACCATGACAGAGCCTGAGCATTTTCTCGGCGTAAGCCGCTCGATTTCGGGCAAGGCCTGGCGCGCGCGCCACCACCAGGCGCGCAGTGCCGCGGCCATCGCCGAGCAGCACGGCGTTCCCGAAATCCTCGCCCGCGTGCTCGCAGGGCGGGGCATCACGCTGGAAGAGGTTGCGGGGTTCCTCAATCCCACCTTGCGGGCGCTCATGCCCCAGCCGGGCGAGCTTGCCGACATGCTCGCCGGCGCCGACCGGATCGCCCATGCGGTGCGCCGCGGCGAGCAGATCGCCATCATCGGCGATTATGACGTAGACGGAATGACATCCACGGCTCTGTTGATCCGGTTCCTGAGAAGCGTCGGCTGTGATCCGCTGGTGCATATTCCCGACCGGATCGAAGAGGGCTATGGCCCAAGCCGCATGGCGGTTGAAAAGCTCAAAGCCCGCGGCGCTGTGGTACTGATCACGGTTGATTGCGGCACCATGGCCCATGATGTTCTGGCCCATGCATCCGGTCTTGGCCTCGACGTGGTGGTGGTGGACCATCATCAGGCGGCAGACGAGCTACCGACTGCCCGAGCCGTGATCAATCCCAATCGCCTCGATGATGTCTCTGGTCTCGGCTATCTCGCCGCGGTTGGCGTAACGCTGATCCTGGTTGCAGCCATCACCCGCGCACTGCGCCTTGCGGGCCATTTCGACAACTGCGCCGAACCCGAGCTCCTGCGCTGGCTCGACCTCGTGGCACTCGGCACCATTTGCGACGTGGTGCCGCTCATCGGCCTCAACCGTGCCTATGTCAATCAGGGGCTCAAGGTGATGGCCCGCCGGCACAGCCCGGGGCTTGCTCATCTGGCTGATTGCGCACGGCTCAAGCGCCGGCCTGATACCCATGCCGCAGGCTTCGTGCTTGGCCCGAGGCTCAATGCCGCCGGCAGGCTCGGCCAGGCCATGCTCGGCCTGCAATTGCTCATCACCGATAGTTCCGCCGAAGCCGCCTATCTCTCGCAAATGCTCGAGACCCTCAATCGGCAACGCCAGGAGATGGAGATTCGGGCCTTCGAGGCAGCCGCACTCGATGCCGAGCGGCTGCTTGATTCACAGCCGGATCTCTGCGTGCTGGTGGTTGCCAATCCCGACTGGCATGTGGGCGTGTTGGGCCTGATCGCATCCCGCCTCAAGGAGCGGTTCAACCGGCCGGCCATTGCCATTGCTCACCGTCCGGGCACGATGCTCGCCACCGGATCGGGCCGGTCGGTCGCGGGCATTGATCTCGGCCGGATCGTGCATGCAGCCCATTCGGCGGGCATAATCATCAAGGGCGGCGGCCACGCCATGGCGGCGGGCCTCACCATTGCTGCCGACCGGATCGAGGCCTTGCGCGAATTCGTCAATTCGGAGAGCAGCCAAATCGGCATGGCCCAGGCCGCGCCTGAGCTGGTGATCGATGGCGCATTGTCAGCCGGTGCCGCCCAAATGGAGCTGGTCGATCTGCTGGAGCGGGCAGGTCCCTATGGCGCCGGTAATCCCGCCCCAGTCTTTGTCTTTCCCGGCCATCGCTTTGCCTATGCGGACCTCGCCGGCAAGGATCACGTGCGTTGCAGCCTGCGCTCGCGCGACGGCACGGAGCTTAAGGCGATTGCCTTCCGCTCCCTCGGGAGCCCCTTGGGCGAAATGATCCTGTCCATGCGCGACCGCCCGGCCCATGTGGCCGGTCGGCTGGTGGTCGATGATTGGAATGGCGGCCGCCGCGCTCAGCTGCTGATCGAGGATGCCGCCGTCGAGATGGGCTGAGGCGCCGAGCTAGGCCGCGGCGCGCGTGCCGGCCTTTGCCGCAAGCCGCCAGCGGTGCAGCAGGGGCTCCGTATAGCCGTTGGGCTGGCTCACCCCCTCGAATATGAGATCGCTCGCCGCTTTGAATGCGATCGATGCCTCAAAGTCGGGCGCCATCGGGCGGTAAAGCGGATCACCTGCATTCTGCCGGTCCACCACGGAAGCCATGCGCTTCAGCGTCTCCACAACCTGCTCGCGGCTGCAGATGCCGTGATGCAGCCAATTGGCGATATGCTGGGATGAGATGCGTAAGGTGGCGCGGTCCTCCATCAGCCCGACATTGTTGATGTCCGGCACCTTGGAGCAGCCGATGCCCTGGTCGATCCAGCGCACCACATAGCCGAGGATGCCCTGGACATTATTGTCGAGCTCCTGCTGCACCTCGTCCGGCGACCAATTCGTGTCACTCGCGACGGGTATGGCAAGGAGATCATCCATGAGGCCCGCCGAAGCGACCTCGCGGGCGAGCTCATCCTGAACCGCTGCCACATCGACCGCGTGATAATGCAGCGCATGGAGCGTGGCCGCAGTGGGCGAGGGCACCCATGCGGTGGTGGCGCCCGCTCGCGGGTGGGCGATCTTCTGCGCCAGCATGTCGGCCATCAGATCGGGCATCGCCCACATGCCTTTGCCAATCTGAGCGCGGCCCTTGAGCCCGCAGGCAAGCCCCGTCAGCACATTGTTGCGCTCGTAGGCCGCAATCCAGCGGGTGGTCTTCATTGCGCCCTTGCGCAGCATCGGCCCCGCTTCCATCGAGGTATGGATCTCATCACCCGTACGGTCGAGAAAGCCCGTATTGATGAAGGCCACGCGGTTGCGGGCAGCGGCGATACAGGCCTTGAGATTGAGGGAGGTGCGCCGCTCCTCGTCCATGATGCCGATTTTCACCGTATGGCGCGGCAAGCCGGCAATATCCTCAGCCCTTGCAAAGAGCTCGTCGGCAAAGGCCACTTCTTCCGGCCCGTGCATCTTGGGCTTCACGATATAGATGCTGCCGGCCCGGCTGTTGCGAAACCGCCCATTGCCGTTGAGATCGTGCCGGCCAATGGCGATGGTGATCACCGCATCCATGATCCCTTCCGGGATCTCGCTGCCATCCGCGAGCAGGATCGCGGGATTGGTCATGAGGTGCCCGACATTGCGGATGAACATCAGCGATCGGCCGGGCAGGCTGAATGGTTGGCCCGCGGGATCCCTGTAGGAGCGATCCTCATTCATGACGCGCAGGAATGTCTTGCCGCCCTTGGTGACGGTCTCCGACAGATCGCCCTTCATGAGACCGAGCCAGTGCCGATAGACGATCAGCTTGTCTTCGGCATCGACCGCCGCGACCGAATCCTCGCAATCCATGATTGTGCTGATGGCGGCCTCGATGATCAGATCCTTCACGCCTGCCTTGTCGGTCGCGCCGATCGGATGATCGCGATCGATGGCGATCTCCACATGCAATCCGTTATTGCGCAGGAGAATGCCGGATGGCGAGGCGGCCTCGCCCGCGACACCGACGAATTGTTCGGGACGTGCGAGGCCGGTTTCAGCACCATCCGCCAGTTTCACCCGGAGCTGTCTCCCGCTTGCCTCATAGGCCTCAGCATGTGCATGGCTGCCTTGGGTGAGGGGAAAGTTGCGATCGAGGAAATCCTTGGCATAGGCGATCACCCTTGCGCCACGCGCGGGATTATAGCCCCCGGACCGCTCGGCACCGTGATCTTCTGGGATCGCATCCGTCCCATACAGCGCATCATAAAGGCTGCCCCAGCGGGCATTGACCGCGTTCAGCGCATAGCGCGCGTTCATGATGGGCACGACGAGCTGCGGGCCGGCTTGGACCGCCACCTCGTCATCGATATTGCTGGTCTCGATCGTGAAATCCGCAACCGGCCCCGCGAGATAGCCGATCTCCGAGAGCAAATCGCGATAAGCGGCCGGGCTTGCGGTCGCGCGGTTCTCCCGGTGCCAGGCATCGATTTTTGCCTGCAGCGCGTCGCGCTTGGCGAGCAAGGCGCGATTGCGCGGCCCAAGCTCATGTGCCAGCCGGTCAAATCCCGACCAGAAGGCCTCCGGCTCGATGCCCGTGCCGGGCAGGGCTTCTTCCTCGATGAACCGTGCAAGATCGGCTTCAACTTGAAGCCGGTGACGCGTGACGCGATCAGTCATGGATGTCCTGGACCTCTTCCCCGAATGCTCATTGAGAGTAGCGCAAGTCTCGCCATCCCGAGAACCTGCTTTTCTCGCGGAATGCTCGGGGAGATCGACGCGCGCCCCAACTATTGCCGATGCAGTGCCACAGCACCCGCGCGCGGCATCGTCTTGGTCTCCTTCGCCACCCAGCCTTTGCGCGTTTGGTTCTCAAGGGCGCGCACCGCAAGGCCTGCCGGGTAGCACACCGTGAAATAAAGGATCGCGGTGACAGTATAGACGGTGAAATACTGAAAATTGCGCGCCGCGATGATCTGACCGCTGAACATGAGCTCCTGGACCGTGACAACCGAGGCCAGCGAGGTGTCCTTGAACAGCGAGATCAGATAATTGGCGAGCGTTGGCAGCACCATGCGAGTGGCCTGCGGCAGCACGACCTTGCGGAAGGCGAGCCAGCGCGACAGGCCCAGGCTGAGGGCGGCCTCCGTCTGGCCGCGGGCAACCGACTGGATGCCGCCGCGGAACACCTCGCTGAGATAGGCGGCATAATGGAGACTGAGCCCGATGATCGCCGCGCTGATCGGGTTGAGCCGGATGCCGGCGCCCGGTAGCACGTAATAGATATAGATGAGCTGCAGGATCAGCGGTGTTGCCCGCATGAATTCCACGAACACATTCGCCGGCCAGCGGAAAATGATGACGTCGGACAATCGGGCGAGCGCGAGCGGGATCGCCGCGAGCGTCGCTAGGACCATGACGACCAGCGTGAGGAAGACGGTCAGGCCCAGGCCGCGCAGGAAGACGTGCCAGAAATCACCGACCACATCAAAATTGAGCAGGGACATCGCGCTGCGGTCGCCGGGAGCTCACACTCCCAGCGCTCCAAATTCGAACGGTCGCGAGCTGGGCGGCCTGATGCGTCATGGTGACCGCTCGCCCTCCATTCACGTTGAACCAGCCTCAGGGCTCGAAAGCCGCATCGCTGGCCATGCTCATTTGAGCGGATAGAAGAACAGGTTCGCCACGCCAAACCCGTATTTCTTGAGCAGCGCCAGGACCTCGCCATTGCCACGCACTTCGGCGAGCCCTTGCGTGACCGCCATTCGCAGCGAGCAGTCCTCCTTGCGGAAACCCGGGCGCACATAGCCATAGCCATATTTGAAGATCAGCTCGTCCGGCACCTGTACACCGGCCAGGAGCTCCATGGGCGAATCCTTGTTGGCCGCGAGGAACATGGTGATCTTCGTGTCGTCATCCACCACGGCGCTCACCCGGCCCGTCGCCACTGCGCTGAACTGCTCGGCATCGGTCTGGAAGGGCACGATCTCCGCGCCGATCTTGCGGAGATACTCATCCGCTGCCGAGCCGGCGATTGCCCCCACCTGTTTGCCCTTGAGGTCATCGTAAGACTTGATCCCGTCCGGATTGCCCTTCTGCACGAGGATTGCGGGCCCATACCAATAGGCGGGACCGCTGAAGGAGATCACCTTCATCCGATCGGGGGTGATGTGCAGAGCCGCCACCATGTCGATGCGCTTGGCGATCAGGGCAGGGATCAGCTGGCCGAAGGGCATCACCTCATATTTGAGATTGGTGATCCCAGCCCATTTGAGCGCGGCCTCATCGATCTCGACTTCCAACCCTTCGGCCTTCTGGGTGTCGGGATTGAGCGAGGTGAAGGGCGGCGAGGGCGAGATGCCGATCACCAGGCCTTCGGTCTTTGCCTTTTCATAGGAGGGGTCGCCGCAATTCTCGATCAGCGGGGAAGCTTCATGCTGAAATTCTTGAGCGATTGCGCTTGCCGCACCCAATCCGGTCAATAACGCGACCACTGCAACGGAAACGCTCCTTATCATTTTCGGTCTCCCCTGTTTCTGTCAGTTCGGTCACTCCGCCGAAAGCAAGTTGCGGCTTGCGAGAGGCCGGTGAAGCCGCTAGCGTGCAATGGCCTGACCAATTCAGCAGGTTGCCCGGTGGTCTGCAAGAGGATTGTTGTGCGAGCGGGATGGGGAGCGCTCAATGAGCAGTGACACGATGATCGAGCGGGTGGAGAGCTGGGCCTGCAGCATTCCGCTGGCCAAACCTCTGTCCTTCGGCAATTTCACCGTTTCCCAGCGCGGCTATGCGGCCGTGCGGATCACCACGCGAGGCGGGCTGGTCGCCGATTGCCTGGGCCATACGAGGCGCTCGCCGGTCGATGTGGCGATCACCGATTTGCTCGCACCGCAGCTCGTGGGGCGCGATGCGTTCGAGATGGGCGCGCGTCTTGCCGATATCCGCCGTGCCGTCTTGGCGATCGAAGCCGATGGCGTCATCGGCCGCGCCCGTTCGTTGGTGGAGATCTGCCTGTGGGATCTCAAGGCGCAGGCGCTTGGGCTTCCCGTCTGGAAGCTGCTCGGCGGCTATGCGCGCGACATCCGCGTCGCCCTGGTGGAGGGCTATGAGATCGAGGGCGAAAGCCATGGCGATATTGCCCAGCGCCTCATCGGCCGGACCGAGCAAGGCTATGATTTCTTCAAGATGGAGGCGGCCCATTATGGCGCGCCCGAGCCGATCCGCCGCATTTTGAGTGAAGTTCGGCAAGCCGCGCCCAAGGCCGAGTTCACCTGTGACCTCGCCTGGTCCTGGCAAACGGCCCGGGAGGGCTTGCGCTCGGCGCATTTGTGGGAAGATCTCGGCATTGCCTGGATCGAGGATCCCATGCCACGCACCCGCCTCAGTGAGATCGCTTTCCTGCGCCAAAATTCGCGCGTGCCGATCGGGGTGGGGGACGAGACCACGCGGACACGGGATCTCGAGCAGCTCATGGTGCACGAGGCGATCGATGTGGTGCGGATCGATGCAACCACGGTCGGCGGCTTCGGACCGGCCCTGAGGCTTGCGGCGGATGCAACCGCGCGCGGCTTCCGCGTCTCCTATCACGTGAACCCCGAGGTGCACCGCCACTGCGTTTTCGCGGACGACGCCTCCGATCACATCGAGATCTTCCCGGCGGACCGTCCCTTCGACTGCTCACACATGCTGATTGAGAATGCGGCCTATTTCGATATTCGCAACGCGCGGCTGTCGCCACCGAAGGCGCCCGGCACGGGGCTCAAGCTCAATGACGAGGCTTTGGCGCGCTATGCCTATCGTCACGGGACGCATCGGGAGTGATAGGAATGACTGAGAAGAAGACGGTCCTGATCACCGGCGGGGCTCGCGGCATCGGCCTTGCCACGGGCCGCGAATTCCTGCGCCGCGGCTGGAATGTCACCATTGGCGATGTCGATAGGGAGGAGGCTGAGGCTCAGGCCCGCGCGAGCGAAGGCGCGATGCTCGCCTTGGCCATGGACGTTCGCGACCGCACGGCCATCGATGAGGCTTTTGCGCGCTCTCTCGATCATTGGGGCAGGCTTGATGCGCTCGTCAACAATGCGGGTATCCAGCGCCACGGGCCCCTTGAGACGATCCCCTTCGCCGACTGGAATGCGGTGCTCGACATCAATCTGCACGGCGCATTCCATTGCCTTCAGGTGGCGGGCCGGCACATGCTGGCGCAAGGGTCGGGCGCCATCGTCAATCTCGCGTCGATCGCGGCAACCCGGGGCGCCCCCGGCCGTGCGCCCTATGCAGTCTCGAAGGCGGCCATCGTATCGCTGACCAAGACCGCCGCGGTCGAGTGGACCGAACGCGGCGTGCGGGTCAATGCGGTGGCGCCGGGCTATGTCGAAACCGATCTCGTCACGAGCTTCGTCGCGGCCGGCCGGCTTGATACCGCGCCGATGATCGCGCGCACGCCGGCACGAAGGCTCGCCCGGCCCGAAGAGATCGCCCGGGCGATCGCGTTCCTCTGTTCTGATGATGCGAGCTATGTCAGCGGGCATGTGCTGCATGTGGATGGCGGGTTCGAGGCAGATTACGGCGTGCCGTTCTTCCCGCCGAAACAGGGCGCTTGACGGGTCCGCCGAGCAAGTCTTAATTGGCCAGACCAATCAGCGCTGCGATGAGAGAGCCAATGGCGAGGATCGTCATCACCGACAGCAATTTTGGCGATCTTCGGCATGAGCGCGCCGTGGCCGCCCGTCATGGCGCTGAGCTCGAGGCCTGCCAATGCCGGACGGCGGCGGAGGTTGAGGAGGCAGTCGCCGGGGCGGACGCGGTGCTGGTGCAATTCGCACCGATGACGGAGAAGGCGCTCGCTGCCTTGGCACCCGGGGCGACCGTGGTCCGCTACGGTGTGGGCTATGACAATATCGACATAGCCGCCGCGCGCCGGACGGCCCATCCCGTGGCCTATGTGCCGGATTATTGTGTGGATGAGGTTGCCGACCACACGGTCGCCATGCTGCTTGCGCTCTATCGCAAGCTCATCAGCCTCGACCAGCATGTGCGGGTGGGATCATGGCGCGTCGTCGAGGCTGCCCAGCCGCTGAAGCCGGCCGCAGACACCGTGATCGGCTTCCTGGGCCTCGGGCGGATCGGCCGCGCGGTACTCGCGCGCCTGCAGCCCTTCGGTTTTCGCATCATGGCCGCAGACCCAGCACTGGACCAGCCGACGGCTGCTCAACTTGGTCTCACGCTTTCCCCCTTTGAGGAGATGCTGCCACAGATTGATGCTCTGCTCCTCCATGCCCCGGTGACGGCGGCAAGCCGCCACATCATCAATGCTGACAGCCTCGCCTTGCTGAAGCCTTCAGCCGTTCTGGTGAACTGCTCGCGTGGCGCGTTGATCGATGAGGCGGCCTTGGCGCAAGCGCTCAACCAGGGCCGCCTTGCCGGCGCAGCGCTGGATGTGTTCGAGACAGAGCCGCTCCCCGAGGCATCCCCTTTGCGCACGGCGCCGAACCTGCTGCTCAGCCCGCATGCAGCCTGGTATTCGGATGGGGCAATCGATCGGCTCCAATTTCTTGCAGCCGATGAGGTGGACCGGGCGCTGAGTGGCCGCCCGCCACGATCGCCAGTGCCCAATCCCGCGTCCGAATGAAACAGCAGACTGGCTTGCCGGCCGCGCGGCGAACGGGCATAGCCCGCGAGGCAATCTGGGGCGAGGACGCCCGGTAAGGAATGGAACGCGTTATGGGAAAGGGTGCCATGGGCGCCTCTGAAGCAGCGACCGGCCCGACACAGATCGAGGATCTCGCACCCATCGAGCGGGTGTCGGTCGCCGAGCAGGTCGCGCGCAACCTGCTGGATCTGATCCGGACGGGCAGCATTCGCCCCGGCCAGCAACTGCCCAGAGAGCGCGATCTGGCGGCCACATTGCAGGTCTCGCGACCCTCCGTGCGGGAGGCGCTCCGCGGGCTCCAGATTCTCGGTGTGGTCAAGGCCAGACAGGGGGGAGGGCTGTTCGTGACCTCGCTCGAGGCCGCCGAAATCCTCCAGCCGCTGCAGATGCTGATCACGCTCACCGAAGAGAATTTCGAGGCTCTGCATGAGTCGCGGGTGGCGGTTGAAGGGGCGATGGGCCGTCTGATTGCGCAGCGCATCGATACGGCGACAATCGTCCGCCTGCGCAAGATGGTCGAGGTCCAGAAGGAACTGCTCGCCAATCCTGTGGCGTTCCGCGTTTCCGACATGGAATTTCACCGCACATTGGGGGCGGTGCTCAACAATCCCTTCCTCGAGCGCATTTCCGAGGCCCTCTATGTGCTCGGCATGGAATATCGCAAGATCGCTTGGGAGACCCGAGGCGTGCTCGCGCGCTCCGTTGCCGACCACCAGCAGATCATCGATGCGCTGGAAACGCGCGATGGCGCCAAGGTGGAAGCCGCCATGGTGCGGCACATGCGCAGCGTGCACGAGACGACACGCGAGGCCATGAACAGCAAGGTTCAGGGCTGACCGGTCCCGCACCTGTCTGGAAGAAGGGAGGTGGAAATGGCAGAGGAACAATCGGCGCGCCGGACGAGCCAGGCGGCAAGCCGCATCACCCGCGAGGAGATCATCAAGGGTGGCTTCTCAACCCCATGGGATGCACCGGCTGCACCGGCGTTCCCGTTCACCTTCCGCAATGTGGAGGTGCTAACCCTTGCCTGGCGCACCGACGGCGCCGCGATCGAATGCCTTTTGCCGCCGCCGCTCGAGCCGGTCTCGGACTATGTGCTCGCCCATATCTACAAGATGAATGACACCGACTGGCTCGGACCTTATTTCGAAAGCAACGTCATGGTGGGGTGCCGCTTTCCCGAAACCGGGGAGGTGGGCGGCTACTCGCCCTATCTGTTCCTCTCATCCGATGGCGGGGTGATTCAGGGCCGCGAGGTGCATGGGCAGCCAAAGAAGGGCGGCCAGCCTCACCTCGAGACTCGCGGTGATCTCTGGGTTGGAACCATCGCGCGCAATGGCATCGATGTGCTCACCGGCACCATGGCCTATAAGCATGAGACCGCAGATATTGCGCGTCTTTCCGGCTATTTCGATTTCGCGCTCAACATCAACCTCAAAGCGATCGATCACATCGATGGCAGACCCGCCATTCGCCAGTTGACGGCGCGCAGGCTCGGCGCCCTCACGGTGCATGAATGCTGGTCAGGACCCTGCACGGTTGAGCTTCGGCCGAATATTCAGGCGCCGATCTACCGCCTGCCCGTTCGAGAGATGCTGGAAGGCTTCTGGTGGCGTGCCGATTTCACCTTGGTGCCCGGCCGCATTCTTTACGACTATCTCGCCGAAGATTAGGTCTCGCGCGCGAATGGCGCAGCCACCACCTGACAATTACGTTGCTTGATCCCGCCAATTGCCGTACCCGAGCGGGCATGCG
The DNA here is from genome assembly GCF_038811545.1 of Rhodoligotrophos sp. CJ14. Lineage (GTDB taxonomy): Bacteria > Pseudomonadota > Alphaproteobacteria > Rhizobiales > Im1 > Rhodoligotrophos > Rhodoligotrophos ferricapiens. The sequence continues at coordinate 258,060 of NZ_CP133319.1, forward strand.
CAGGCCTGTTCTGCCTGAATGCATGAAGGAGATAGTCGTGACGGATCTCGCACCCTCGCTGCGGTGGCGGGAAGGCCTGATATGCCTTGCCGCTTTTGCCGCATCGATCCCAGCAGCCAATTGGCTGATCGGCCATGTCGGCACCACATGCACGCCCGATGGCCTCTGCCTCATTCCCGTAGCCCCCGGCCTGATGGCGCCGAGCGGCGTTCTGATGGCGGGCCTTGCCCTCGTCTTGCGCGATATCGTGCAGCGGCGGCTCGGATTTGCTTGGGGCCTTGCAGCCATCTTTATTGGCGGCGCAATCTCCTGGGCTGTGTCGCCACCAGCGCTCGTGGCAGCCTCGGTGCTGGCCTTCGTGCTTTCCGAATTAGCCGATCTCCTGGTCTATACGCCCTTGCAGCGGCGAGGGCTCGTCTTGGCCGTGGTCGCCTCCGGCATTGCCGGCATTATTGTCGACACTCTGCTGTTCCTCTATCTGGCCTTTGGTGATGTCAGTTATTTCTGGGGTCAGGCGGTCGGCAAGGGCTGGATGGTGCTAGTGTCCATTCCATTCATTGCCTGGCTGAGGCAGCGCGACCGCAGGATCGGCCTTGCGCCGCTCGGAGTCCTCGGCCAAGGAGGTTTCAAATGACCAACGAAACCCAGAAGCTCACCCAGCTGGGCCAGGCTGTGGCCGCCGCGACCTCGCCCGAGGGCGCGATCCTCGAGCGCGTGCCGAACCCGCATGCGGACACCGCCTATGTCACCCGCTTCACGGTGCCGGAATTCACCTCGATCTGCCCCGTGACTGGCCAGCCGGACTTCGCGCATCTGGTGATCGACTATGTCCCCAAGGACTGGCTGGTTGAATCCAAATCCCTGAAGCTCTTCATGGCCGCCTTTCGCAACCACGGCGCCTTTCACGAGGATTGCACCGTCTATATCGGCAAGCGCTTGGTGGAGCTGCTCGACCCACATTGGCTCAGGATCGGCGGTTATTGGTATCCGCGTGGCGGCATTCCCATCGACGTGTTCTGGCAATGGGGGAGCCTCCCGGCCCAGGTCTGGGTGCCGGATCAAGGCGTGCCGCCCTATCGCGGCCGAGGCTGACCCGGCGGCCAGGGCAGCACGGCAAGACCGCACCCCGTGACCGTCTGGATGCTCTGGTCAAGCCGGAGCACGACGTTTCGCGAGAAGACCAGCAACAACTCCCGTCATCACCGGGCTTGACCGGTGATCCAGGGCATCAGGGGAGGCTTTGCGTCGTCCCGCTCATGCGTGGAGAAAGCGAGCCATCATGATCTTAAAGCGCCGGAAGCCCCATCCGCTCGCGCAAGGTGGCATCGCGGATCTCGACTTCCCGGCCGGCGAGATCATCACCCGATCCGGATAGGAGATAGGTTGCAGCCCGCGCGGGCTCTGATGCCGGCCGCAGCGCCTCACGCGGCAGCCGGCTCACCTCATTGATGCCGGAGGCCCTGATCGTGCCTTGCATATCGGTGTCGACCAGCCCCGGAATGAGGCCGAAGCTCAAGATGCCTTGGCTGCCATATTCGAGCTGGGTTGCGCGCGTCAGCATCGCCAGACCCGCCTTGCCCGCACAATAGGCGCCCCAGCCCTCGATGGGCCGATGTGCGGCACCGCTGGAAATATTGACGATGCGCCGCGGGCTTTGATCCGTCACGGCACGGATGAAGCTTGCAATGAACCGATAGGGCGCCACCAGATTGGTGGCGATCGAATAACCCCAATCATCCGGATCGACATCGGTCAGCCGCCCGATCGGCGCGATCACGCCGGCATTGTTGACGAGCCCGTCGAGGCGGCCCCACCGGTTGAACGCCATTTCAATAGCAAGATCAGCGGCCGGACCATCATTCACATCGCCCAGGACGATCGCCGCCTCCTCGCCAAAGGCTTCTTCGATCGACACCGCCGCGTCCTCGGAACGGACCACATGCACCACATGGCCGCCATGGGCCGCGATATCGTCTGCAATCGCACGGCCAAGCCCCTTGCCCGACCCGGTAACGATGACGACCTGCTCAGCTAAGCCCTCGAGCATCCCTGCAGCTCCCTAATTGGCCTGACCAATATTCCCTCATCAAAACAGCGCTGTCGAGCCGGTTGCATAACGGGCAACCTTATCGGGATCGAGAACAACCCCGAGGCCCGGTCCTTCCGGTATGGCAAGGAAGCCCTCCGCATCGAGCACGAAGGGCGCAGCGGTGATGCCGTCCACATAGGCGCTGCCGCCGATATATTCGACCAGATCGACGTGGGGCAGGGCCGCGGCGAGCTGCAGATCGGCCGCCACGCCCAAGGCGGTGTTCCAGCCGTGGCCGATATATTTCACGCCGAAATCATCGGCCATCCAGGCGATGCGCCGCTGCTCGCTCAGTCCCCCCACTTTCGTCACATCTGGCTGCACGATGTCGAAGGCGCCGCGCGCCAGCCAGGGCAGGAAGGTTTGTCGCCGGGTCAAAACCTCACCGCCGGCAATCGGCACGGGACTGCGGCGCCTAAGTTCACAGAAATCATCGATCGCATCGGGCCGCAGCGGCTCCTCGAACCAGCCAACCCCGTAATTTGCCAGCATATCCGCCGTGCGGATCGCCCATTTGAGGCCATTGGGCCAATAGGCATCGCTCGCACCCGCATCCACCAGCAGCCTGTTGTCGTCCCCCGCAGCATCGCGCGCCGCCGCCACGATCGCCTCGTCCAGCGCAGGGTTATCGCGGCGTCCGAACGGTCCCCAGCCGATCTTGAACGCCCGGAAGCCGCGCTCGCGGAACCGCGCGACCACTTCGCGCATGGCGCCCGGCTCTTCCATGAGCAGCGAGCAATAGGGCTGCACCTTGCTCCTGTAGGTGCCGCCGATCAGCCGGCTGACCGGCTGGCCGAGCACCTTGCCCGTAATATCCCAGAGCGCCAAATCTATGCCGCTGATCACATGGGTGAGCGTGCCGCCACGCCCCATCCAGAACGTGTTCTGGTGCAGTTTTTCGCTCACCCGCTCGGGCTCCAGCGCATTCTCGCCGCGAAACAGGGGCTCGAGCACTTTTAATCCGGCCTGCACGAGGCGGCCGTCGGTGAACACGCTGCCATAGCCCGTGACACCCTCTTCGGTTTTGACCGCGATCAGCGCATGGATCGTATCTTCCGGTGCGATTTCAGCCGACCAGCCACCTCTGGGGCTTTCCCCGAGAAGCGGCACGGCAATGATTTCGCGAATGGTGAGTTTCTGCGGCATGCTTGACATGGAAGCTCCCCGAGGTCGATCGAGCCGCTCGGGCTCAACCGGAGATCCCCGAGGGTACACCGGCTATGATGCCGCTCAAATAGGAGACTGGAACAAACCCCTAGAAGAATGGGTTCGCCTATCACGGTAGAGTTCTTCGCGAGGATATCATGGTGCAACGGCATCTGCGAAGCCCGGCTGATCGGCCTCAGCGCCGGACCATGCCCCGGGCCCGCTCGGCAGAAGAGGCATGGGCGGTGCTCCGCGACGAGGCGGCAACCTGCCGGGCCTGCGATCTCTGGCGCCAGGCCACGCAGACCGTGTTCGGCGAAGGGCCGGTCAAGGCGGATGTGATCTTCGTGGGCGAACAGCCCGGTGATCAGGAAGATCTGGCGGGCAAGCCCTTTGTTGGTCCCGCGGGGGCCATGTTCGACAAGGCGCTCGCTGAGGCGGGAATCGACCGCGGCCGCACCTATGTCACCAACGCGGTCAAGCACTTCAAGCATGTGCAGCGCGGCAAGAGGCGCCTGCATCAGAAGCCCAATGCGGGCGAGATCAAGGCCTGTCGCTGGTGGCTGACCCAGGAGATCGGCACCATCCGGCCAAAGCTGGTGGTCGCCCTTGGCGCGACTGCACTCCAGAGTGTCGCGGGCAAGGCGACGGCCATTTCGAAGCTTCGCGGCGAGGTGGTCCCGCACGGGGTGAAGGATGCCGATCCCGCAACCGATCTCTTCGTGACGGTCCACCCATCTTATCTTCTGCGCGTGCCGGACCGCGAGGCAAGGCGGGCCGCCTATCAGCAGTTTCTTGAGGATCTCCGCAAGATCGCAGCTCATATTGAATGACGGTTCGGCAGCGCTCCTCAACCCTGTTGAGGCCGCCATGCTCCCCCTTGACCAGGTAAGGCCAACCGCTCCACACTGGAATTGGTCTAGATCAAGCCGCTGGCTTCGGGGTGGATGCCTCGGGCCTTCGTCGGCTGGTTAGGCGTAAAGCAGCGGTCTCTGTCAGGGAGGATTAGACGCCGTGCCGAAAGTGTCGATGACCGTGAATGGCAAGCAGGTTTCGGGCGAGGTCGAGGGGCGGACGCTGCTTGTCGACTTTCTGAGGGTCAATCTCGGGCTGACCGGCACCCATGTGGGCTGCGATACCAGCCAATGCGGCGCCTGTGTCGTCCATGTCGACGGCAAGTCGATCAAATCCTGCACGATGCTCGCGCTGCAATGCGACGGGACGGAGGTCACCACCATCGAGGGCCTCGCTAAGGACGGCGTCCTCCACCCGATGCAGGAGGCCTTTCGCGAGCATCATGGCCTGCAATGCGGCTTCTGCACGCCCGGCATGATCATGGCCGCCATCGACATCGTGAACCGCCATCCCAATGGCTTGGACGAGGCGACGATCCGGCACGAGCTCGAGGGCAATATCTGCCGGTGCACCGGCTATCATAATATCGTCAAGGCCATCAGTTCCGTCGCGAACAAGAGAGCGGCGCAAGCCGCCTGAACGGCCACCAGGGAGGGTGTTCGATGAATGTGACCGGCATCGGCCAGCGGGTGCTCCGGAAGGAGGATCGTCGCTTCATCACCGGCAAGGGCAAATATACCGACGATATCAACCTGCCACGCCAGACCTATGCCTATTTCCTGCGCTCGCCTCATGCCCATGCCCGGATCAGGGCGATTGACAAGGCCGCGGCTGAGGCTGCACCGGGTGTTCTGGCCGTGCTCACCGGCGCGGACCTTGCCGAGGACAAGATCGGCGGCCTGATCTGCGGATGGATGATCCACTCCAAGGACGGCTCGCCGATGAAGGCCGGACCGCACCCGGCCCTCGCGCAGGACAAGGTTCGCTATGTCGGTGATCACGTGGCCGTGGTGATTGCCGAGACGCTCAATCAGGCGAAGGCAGCAGCCGAGCTGGTCGAGGTCGATTATGAGGCTCTGCCCGCGGTCGTGGAGACCGCCAAGGCGCGAAGCGCATCCGCGCCTCAGATCCATGACATAGCACCGGACAATACGGTCTTCGAATGGTCCCTGGGCGATGCCCAGGCCGTGGAGCAGGCCTTCGCGCGTGCGCATCATGTCACTCGCCTCGATCTCGTCAATAACCGGCTGGTGCCCAACCCGATCGAGACCCGCGCCGCGATCGGCGATTATGATTCCGGCTCCGACAGCTTCACCCTCTATACGACCAGCCAGAACCCACATGTGGCGCGCCTGGTGCTATCCGCCTTCATCGGCATCGCGCCCGAGCACAGGCTGCGGGTCATCGCGCCCGATGTGGGCGGCGGATTCGGCTCGAAGATCTTCATCTATTCCGAAGAGACGGTATGCGTATGGGCGGCCAAGCGAGTCGGCCGGCCCGTCAAATGGGTGAGCGATCGCTCGGAAGCCTTCCTGGCCGATGCCCATGGCCGCGATCATGTCACCCACGCGGAACTCGCACTCGACCAGAACGGCCGCTTCCTTGCCCTTCGGGTCAAGACCACCGCAAATCTCGGCGCCTATCTCTCAACCTTCTCATCCTGCGTGCCGACCTATCTCTATGCGACCTTGCTTTCGGGCCAATATGATCTGCCGGCGATCTATGCGGAGGTCGATGCGGTCTATACCAACACGGCCCCGGTCGATGCCTATCGCGGCGCCGGCCGGCCCGAGGCAACCTATGTGATCGAGCGGCTGGTCGAGACAGCGGCGCGCGATCTGAACATCGATCCCGCCGAGATCCGCAGGCGCAACTTCATCAAGAGCTTTCCGCACCAGACGCCGGTCATCCTCACCTATGATGCGGGCGATTATGAAGCATCCCTCAACCGGGCGCTGGAGCTGATCGATTACCGCAATTTCCCGCAACGGCGCGCCATGTCGGAATCGCGTGGAAGGCTGCGCGGCATCGGCTTTTCGACTTATATCGAGGCTTGCGGGCTTGCGCCCTCAGCGGCGGTCGGCTCGCTCGGCGCGGGGGTCGGTTTGTGGGAATCAGCCGAGGTGCGGGTCAATCCCACCGGCAATGTGGAGGTGCTCACCGGCTCACATGCCCACGGCCAAGGACACGAGACCACCTTCGCGCAGCTTGTGTCCGAACGGCTCGGCATTTCCATCGATCAGGTCTCGATCGTGCATGGCGATACGGACAAGGTGCAATTCGGCATGGGCACCTATGGCTCGCGCTCGGGCGCCGTGGGCATGTCGGCCATTGCCAAGGCGCTCGATAAGATCGAGGCGAAGGCCCGTAAGGTGGCAGCCCATGTGATGGAGGCGTCCGAAGCCGATATCGCCTTCGAGAATGGCGCCTTCACCGTGAAGGGCACGGACAGGAAAATGGCCTTTGGCGAGGTCGCGCTTGCCGCCTATGTCGCCCACAAGTTTCCGACCAGCGAGATCGAGCCGGGGCTTAAGGAAAGCGCCTTCTATGATCCCTCGAACTTCACCTTCCCGGCGGGCTGCCATATCTGCGAGGTGGAGATTGAGCCGGCAACCGGTGAGACCACCATCCTCAATTGGGTGGCGGTCGATGATTTCGGCACCATAATCAATCCGATGATCGTCGAGGGGCAGGTCCATGGCGGCATTGCGCAAGGGGTCGGCCAAGCTTTGACTGAGGGCTGCCGCTATGATGCGGAAACCGGCCAGCTCATCACCGGCTCCTACATGGATTACTGCATGCCGCGCGCCGAGGATCTGCCGAGCTTCACCCTCGACTACACGGTAACGCCCGCGCCCTCCAACCCACTCGGGGTCAAAGGGTGCGGTGAGGCCGGCGCGATTGCGGCACCGGCGGCGGTGATCAATGCGGTCACCGACGCCCTCGGCGTGCGCGACATTCCTATGCCGGCAACGCCTGAGGTGGTCTGGCGGGCCGCCCAAAGTCGCGCGCCACGGCTGGCAGCAGAATAGGGGAGAACAGCGCTGATGTATGATTTCAACTATCACCGGCCGGCAAGCGTGGATGAGGCGGTGCGGCTGATATCGGAAGCGCCCGATGGCAAGTTCATGTCAGGCGGGATGACGCTGATCCCCACCATGAAGCAGCGCTTGGCGCAGCCATCCGACGTCATCGATCTCGGCCCCTTGCGCAACAGCGGCATCGAGCTCGCGGGAAATGCGGTGACCATCAGGGCCGGCAGCACTCATGAAGAGGTTGCCCTGTCGCCCGATGTCAATCGCGCGATCCCGGCGCTCGCGCGCCTCGCCTCCGTGATCGGTGATCCCCATGTCCGCCATCGCGGCACGATTGGCGGCTCCATCGCCAATAACGACCCGGCCGCCGATTATCCCGCGGCCTGCTTGGGGCTTGCCGCGACCATCCGCACCAATCAGCGGGAGATTTCGGCAGAAGACTTTTTCGTCGATCTGTTCGAAACCGCGCTGGAGCCGGCCGAGATCATCACGTCCGTCTCTTTCCCCGTACCGCAAAAGGCCGGCTATGCCAAGTTCCGCAACCCCGCCTCTCGCTATGCCATGGTGGGGGTGTTTGTGGCGCTGACCGAGGCTGGGCCCCGGGTTGCGGTGACCGGCGCAGGTCCTTGCGTCTTCCGCGTGCCCGAGATGGAACAGGCCCTCATCCGAGACTTCTCGGCCAAGGCACTCGAAGGCATCACCATCCCCGCCGACGGGCTCAATTCCGACATTCACGCCAGTGCCGAATATCGTGCCCATCTGGTGGGCGTGATGGCCCGGCGGGCGACGGATGAGGCCAATCGCTGAGGGCTGCACCGTCACCACGACTGATCGGCGAAGGGCGCTCATGGCAGGCAGCAGGGGCCATCATGCGCTTTGGCGCCGTCCTGGCTTTCGTATCCGGCGTGCAGCGTGCTAAACAGCTGACCCATGACCACGCTGCCCGCGACCATTGACGAGACCCTGACACGGCTTTCCGCATCGGGCTATGTGGCCGACCGGCCGCTCGCCACCGTGCTGTACCTGGCGCTGCGCATGGGCCGCCCGCTGTTCCTCGAAGGCGAAGCGGGGGTGGGCAAGACCGAGATTGCCAAGGTGCTTGCCGCCATGCTCGGGCGAAGTCTGATCCGGCTGCAATGCTATGAGGGTTTGGACGTCGCCGCCGCGGTTTACGAATGGAACTATCCAGCCCAGATGATCGAGATCAGGCTCGCCGAGGCGGCCGGCACCATCGATCGTGAGCGTCTGGCCACGGATATTTTTGCAGAACGCTTCCTCATCCGGCGGCCGCTGCTCCAGGCGCTCGATGGCCCACTGGGCGCGGCACCGGTGCTGTTGATCGACGAGCTCGACCGGACGGATGAGGCCTTCGAAGCCTATCTCCTGGAGATCCTATCCGATTTTCAGGTGACCATCCCCGAGCTCGGCACTATTCGGGCAAACACACCGCCCATCGTGATCATCACCTCCAATCGCACCCGCGAGATTCACGACGCCTTGAAGCGGCGCTGTCTCTATCATTGGGTCGACTATCCCGATGCTGAGCGGGAACGCGCGATCATTGCAGCGCGGGCACCGCAGGCGGCGGCAGTTCTGGCGGATGAGGTGGTGGCCTTCGTCCAGGCGCTGCGCCGCGAAGATCTCTACAAGCGCCCCGGCATCGCCGAGACCATCGACTGGGTCTCGGCCCTGCATGCCCTTGACCGCATCGCCCTTGATCCGGAGACGATCAATGATACGCTCGGCGTGCTTCTGAAATATCAGGACGATATCGCGCGTATGGAAGGTCCGGCCGCCCAGCGGCTTCTCGCCGAGGTGCAGGCGGAACTTGCTGCACGGGGGCGCCTGTGACGGGGGCAGAGCCCGTTGCCGCCACGCCCGAAGGGGGCAAGCTTGCCGAGAATATCATGCATTTCGCCCGGATCCTGCGCGGTGCCGGCGTGCCGGTCGGGCCGGGAAGGGTGATCGCCGCGCTGGAGGCCTTGCATCTGAACTGCATGGCACGGCGCGAGGATCTCTACTGGACCCTGCATGCCCTGTTCGTGAGCAGGCGTGACCAGCATGCGATCTTCGATCAGGCCTTCGAGGCATTCTGGCGAGCGCCCAAGATGCGCGAGCAGCTGCTCTCGCTGCTCTTGGCCGAGATCGCCCGCAGCGGTCCGCAGGACGAAAAGCGCGCAGCCGCCCGAAGGCTTGCCGAAGCGATGTTCGATGCCGATCAGCACCGGCCCAGGCTCCGCGAGGACCAGCCGGACATCGAGGTCGATGCCCAATTCTCAGCCTCGCTCGATGAAGTGCTGCGCCGCAAGGATTTCGAGCAGATGAGCCTTGAGGAACAGGCGCAGGCGCGCGCGGCAATCGCGCGGTTGCGCGTGCTTCGGCGCAAGGTGCCGATCCGCCGCTTCGAGGCCGCCCATGCAGGCTCGAAGCTCGATCCCCGCCGGACCATGCGCCGAAGCATGCGGGCGGGCGGCGAGCTTGTGGATTTCGCCTGGCGCAGACGGAGCGAGCGCCTGCCACCGCTCGTGGTGCTCTGCGACATTTCCGGTTCCATGTCCGGCTATAGCCGGATGTTTCTTCATTTTCTGCATGCGCTGATGACCGATCGCGACCGGGTGCATGTGTTCCTGTTCGGCACCCGGCTCACCAATGTGACCCGTGAATTGCAGCGCCGGGACGTGGACGAGGCACTCGAACGGGTCGCCGGTGCGGTGGCCGACTGGTCCGGAGGTACCCGCATCGGGGCTGCTCTGCACGCGTTCAATTTTCAGTGGGCACGGCGCGTGCTCGGTCAAGGCGCCACGCTGATCCTGATCACCGACGGGCTCGATCGCGAGGATGCAAGCCTTGTCGCAACCGAGATGGCCCGGTTGAGGCGCAGTGCCAAGCGGCTGATCTGGCTCAATCCATTGCTCCGATTCGAAGGTTTTGAAGCGCGCGCTGACGGCATACGCGCCATGCTGCCCCATGTGGATGAGTTTCGCCCGGCACACAGTCTCGCGAGCCTTGAGGATCTTGCAGAGGCTCTTTTCAAGCCGCCCTCAGGGGCGCATGATCCCCGTCACTGGCTGTCTTCGGCGGCAGCCTGAGTGGTGTTGAGGACGAGGTTGGAATGTCGGATGCAAGCCTGTTGAGGGATGCGGCCCGTTGGGTGGACGAGGGTCGAAAGGTGGCGATCGCCACGGTGATCGAAACCTGGGGCTCGGCCCCGCAGCCCGTCGGCAGTCAGTTGATCGTGGACGAGAACGGAAATTTCCTGGGGTCGGTCTCCGGCGGTTGCGTTGAAGGCGAGGTGATCACCGAGGCGATGGACGTCATCGAGCATGGCGGCCTGAGGGTGCTCGAATATGGCGTTGCCGACGAGACAGCCTGGCAGGTCGGGCTTGCCTGTGGCGGCCGCATTCGCATCTCCGTCGAGCCGTTGCAGGTGGGCTGATGGACAAGGCCACACTGGATCGGATCCTCGCCGCGCGTGAGGCGCGTGAGCCCCTCGCTCTCGTCACATATCTGCGCTCGGGCCGGCAGGAATTGGTGACCCGCGACGAGGCCGAGCACCACCCGCTGGCCGGAGAGCTCGAGCATGGCTTCCGCTTCGATCGTTCCGGCATCACCGCGGGCGCTGACACCGAGATCTTCATCAATATCTTCAACCCGCCGCTCAGGCTGGTGATCATCGGGGCGGTCCATGTGGCCCAGCATGTGATCCCCATCGCGCAAAGCCTCGGCTATGACGTGATGGTCATCGATCCGCGCCAGGCTTTTGCAACCTCCGAGCGCTTTCCGAACGTGACCCTGCGCCATGAGTGGCCCGATGAGGTCTTCGCATCCTTCAGCCTCGATAGCCGCACGGCCCTGGTCGCGCTCACCCATGACCCGCGCATCGATGATCCGGCCCTGCACGCAGCGCTCGGCAGCCCGTGCTTCTATATCGGCGCGCTCGGCTCGCGCAAAACCCATGCGGGCCGGATCGAGCGCCTGGAGGCGGCTGGCTTTACGCCTGAGGCACTGCATCGGATCCATGCACCGATCGGGCTTGATATCGGCGCCCGTGGCGCTGCGGAAATCGCCGTCTCGATCATGGCAGAGATCACGATGACCCTGAGGCTTGGCAGAGCCCGCCCCGAGCGTAACGCCCAATGATCTTCGCTGAAGTCCCCGTTGCCCAAGCGGAAGGTGCGATTCTCGCCCATTCGGTCCGCCATGAGCAGGGCACCTTCAAGAAGGGCCGCCTGCTGACCGCTGCCGATGTCGCCCTTTTGCGGGAAAGCGGGATAGAACGGGTGTTCGCAGCCCGTCTTGAGCCCGATGACGTGCATGAGGATGAGGCCGCGGGCCGCTTGGCCAGGGCCATGGCCGGCTCAGAGGTCAGCCTGTCGGAAGCCTTCACCGGCCGCGCCAATCTCTATGCGGCAAGCCCAGGCCTTGCCCGGCTCGATGTGGAACGTATCCGCCGCATCAACCATCTTCACGAGAGCCTTACCATCGCGACCGTTGCTGATTACAGCCAGGCAGAAGCGCGGCAGATGCTGGCAACGGTGAAGATCATCCCCTTTGCCGCGCCCCGGGCAGTGGTTGAGGCAGCTCTTACGATTGCCGCAGAAGGGGAGCCCCTGGTCCAGCTTGCGCCCTTTAAGGCCCATGAGGCGGGCCTGATCGTCACCACCCTCGCCCAGACCAAGCCCTCGATTATCGACAAGAGCATCGCCGCCATTGCCGAGCGGTTAGGCGCTCTGGGCTCAAGGCTTAAGGCCGCCGAAGTCGTGCCCCATGAGATTGAGGCGGTTGCCGCCGCAGTGAAGCGTCTGGAAGCGGCCGGTGCCAGCCCGATTCTGCTGTTCGGCGCCTCCGCAATCGTTGATCGCGGCGATATCATTCCAACCGGACTGACCGTGGCCGGCGGGCATGTCACCCATCTCGGCATGCCGGTTGATCCCGGCAATCTGATGATGCTCGGCGAATTGGGCGAAATCCCGGTGCTCGGGGTACCGAGCTGCGCCCGCTCGCCCAAGCTCAATGGCTTTGACTGGGTGCTCCAGCGGGTGCTTGCCGGGATGAGGGTGACGGCCGGCGATATCATGGATATGGGCGCGGGCGGCTTGCTGACGGAGATCCCGTCACGGCCGCAACCGCGCGATCGAGCGGCAGGCCGGCAGACGGCGGGAGAGAAGACCGGCGAGGGTCAGTCATCTCGCGAACAGGGCAGGGCAGCGGCTGTCCCGAAGGCGCCGCGCATTGCCTGTCTTATTCTTGCAGCCGGCCGATCGACCCGCATGGGCCCCGAAAACAAGCTGCTCATGCCGCTTGAGGGCAAGCCGATGGTGCGCCACGTCGCAGAGGCTGCCCTCGCGAGCCAAGCTGCCGCTGTCTTGGTGGTGACCGGCCATGATGGGGATGCGGTGCGAAAGGTGCTCGCCGGGCTTGATCTGCGTTTCATCGACAACCCCGATTATCGTCTCGGGCTCTCGACCTCCCTCAAGGCTGGTCTTGCTGCAATTCCCGCCGATCTGGATGGGGTGGTGATCTGCCTGGGCGACATGCCGCTCATCACCCCCCGCCATATCGATCGGTTGATCGCGGCCTTCAACCCGGTGGAAGGCCGGGCGATCTGTGTTGCAACCTTTGCCGGCAAGCGCGGCAATCCGGTGCTCTGGGGTGCGGATTTCCTGCCGGCCATGCAAAGCCTGGCGGGCGACGTCGGCGCCAAGCATCTGATGGCAGACTACGCGGAGGCGGTCTGCGAGGTGGCGATGGATGATGACGCGGTTCTGACCGATCTCGACACGCCCGAAGCGGTTGCAGCCATTGGCGGCCGGTTCACTGCTCGTGGCGAACGATAGGTCAGATCAGCCCGAGCGCCCGGAAGCTTGCATGTCCGTCGCGGCCGACGATGATGTGGTCATGCACGGTGATGCCGAGCTTGCTTGCCGCTTCCACGATGAACTTGGTCATGTCGATATCGGCCCGTGACGGTGTCGGATCACCGGATGGGTGGTTGTGCACGAGAATGATGCCGCTCGCGCCGAGATCGAGCGCACGCTTGATCACCTCGCGTGGATAGACGGGGGTATGGTCGACCGTCCCGCGCTGCTGCACTTCATCGGCGATGAGTCGGTTCTTCTTGTCGAGGAACAGGATACGGAACTGCTCCTGGTCATCGAAGGCCATGGCGGCACGGCAATATTTGATGACCGCGGACCACGCCCCGAGAACCGGCCGCTGGCGCGCATCGCTGAGCGATAATCTGAGTGCTGCGGCCTGCAGCACCTTCAGATCGAAGGCGATGCTTTCGCCAACCCCCTTGACCTCGATCAGGCGTTCGGGCCTGGCGCTCAGCACTTCGGCGAAGCTGCCGAATTTTTCAATGAGCGCCTTGGCGACGGGCTTGGTGTCGCGCCGCGGCATCGAGCGAAAGAGGATGAGCTCGAGGAGCTCGTAATCCGCAAGACTATCCGCTCCCTTCGCCCGGAACCGTTCCCTGAGCCGCTCCCGATGCCCGAGATAATGGGCCTGCGCCTCGCGCAGTTCCGTCGCCATGTCTCATGCCCCCAAAGCACCCCGTTGCGCTCAGGGGTCTCAGCTCCCGAGCGTATAGGGAGGACAATGCAGGCCTTTGGGGGAGAGTGTAAAGATCTCGCAGCCGGTTTCGGTAACGCCGATCGAATGTTCGAATTGCGCCGACAGCGACCGGTCGCGGGTGACCGCGGTCCAGCCATCCGCCAGAATCTTCACATGAGGCCGGCCGAGATTGATCATGGGCTCGATAGTGAAGAACATACCGGGCTTTAGCGTGACACCCTCGCCAGGACGGCCGTAATGCAGGATGTTGGGCGTATCATGGAACACCCGCCCTAACCCATGGCCACAGAAATCGCGCACGACGCTGCAGCGCTCGGCCTCGGCAAAGGTCTGGATGGCATAGCCGATATCACCCGTGGTCGCACCCGGCCGCACCGCCGCGATGCCCCGCATGAGCGATTCGTACGTGACCTCCATCAGCCGCTCAGCTTTGCGCGAGACCCGGCCGACCCCGTACATGCGGCTGGTATCGCCATGCCAGCCATCGACGATCAGGGTGACGTCGATATTGAGGATATCGCCCTCCTTAAGCGGCCTCTCGCTCGGAATCCCGTGGCAGACCACATGATTGATCGAGGTGCAGATCGACTTGGTGAAGCCGCGATATTGCAGCGAGGCGGAGGTCGCCTTGTTGTCCAGGGTGAATTCCAGCGCCAGCCGGTCGAGAAAGGCGGTGGTGACCCCGGGCTGCACATGTTCGGTGAGCATGTCCAAGGCTTCGGCCGCCAGCCTGCCCGCTTTGTGCATGCCGGCGAAGTCCTCGGGCCGATAGAGCTTGATTTCTCCCGTGTTGAGGGGAGGGGCAATGGTGGCGTCAACGTAGCTGACCATAGAACTATCCTGGTGCGGGTGCCTCGGCGTTTGCAGAAATGATGATTTCGTCCGCAAAAGGCAACCGCGTGTCGATCACAATTTCATCCAACCCGATCTTGCACGCATAGATCAGGCACTCAACGCCGGCAGCCTGAGCGGCGCCGAACTGGCGTGCATAGGCGGGGTCGAGATCGGCTGCGAGCGCAAAGCGATCACAGTAGTCAGGCTGCACGATGAACAGCATGACGGCCCTGTCGCCTTCAGCCACCCGATCCGCCAATTCGGCCAAATGTTTAGCCCCGCGGGCGGTCACGCAATCAGGAAATTCCGCAAGCCCCGCTTGACGCGAAAGGTGAACATTCTTCACCTCTACATAGCATGGCGGAAGTTGCCTACCCGTCAACAGGAGATCGACGCGGCTATTGCGGCCATACCTGACTTCCCGGCGGATGGTGTCATAGCCCCCAAGCTCCGGGATGAGCCCGGCAGCGATGGCCTCGAACGCGATCTGGTTGGGGCTGGCTGTATTGATGCCAACCCTTGCGGTGAACTGGCCCTCAAGCTCGAGTAAATGCCAGGAATAGGCCAACTTGCGGCGCGGATCCTCTGACTTGGCAAGCCAAACCACCGCGCCGGGTTCGACCAGGCCCATCATCGAGCCCGGATTGGCGCAATGGGCGGTGACGATCTCGCCCGTATCCAGCGCGACATCGGCGAGAAAACGTTTGTAGCGGCGGATCAGACGGCCACGCAGAAGCGGCGAGGGGAGTTTCATCGCGGCGAAATTAGAACCCTTGCCGCTGACCCGCAAGCCAGGGATAAGGCAATCGAGCACTCGCTCGCGAGGACTTGCCCATCAGTTCAGGATCTGCTTCCCATGAGCTGTCAAATGGAGGCGCAAGGCATGACCAAGCCGGACAGAGTCACCGCGGCGGTGCTGGTGATCGGGGACGAGATCCTGTCGGGGCGAACCAAGGATAAGAATCTCGGCTATATCGCGGAATATCTCACCCATATAGGCATCGATGTCTGCGAGGCGCGGGTGGTGCCTGATATCGAGGACGAGATCATCACCGCCTTGAACGCCTTGCGCAACCGCTACACCTATGTGTTCACCACCGGCGGCATTGGGCCGACCCATGATGATATCACTGCCGATGCGGTTGCCCGGGCCTTCGGCGTCGGCATCTCCGTTAACGAAGAAGCGGTCGCCATGCTGCTCGAGCGCATTCCGCGCCAAGAGCTGAACGACGCGCGATTGCGTATGGCCCGCATCCCCCATGGCGCGAACCTCATTGCCAATCCCGTCAGCAAGGCCCCTGGATTTCGCATGGAGAACGTGATCGTCATGGCGGGAGTGCCAGCCATCATGCAGGCCATGCTCGATGAGGTCGCACCAACGCTCGAAACAGCGGTCCCGCTCACCTCGCAAACGGTTGAAGTGCGCGAGAAGGAGGGTGATGTGGCAGCACCGCTACGGGCGATCCAGGAAGCGATGCCCTCTGTCCAGATCGGCTCCTATCCCTTCTTCGAAGACGGGGTGTACGGCACGCGCATCGTGGCGCGCGGTCGTGATCCGGAAGCGGTGAGGCGTGCTGCTGAAATGATCGGGGCCATGGCTGCCGAGCTTGCGGCAGCCGCCAAATCTGCGGATAAGTCTGCCTAAGCCTTTGATGCGAACCCATCAGGGGTGGCGCGAATGACCTTGCTGACAGTCAAACTGGCGGAGGCGGCTTGACCGCCGCCGCAGCCAGAGTTACCCCTGGCTTGCACTGTTCTCACAGTGCCTGAGTGATCTGGGCGCGCCACGCCTCAGTCACAGGAAGGCGGACGTGGCGAAACCGGTAGACGCACCGGACTTAAAATCCGTTCCTCGCAAGAGGGTGGGGGTTCGAGTCCCCCCGTCCGCACCAAGGCCTGGACAGCCGGCTTTGGTGCGTCATGCTTCCACTCGCAGCTAGGCGGCTCTTGAGCCGCGCCCGATCCACCAGTCATGCAAGTCGAAATATTTCATGGCCAAGGGCACGAACCAGGGATTTCCCGTATAGAGTGGCATGGTGCGGAAGGGTTGCTTCTCAAAGACTGAGCTTCCCTCCGGCCAGCCCAGCACCTTGTAGGCAAGCTTGCGCCCGAAATAGGTGCCCATGGGAATGCCGGCGAAATTGTATCCTACGCCGTAATAATGCCCGTCCGCACCGCCGATATGGGGCATGAAATCGAAGGTGCCAGCGCACTGCCCCGTCCAGGCATGCGAGAGCCGCACATCCCCGATATCGGGGAGGATGCGCCGCAGAATGGCCCTGAGATCGCTTGCGATATGGCGCAGGCTTGGCGTGCGACTGCCGGTCAGTCCCCCCATCAGCAGCCGTTCCGTATCGGGCGCGGTGCGGATGAAGTTGATATTCATATTGGTATCGAGATAGGTCCGCCGATGCGGCAGCAGGTGGTCGATCAGCGATGTGGGCAGAACCTCGGTTGCGATCATATAGGCTTGGAACGGGATCACCCGGCGGGCCATCCATTTCAACCGGCGCTGGGTATAGCCGTTGGTTGCCTCAATGACATTGGCACAAGCGATTGCCCCGCGTTCTGTCTCGACACGGAAGCGTTTCGGTCCCGCGGATGCGGTTCTGACAATGGCAGTGACCGGTGTCTGCGGTATAAGCCTGGCCCCGGCGGCCAGCGCCCGCTCGAGCAACCCTTTGTGATAGAGACCGGGATGGATCGAGCCGAGATCGGGGATGACCGCCCCGCCGAAATAGACATCGGACGCGATTTCGGTGTGCTGCTCGGCGCGCGGCACCATGTGGTAGTCTATCCCGAGCTTACGCTTGTTGGTTTCGAGATCGGCCGCCAGGATCTTGTAATGGGCAGGTGAGGTTGCCCCGATGAAGCGCCCACACATGCGAAGATAGGCATCGATGTTCTCGGAGGCGACGATCTCCTTCACCGTTTCGAGCGCATCATTGAGCTCGCGGTAGACGGCAAGCGCATAATCCTCGCCATAGTGCTTTTCGAGCCAGGCAACATCGCGCTTGAGCACCCGGCCGAGATAGCCCGCATTGCGCCGCGATGCCCCGAAGCCTGCTTGCTCTGCGTCGATCACTGCGACATTGGCGCCGCTGCGGGCGAGGTGGAGAGCAGCGGTGATGCCGGTATAGCCGGATCCGATGACGACCACATCCGCCTCATCTGGGAGCGGCGCTCGTGCGGGTTCTGGGGCATCGAGCGGCGCGCGGTCCCACCAGTAGGGTTGTTCCTTGAAATCGGCACTAAAAATCGCCTGCGGATCCATTGATGGATGCTCCCTCTGCCCCTTGTGCCTTGATCCGAGACAATCTTCCTAATCCTGTCAACAGGCCCCACGCAGACTTGATCCGCCTTTGCTATGATCAAGGATCGAAGCAGACGCGCCAAAGGATTATGCAAATGGACAAGAACCGTCAGTTTCTGCTGAGGAAGCGGCCGGAAGGGCTGCCCACGCCAGACCATTTCGAGCTGATCGAGGCGCCGGTCCCCGAGCCTCGCTCGGGCGAGGTCGTTACACGCACCTTATATCTTTCCCTCGATCCCTATATGCGCGGCCGGATGAATGCGGGCAAATCCTACGCGCGGCCCGTCGAGCTCGGCGCGCCGATGGAAGCAGGCGTGGTGGGCCGGGTGGTTGCCTCGGCTGATCCCGGTTTCAAGATTGGCGATATCGTCAATGGTCCAGGCTACTGGGCCGATTACAGCGTTCATAAGGCGGCAAGCCTGCGCAAGCTTGATCCGAGCCTGGCGCCTCCATCGACCGCTCTGGGGATTTTAGGCATGCCTGGCCATACGGCCTATGTGGGCACGATCGATATCGGCAAGCCCAAACCCGGGGAAACCTTCGTCGTTTCGGCAGCTGCGGGACCCGTGGGATCTCTTGCCGGGCAAATCGCCAAGATCAAGGGCGCGCGCGTGATCGGCATTGCCGGAGGACCGGACAAATGCCGATATGTCGTTGATGAATGCGGCTTCGATGATTGCATCGATCACCGTATGGCCGACTTTGCCGAAGCTCTGGCTGCAGCCTGTCCCGATGGGATCGATATCTACTATGAGAATGTCGGCGGCGCGGTTCTACAGGCGGTCTGGCCGCTCCTCAACCGACATGCAAGGGTTCCGGTCTGCGGCCTCATCGCGGAATATAATGACGTCGCACCGCGGCCTGGCCCAAATCTGCGCAATCTTCTCTCCAACCGGATCCTGATGCAGGGCTTCATCGTCGGCGATCACGCCGAACGATTTGCGGCATTCTTCGCAGACGTTTCGAACTGGCTGCGCACCGACCGCATCAAGTATCGGGAGCATACCGTCGAAGGGCTGGAGAATGCACCCGAGGCATTTCTGGGGCTCTTCAGCGGATCAAATTTCGGCAAGCTCGTGGTCCGAGTCGCGGCGGAATAAGTACTCATTAGTATAGTAACGCCAACGCATCGAGATGAGAGTGAGTTCGTCACGATGCGTTGCATAAAACCAACTCAGCCTCAACTCATTGCTTCTTCTAGAAAATTGGTATGAGCACGATTGTGGTGTAGTCATCTCTCGCCGTCCCGACGTTCTCCGTCACGTCTACAACCATTGAGTGAGAAAAAACACTTGTGATAGGAATGGTTGCAGCACACTTCGGCGGCCTAACGGGGGAAAAATGCGACCATTGATGCACTCTACCGCCTTATCGGCTTTGCTCGTTCTAGGAGGGGCTTCTTTAGCGCCCTTGGCGGCCCAATCCACCGCGCCCGAGCAGTTCACCTACATAAACAGGCCATGGATCGTCGGCCGATACAAGCCGCACTCACAGGATGTCCTGGATCAGTATCAGGGACGCAAGAGTGTTCTAAAGATCGGGGTGGGTGAGAGCGGCTTTGCTCATAATCGGGAAGAGGATGAGCAGGGCACTTTTCACGACTACCAAGGCTATAGCGCCCAAACAAATCTGACGGCGGATGGCAAAGACCATTTCATCTCAGGCAATCTCTACGTCCCCCAAGAATGGCAAACCGCGCCGGGTGCCGGCGAAGACGACAGGACGGGCGTTTATCAGGCACCTGCCCTGTGGGGTAATCTTTCCCATACTCAATTCGGCAATGTTGCCTGGCCGGTTATCGGCTTCAGCAATAAGGATGGTGTCGGTAAGGTCATGGTCTGGGACGACCAAGCCGGCGTCTGGAATGAGACCGACGCGACGGTCCGCTATGGCGAATGGAATAATATGCGTGTCGTCTATGCAGGCGACCAAGTCTATCTGATGGTGAACGATCAGCTGGTCAGTCAGATCGATCTATCGCCCTATGCCTGTGGCGAAGGTGTCGAAGCCTGTATTGACCACTCAAATACCACGTTCACACAGATCATCCTCACCAGCTACAACAACGGGACAGAAGAGTACGACGCCTATTGGGCGAACATCCTCGAGGGCGAGGCTGTGCTGACCAATGACATCGCGGCGGGTAGCTCCTTTAGCAAAAGCGTTCTTTTGGATGGCAACGGCGCTTTCGAGGGCGGGGATGGTGTCATCGCTATCGGAGACAATACCCATTTCCGCGAAGCCCTGCAGGTGGTCGACGATATCGTCGTCAATTTTGGAAAGAACGTGGCCATTGACCAGGATCTCTTTCTGACCGATGGGGCGACCACGGTTGGCGGCGAAGGCGGCGCCGTTACGACCCAAGGCGACGTTTACGTCGATAATACCTCTACTTTAGGTGGTGAGCACAATATCACTGGCGATCTCATGGTCGACGGCACGGTCAGCCCGGGAGGTACCATCGATAAGGCGCGGGACGCGGGCATCATCAATACGAACGGCAACTATGTCGCAAACACCGCCACTGCCGTGATGGATGTCGATTTCGGGGCGACCCAGCACGTTGCTGGCACCACCTACGATCAGATCAATATCACCGGTGATGTTTCAGGCACGACGGTCATTAAGCTCGAAGCCCTGAATGACTCGGAGGCAGGCCCGGTCGGCGACCTCAGTTCGGTCGAGTTGATCACGGTCGGCGGCGACCTCCCTGCTAATGCCTTCACTCTCGACGGCCGCTATTTCGTGGGTGCGCGGGAAATTTTCCTCGATCCACGCGCCGGGGATGATGGTCTTGTGATCGGGCTCGATGCCGTCGTCGCCAATGAAAGCTATGTCTTCAGTTCTTTGCCGGCGACGATTGCCATGGCCGGTGATCTGATGCTCGGCCGGTTCGTGGACCGCCGCGGATATGATTGGGCCAATGCACCACGCGGTTGGGCGAGAACCTTCGGCGGTGGCTTCAACATTGACCGCACCACAGGGGTCGGGATCGATTCGTCTGTAGTCGGTGTCTTGACCGGCCTCGATATCGTTGCTCTTCCCGGCTTCGGCAATGCGCGCGTTGGTATTCAGGCGGGCTATGGCTATGTCAGCTCGGATGTCAAACGGCGCTCGGGTGCTGCGGGCAGCGACGATCTCGGCAGCACGGCAAACATGACGGCGGTCGGCGCCTACTTTACTCAAGCTGACCACAATTACTTCGCCGATCTGACGGTACAGTACCGCTTCATCGATATGGATAGCTCGCTGGGTGCCTCCCCAAGCGCCTCGATTGATGGTCATGCCGTCGATGTCGCAGGCGAGGTCGGCTATATTTATCCCTTCTATCCCGGCGTTGCCGTGGTTCCGACCGCCCAATTGGTCTATCAGAATGTCCACTTCGACAAATATTCCGATCCGAATTTCGACGTGAGGTTTGGGGGCAATGACGCGCTGGTCGGGCGGGTGAACGTGGCAGCCATCACCAATCTTGATGGGATCACGGCCTATGGCGGCTTCGGCGTGGCGGGTAATCTGCTCGGCGCGATGGAGACCCGGATCAACGGCGAAGTCATGAAGCACAAGATCGGCAGCGCTCGGGCGGAGCTCTCGGCCGGCTTGCAGGCGGATCTTGCCTCCGGCGTATCCTTCCTGGTGAGTGGCGAATACGGAATAGGCTTCAGCGGCAATGTGGAGACTTATCTGGGCAAGGCGGCGCTGCAGGTAAGCTTCTGAGTTGCAGTCCTCGGGCGTGCGTAGCGATCTTCAGCATCGCCGCCCCAGGTCGGTCGTGGGGCACAAGCATACATGATGTGATCGCGGTGGACTGATATGCTTCCTGCCGCGATCATCACGTTTCGGACGGGCTTACTTGGCCGCTTCGAGACGGGCGACCAGCACCGACCTGTTGGGCACGGCCAATGGGGCCGTTATGATTCAACCGCCAGCTTAGCCTTTGTCATCGCCGCATGGATGCCAACGATCTCATTGAGGCTGGGGAGTTCGGAACGCACCACATGGCGAGCGGGGTCCCACAAGGCCGAGGCCAGAAGCGCGCGGCCACAATGCAGAAATGCCTCCTCGACATGCACCGTCAGGACGGTGCTGGGCAGCCGGCCATCCTTCTCGAAGCGCTGGAGAAGATCCGGATCAGCGCTGATGGTCGCCCGGCCATTCACCCGCAGCGTCTCATTCATCCCCGGAATGAGGAAGATGAGGCCGACGACCGGATCGTATAGCACATTGCGCAAACCATCGACGCGGTTGTTCCCTGGCCTATCAGGAAGGGCGATGGTCTTGTCATCGATCACCTTGACGAAGCCCGGCTCATCCCCCTTCGGCGAGCAATCGAGACCATCCTCGCTCCGGGTTGCCAGCACCAGGAAGGGCGAGTGAGCAATGAGCAGACGGCAATAGCTGTCGATGTGATCGATCTTCTTATAGCGCGCGCGCTCGCTTGGGTGACCATATCGCGCGAGAAGCTCATCTTCCGTGGTAATGGTGAAATCGCGGGACATTGGGGCGCCTGTTCATCGACATGGTGCTGCAGCTCATGCCACGAGGGCATATGACGCGCCGGATCATGCCCTACCGGCTCTGGCTATGGCAACACGACAGGAGAGCTGCCGCTCAGCCATTGCTTGTGTCCAGCCTGTACTCTTGCCTCCGCGGTCCGATCAGGGTAGCGCTGCATGCCGGGAAGTGGCACGCCCTCCCGACGAGAGAGGGCGAAATGAGGGTTCATGAAAGCGTCCGTCAGGCTTGCAATCGGCAGCATCGCGATCGGCGTTCTCGTCTTCGCGCTCAAGCTGGCCGCCTGGTGGCTCACCGGTTCGGTGGCCCTCTATTCGGACGCGCTGGAAAGCCTGATCAATATCGCCGCAGCCGGCGCTGCCGCCCTGGCCCTCAATCTCAGCGCGCAGCCTGCCGATCGCAACCACCCCTTCGGTCATCACAAGGCGGAATATCTATCCTCCGTGTTGGAAGGCGTGCTTGTGGTCATCGCGGCCTTTTCCATCCTGCGGGAATCCTACCTCAGCCTGAATGCACCGCGCGCCATTGACCTGAGCGTGACGGGTCTTTCCCTGAATGGTGTGGCAACCCTCATCAATGCCATCTGGTGCATCGTCCTCGTCCGCGCGGGCCGCCGACGCAGATCACCGGCTCTGCTGGCCGATGGCAAGCATCTCGCAGCCGATGTGATCACCTCACTTGGCGTTCTGGTCGGCCTCATCCTTGCCCGGCTGACTGGCTTGCAGTGGCTCGACCCGCTGCTTGCGGCACTCGTTGCCCTGAACATCCTGTGGATGGGATATGGTCTGGTGCGGGAATCGGTCGGCGGCTTGATGGATCAGGCGGTCGATGGGGAAACCTTGTCCCGGATCCGCGCCGTGATCTCCGAGAACGCGCAAGGCGCGATCGAGGTCCATGACCTCAAGACACGCCAGGCCGCGCGTGCAACCTTCGTGGAATTCCATCTGGTGGTGCCCGGAGACATGACGGTTGCCGCCTCGCATCGGATTTGCGACCGCATCGAGCAGGCGCTCAATGCCGAATTCGACAATGTCGATGCGATCATTCATGTTGAACCGGAAAACGAGGCGAAGCTGAAAGGGGTGGTCGTTCTCCATTGAGGCGAGCCAGCCGTCGCGGTCGGAAGGTTTTGCTGCGCGTGCTCTCCCATGTGATAGAAAGCCTCCTGCGAGGATCGACTGCCGTGATGTGAAGCCATAAGAGGCGAAATGACCCGGAAACTCCTGCTCGTTATCGCGATTGGTCTATGGACCTCCCTGACCTCGGCATCGGCCCAGTCCGTGCCACCGGCTGCGGCGAGTTGGCTGCGCTGCGCCGCATTGGGCGCCCTGGCAGGCAAGGGCGCGCCCGACAAGGTGAGCAAGGAGGCCTCCACCAAGCTCGAGGCCAACTACAAGGAGCTGTTCACCGCCTACCTGGTGGCGCTTGAGGGCAAGGGTGCTGATCCGCGGGTGGTCAGAACCCGGGTGGCGGGCCTCATTCACGCCATGATCGAGAAGCGCCGCATGCTGAACCGCGAGGAGCAGCCGGCACTTCTTGCTTGCCTCCGCGATATGGACAGGCTGACCGCCGACATCCCCGAGACGGTGCGAAAAATGGTTACCGCAACCCCACGGCCGACCGAGTCGACCATGCGCCGCGATATGTGGGCGACCTGTTCCGTTGCTTTGGCTTGGGCGGTCGAATCCGGCCTCACCGGTGACCCGGAAGTGCGCAATGCCGCACGCCGCTACCGCCAGCTCTTCCAGATCGATGCCCGCCGGCAAGGCCTGAGCGATGCCGAAATCGACAAAGGCCTGAACGAGCTGAAGGCAGTCGCATCGAAGAAATCGGTCAATGAGCTTAAGTCGGCGATCGCCAGCTGCGTGCGTGAGAAGCCCTGATGCGCGAGACCACGCGGGCTTGTCCTTGAGCAGCGCTTCGGGCACGATCCCCACGCAATCGCGCGAGGGGAAGAGGCATATGAATTTCCGTGGACATAACCATATCGATGCCGAGGACGTCTGGCGCAAGGATCGCGATCATTTCCTCCATCCCTGGCAGCATTTCGAGAGCTTCCGCGAGACCGGAGCGACCATCATCCGCAAGGCGGAAGGCTGCTACATCTATGATGCTGATGGCCATCGCTATCTCGATGGCATTGCCGGCCTATGGTGCGTCAATGTCGGCTATGGCCGTGATGAGATCGCCGAGACCATGGCGGACCAGGCACGCGAGCTTGCCTATTTCTCTGCATTCGGCGACGTGACCAATGCGCCTGCGGCTGAACTGGCCGCGCAGCTTGCGGCCTATGCGCCAGGCGATCTCAACCATGTCGCGTACGCGACCTCCGGTTCCTCCGGCAACGACACGGCCATCAGGCTTGCCCATTACTACTGGAGCCGGCGCGGCCAGCCGCAGCGCCACCACATCATATCGCGCCGCGACAGCTATCACGGCTCGACCATGTTGGCCATGTCGCTCGGCAATCGCGCCGGCGACCGCTCGCCTTACTTTCACTATCTGACCGATTTCATTCACCACATCTCTTCGCCCAATCCCTATCGGCGGCCCGAGGGCATGGACGAGCAGGCGTTCTGTGATGTCCTCGTGCAGGAATTCGAGGCCAAGATCGCCGAGATCGGGGCCGATCGCATCGCCGCCTTCATCGCCGAGCCGATCCTCGGTTCAGGTGGGGTGATCGTCCCGCCGGCCGACTATAACCGGCGCATGGCGGAGCTGTGCCGCCGCCACGGCATCCTCTTCATTGCGGACGAGGTGGTGACCGCCTTCGGCCGCGTCGGCCACATGTTCGCAAGCCATGATGTCTTTGGCATCGAGCCGGATATGATCGTAACCGCCAAGGGCATCACCTCCGGCTATTTTCCGCTTGCGGCTGTTATCTATTCCGACGCCATCCATGACGTGATCTCCAATGGCGACCCATCCGCCATGTTCACCCATGGCTTTACCTATAGCGGGCACCCCATCGGCTGCGCGGTCGCCCTGAAGAATATCGAGATCATCGAGCGCGAGGACTTGCTCGCCCACGTGCGTAATCTCGGCACCTATCTCGAACAGCGGCTTGATGAGCTGCGGGATCTGCCGCTGGTGGGCGATGTGCGCGGAAAGCGCTTCATGATGTGCGTCGAGTATGTTGCTGATAAGAACACGCGGGAGCCTCTGCCCGCTGCCGTTGACATTGGAAAGCGCATCGCCACCGTCTGCGGCCGGCACGGCCTCATGGTGCGCCCGCTTGGCGCGCTCAACATCATCTCACCGCCTCTGGTCTTGAACCGCAGTGAGGTCGATTTTCTGGCCGATACCCTGGCCTCCTCCGTTCAGGAGGTCGCGGACGATCTTGCGCGCGAGGGGCTGATGCGTTGATTTGCCTTGGGCAAATGTCGCGGATAACGGAGTGCGGGTCATGTTTTCATCCGTTCTGATTGCCAATCGCGGTGAGATTGCCGTGCGTGTGATACGAACGGCAAAGACCCTTGGCCTGCGCACCATCGCCGTCTATTCGGATGAGGATGCGGCGTCCCTTCATGTCCGCCTCGCCGATGAGGCCTACCGGCTTGGCCCAGCGGAAGTTGCCCAGAGCTATCTGCGCGGTGATCGCATCCTCGAGATTGCGCGCGAGGCGGCGGCCGAGTGCATCCATCCGGGCTATGGCTTTCTGTCTGAGAATGCCGAATTCGCTGAAGCCTGTGCCGATGCCGGCATCACCTTTGTTGGCCCGCCCCCGGCAGCGATCCGCGCGATGGGTCTCAAAGATGCCGCCAAAGCCATCATGGAGAAGGCCGGTGTGCCGGTCGTGCCCGGCTATCACGGTGATCTGCAGGATGACAGCTTCCTCAAGCAGAAGGCCTATGAACTCGGCTATCCCCTGATCATCAAGGCGGTGGCGGGCGGTGGCGGCAAAGGGATGCGGCGGGTCGACCGGCATCAGGACTTTGCCGATGCGCTCGCTGCCTGCCGCCGCGAGGCGCGCTCGGCCTTTGGCGACGACCGGGTGCTGCTCGAGCGCTATGTGGCGAAGCCCCGCCACATAGAGATCCAGGTCTTCGGCGACAGCCATGGTAATGTCGTGCATCTGTTCGAGCGTGATTGCTCGCTGCAGCGTCGCCACCAGAAGGTGATCGAAGAGGCACCAGCACCCGGCATGAGCGAGACCATGCGCCGCCGGATGGGAGAGGCGGCGCTCGCAGCAGCCAGGGCCGTGGGCTATGAGGGGGCGGGAACCGTTGAATTCATCGTCGATGCAAGCGAGGGCCTCAACGAGGACGCCTTCTATTTCATGGAGATGAACACCCGTCTCCAGGTCGAGCACCCGGTCACTGAAGCCATCACCGGCCTTGATTTGGTCGCGCTGCAATTGCGGGTGGCGGCCGGTGAGCCCTTGCCATTCACTGAAGCCGATCTCGGCGCCCCCGTGGGCCACGCGGTCGAGGCGCGTCTCTATGCGGAGGATCCGGCGCATGGTTTCCTGCCGCAAAGCGGAACCCTGGCGCGGCTGACCTGGCCTGAAGACCAGGAGGGGCTCAGGATCGATACGGGTGTCGAGCAGGGGGCGCGGATCAGCCCTTATTACGACCCGATGATCGCAAAGCTGATCGTCTGGGGCAGGGATCGCGAGGAAGCCATGGCAAGGCTCAGCCGAGCGCTCCGCGAAACATCTATCCTCGGCCTAAGGACCAATCTCGGCTTTCTCGAGCGGCTGCTCGAGTTCAAGCCCTTTCTCGACGGGAATTTCGACACCGGGCTGATCGATGCCAGGATCAGCGCCTTGGTGCCTGACCTTTCACTCACCTTGCGCGACAGCCTCGCCGCCGGCCTCTGGCTCACTCATCTCAAGCGTGTGAATGCGGCAAGGGCTCCGCTGCTGACGAACGAGCCTCGTTCGCCCTGGTCGCTCATGAATGGCTGGAGCCTGGGCGGGGACGCGAGAACCCATCTTTCTCTGCTGATCAATGGTGACCCTGTCGAGCTTGATCTCACGTGGCGGCGCGATGGCACCATTCTTGTGGGCAGCAGTGAAACGGAACTTGCCGATTTCGCGCGCGAGGGATCCCATTTCCGCGCGACCCTCGCGGGACAATCCGAGACAGCAATCGTGTTCGATGAGGCTGATGTGGTCTATGCCCAATGGTATGGCCATCACCTGGAGCTCCGCGCTCAGGATATGCTGGAACGCGATATCGATGCGATTGATGGCGGCGCTGTGATCCGTGCCCCCATGTCCGGCAAGCTGATCCGTATTCTGGTGAGCGAAGGCGAAATGGTCGAGCGCGGCACGAAGCTTGCTGTGCTGGAGGCCATGAAGATGGAACATGCGCTGGTCGCCCCCGGGCCCGCGCTGGTGAAGACGATCGGGGCACGGGAGGGCGAGCAATTGGCGGAAGGACATGTGGTCGCCGTGCTGGAGCGTCCCAGCGATGCCGCATGATTCGGACCGGCTGCTGTGACAATTCGGACACAGCCTGCCCCTTGCGCCTGAACCGCATTCTGGTTGATAACTGGTTAACCCTTGTCGCGGCCATGGGGAACGGTCGCGGTCGCATGGGCCGGGGGAACAGTGGGGTTCTTTATGGTGCAATCCATCGCTGCGGCCAGGGCCGCACGCACCGGGCTGCGGCGCGCGCTGATCGGCGGCGTCCTGCTCGGATTGGTTACGGGAGCAGCGCTCGCCGCAGTCTCGTCCCTTGATCTCTTTTCAGGCACACAGAACGTGCTCTCGATCGAGAAAAAGCCGGAGATGATCATCATCGACCCGCGCAGCCGCTATAGCTCGACGCGGATCGTCTGATCAGCACGGGGCAGGCAGCCATAACGGCGGCAAGAGGGCAGGGAAACGATTTCGCAAATCCGATCAAACGGCCCAATCACGCGCTGATCGTCCGGTCGATCATGTCTGCCATCAGCTCCGGTGGCTGCGCGCCTGAGACCGCATAGCGCTGGCCAAAAATGAAACAGGGCACACCGCGGATGCCGGCATTCTGAGCCGCGCTGATCTCCTGGCGCACGGCGTTGAGCCCATCATCCCCGGCAATCAATTGCGCAGCAGCCGCACGCTCAAGCCCCGCATCCGCGGCCGCGTCCGCCAGCACGATCGCATTGCCAATGTCGCGGCCTTCGGTGAAATACAGCGCGAACAGCCGCTCGACCAGGCGGTCCTGGATATCAGCGGTGGGGGCGGCGTGAATGAGGCGATGGGCGCTCAGTGTATTGGGTGAGCGGGCAATCAGGTCAAAGGCGAAGCTTATGCCGACGCTCTCGCCGGCCGCCTTGATCTGCTCGTGTATTTCCGCAACGCGCTCTTCGCTGCCGAATTTGCGCGCGAGATAGGCCTTGCGATCAACGCCCTCCGCCGGGATCGTGGGATCAAGCTGGAACGGATGCCAGCGCACCGCAATCTGAACATCCGGGCGCAAGGCGATAGCCGCGCTGAGCCGGCGCTTGCCCACATAGCACCAGGGGCAGACCACATCCGAGACCACATCGATGGTCGTGCTGGGCCGGGTTGTCATGACATCGCTCCTTCCGCCGGCTCTGCGGGCATCAAGGACGCGAGTGCCGAGCGTTTAACTTTGCCATTGGGCGTGCGGGGCAGCTCCGCGATGGCGAACGCGGCCCGCGGCAGCTTATAGGCTGCCAGCTCCTGACCGGCGAAATCAATGAGCGCCTTGGGCGCGATGCTCTGGCCATCGCGCGGCACGAAGAATGCGGCGATCAGCGAGACATCATTGCGCATGCGCACCTCCGCCACCGCCACATCGGCCACCGCCGGATGGCGGGCCAGCACGGCTTCCACTTCCAGCGGCGATACCCGATAGCCGAACGCATTCATGATGTCGTCCGCCCGGCCCTCGAACCAGAGATAGCCATCCTCGTCCAACCGGCCAAGGTCACCGCCGATGAACCATTGGCCGCGATAGACTTGCGCCTCCTCTTCAGGCCGGTTCCAGTAGCCGAGCATGAGCCCGGGATCGCTGCGATGCACGGCGATGAGGCCGGTGCTGTTCACGGGCAGGGGTGTTTCGTCCTGTGTTTCCGGGTCGAGAATGGCAACCGCACGCCCGGCCTGGGGCTTGCCCACCGCGCCTGGTTTGGGAGGCACGCTTGGGGAGCACGAGATATAGGTCGAGATCTCGCTCATCCCCAGCGCCTCATAAAGCGTGAGGCCAGTGTGCTCCCGCCAGGCGCTGCGCAATGTCTCCGGCAGAGCTTCACCAGCGGTGAGGCCATGACGCAAGGGCGCAAGGGCGCCCCGCTCCAGCGCGCAATATTTGAGCATCTGGCGATAGACCGTCGGCACCGCCGCCATGATGGTGGCGCCATGACGCTGGATCAGCTTGGGCCAGACCGCGATGTCCTTCTGGCCGACATAGACGATGCTGGTGAGCCCATTGGCCCAGGGATCGAACAGACCGCTGCCCAAAGTATAGGTCCAGTTGAAGGCGCCCGCATGCAGCACCACGTCCCCCGGCTCATAGCCATACCAGCCCTGATACATCGGCCGGCGGCCCCAGACCGCGCGCTGGGCATGCAACACCCCCTTTGGTGACCGCTGGGTGCCGGACGTATAGATCAGAAAGCCTGGATCATCAGCCTTGGTGTCAGCGTAATCACCGCGCGGCGAGGTCTTGAGCGCCGCGATCCCATCCGGGCCGATCACCCTCACATCCTCGGGAAGGGAGGGCATGGGCAGGGTCCCGTCGGTGACGACAGCACGCGCCTGCGCATCGGCGATAAGGAAGCTCGCCTCGGCCGTCGACAACATGGATGATGCAGGGATCGGCACCAGACCAGCCGCATTGGCCCCGAAGAACAGGAAGGCATAATCCGCGCTATTGCCCATGCGCAGGAAGACGCGCTCGCCCCGCTTGAAACCGCAGCGTCGGAACCCCTCGGCGATGCGCAGGACCACGTCTTCGAGCGCGCCATAGCGCCAATAGGTTGCCCCCTGATCGGACGATGCATCGCGGCTCACGATCAGCGCCAGGGCTTCGGGCTTGGCCGTGGCGCTTTCCGCAAGGCAATAGCGGGCGAGATTGAACGAGCGCGGGGGCAGGGGAGCGGAATAGGACAGCATGGGCGGAGATTACGGCATCTCTGCCCAGTCGCGCAGCGGAAAAATCACAATCCCGGCATGCGCCACCAGCTATCCAGCTGATAGCCGAACAGCGGGGTGGTTTTGGGATGCGCGATCCGCGTCCAGCGGGCAACCCACTGCCCCGGAGCATGGAATAGCGGCACCACATAGATGCCCGACATCAGCACCCGATCGAGTGCCCGCGTGGCGCTGATGAGCTCGTCCCGGCTCGTGGCCGCGACCATCCTGGCGATCAACGCATCGATGGCGCGCTCGTTCGCCCCCATGTAATTGCGCGTGCCGGGATGGTCGACCCCGTAGGAGCCCCAGTAGAACTCCTGCTCATTGCCGGGCGATAAGGAATTCTGCCAGACATTATGCGCGACATCGAAGTCGTAAGATTGCAGCCGCGTCTGAAACTGGCTCGAATCGACCTGCCGGATGCGAGCGGTGATCCCAAGGCTTGCGAGATTGCGGCTATAGGCCAGCGCGAGCCGCTCCATCTCCTGGGTGGTGGTGAGGAGCTCGAAGCTGAAGGGAAGGCCGGTTGCTCCATTCACCAGCTGTGAGTTGCGGATCGTGAAGCCAGCCGCTTCGAGCAGATCGAGTGCTGCCTTGCGGCTTTCCCGATCGCGCCCGCTTTCAGATCCATCCGGCAATCGGTAGCTGCCATCGAGAATGTCCGAGCGGACGGCAGAGGGAAATGGCGCAAGCAGGGCACGTTCCGCCGCACCAGCGGGACGTCCTGCGGCGGAAAGCTCCGAGCCCGCAAAATAGCTGTCGGTGCGCACGAATTGGTCGAAATAGAAGTTCCGGTTGATCCAGGCGCCATTGAACAGCTTGAGCAGCGCCTCCCTGACCCGGATATCGGAAAAAGGCGCCCGACGCGTATTGAATACAAAGGCAGTCAGCGGCGCAGGAAGGCCTGTTGCGAAGCTTTCCTTGAGCACATCGCCGCGATTGGCCGCCGGGAAATTGAAGCCGCGCATCCAGCGGGTGGGATCATTCTCGAACAGGATATCCACCAGTCCCTTCTTGAAGCTCTCGAAGGCGGCATTACTGTCGCGAAAATAGACAATCCGGATCTGATCGAAATTGAACCGGCCGAGATTGACCGCGAGGTCGCGTCCCCAATAATCCGGGTTGCGGGCATAGGTGATCTCGGCGCCCGGTCGAATGCTGGCAACCACATAGGGACCGGAGCCGAGCGGCAGCTCAAGCGAGGTAACCTCGAAGCGGCCATTATCATAGCGATGCTTGGGCAGGATCGGCATCAGCGCCAGAACGAGCGGCAATTCGCGATCATCCCCATCTTCAAGGATGAAGCGGACGCGATCCGGGCTCGGCTGCTCGACCCGCTCGACCTTCCGATAATAGATCCTGAGGTTGGGGCGTCCTTGATCGCGCTGCACCTCCCAGGAAAAGGCCACATCCTCAGGGGTGATCCGTTGCCCATCGGCAAAGCGCGCCCTGGGATCGAGCGTAAACGTGACCGCACGGCCGTCTTCTGAGAGGTCGATGGTCTTGGCGATCAGGCCATAAAGGGTAAAAGGCTCGTCCCGGCTCCGCGCCATGAGGCTTTCGAATACATAATCCCGCAATCCGCTCGGTGCCTGGCCGCGAATGATGAAGGGATTGAGGCTGTCGAAGGTGCCGACCATGGGGAGGGTCAGGCTGCCACCCTTGGGCGCCTCCGGGTTTACATAGTCGAATGCTTGAAAATCAGCGGGATATTTGGGTGCACCATGCATGGCGATGCCATGCACCGGTTCGGCATCAGCACGTGTGGTAAGCCCCGGGCCGAAGGCGAGCAGCGCAGGAAGGCTCATCAAGATGAACGCGCGGCGGCGGAAGAGGCGCGCGCGCTGGAGCTGTCGCTCAATGCGCCTTGCGGGCACGCAGGCGGTAGACTCCTTGCTGCTCGTCGAAGCGCTCGAACATTTCCTGGACCTGCGGATGGCGGACGGGCTCACCGCTCTCATCGGTGAGGAGATTCTGTTCGGAGACATAAGCGATATACTCGCTCTCGTCATTCTCGGCGAGCAAGTGGTAAAAAGGCTGATCCTTGCTGGGCCTGATCTCCTCGGGGATCGAAAGCCACCATTCCTCGCTATTGGAGAAGGTGGGGTCGACATCGAAGATGACGCCGCGGAAGGGATAAACGCGGTGCTTGACGACCTGTCCGATCTGAAACTTAGCGGTTCGATTGATCTCAGCCATAGTGCCGTTCGCCACGATCCTGCTT
Organism: Rhodoligotrophos sp. CJ14; assembly: GCF_038811545.1. Taxonomy (GTDB): domain Bacteria; phylum Pseudomonadota; class Alphaproteobacteria; order Rhizobiales; family Im1; genus Rhodoligotrophos; species Rhodoligotrophos ferricapiens. Next base: position 290,742 of record NZ_CP133319.1, read on the forward strand.
TGCATCCTGCCATGCCCATTACCATCCCACCGATGGCGCCCACGCGGCGCCCGGCCAAACGGGAATGTGCAATACGGCAGGATGAGCAACGGAATAAGGATATTCCTGTGCCAACGCAAGAGCCGCCTTGTGGCGGACTCAAGGCATCGTCCTGCAATTACGAGCAAAGCAAGGACCGGGCCAGTCCTGTGGCACACGAACGAGTGAACGGTTAATGCCCGATCCCGAGGCCGCCCCGCATCACCGCCCTGCGCAGGGGCGCGATCTGGGCGAGGGCGCCAACCGCGAGTACACGGCCGGCCTGAGCCGGCAGCAGACGGGAAAGCAGCGAGCGGTTCATCAGATCAATGCCAATGCCCCGTGGCACGACATCCCGTTGCCGGGCCTGATCATAGGCGGTCAGCGGCTCGGCCCCGCCGGGATCCTCTCCATAGGCCAGGGCATCGGCGATGAGCCAAGCGGCGGCCTTGGCATCACGCAAGCCCAAATTGAGACCCTGCGCCCCGATGGGCGGCAGGACATGGCCGGCTTCCCCGACCAGGAAGGTGCGTTTTGCCGCAAATTGCCGCGCAATCATGGTTCTGGCGGGAAACGCACGGCGCGGGCCAATGTCGCTGACCGCGCCGAGTTCGCCGCCCACATATCGTTCAAGCTCGGCAGCGAAGGTGCGATCATCGAGCGCCATCAGGCGTTTGATCTCATCAGGACGGTCCATCCAGACAAGGCTTGAGCGATTGCCGGGCAGGGGCACCGTCGTCAGGGGACCGTTTTCACGGTGCCGTTCCGTTGAGCAGTCATGATGCGGCAGGGAATGGCCAAAGCTCGTCGCGATGGCCTGCTGGCGATAATCTGCGCCATACGTCTTGATCCCCGCCGAGCCGCGGCAGCGGGACTCCCCTCCATCGGCGGCGATCACCGCGCGCACGCGCAGGATGCGCCCATCGGAGAGATGAAGCTTGATCAAGGTATCGCGGGGCTCGGTCCAGGTGACGGAAAGCCCCTCATATGTGGCTACCGCATCATCCGGGATGATCTCACGCAGGGCATCCGCCAAGGTTGCATTGGGAATATTCCAGCCGAAGGGCTCGTCTCCAAGCTCACGGGCATCGAATGTGATGCTGGGCGCGCGGATCAGGTGCCGCGTCTCGTCAATCAGGCGTAGCGTCCAGAGGGGAGCGGACTGCGCCTTCAGCAATCCCGGCCAAAGTCCCAAAGTGTCGAGAATGGGCAAGGTGCCCTGCATCAATGCGGCCGTGCGCGGATCGCGCATCTCGCGCTTCACCCCCGTGACATGCGCCGGTCTGATGCCGCGCGAAACAAGCAGGGCGCAGGCGGCAAGCCCCGCCGGCCCACCGCCGACGACGGCCACATCATGCTGGACAATCTCCTCACGCATCATTCAAGGACCCCTGACAAGTCTCTACTGTCAGTAGGTGCCCCGGCGCTCTGTTCCATGCAAGAGCAAATACCCGCAGAGGGGAAGATCCCCGATCCGCAAGAGGCATGGTGGGCCATCCCCAAGCTCGAGGTCTCGGTAATCACTTCGCGATAGCGCTAATCGGCCCTGTGCAGGGACACGCACAGGGCCGAAATAGACTAGGCCAAGCTAAGGCTCCAGTCCGGTGATTGCAGGACCTGAGGGGCTTCCTCTGAAGCTATTTCGGGCATCTGATTGGAAGCGGAAAACTTGAGCATCTTGAGGAGAGCGTTTTCCGCTTCGGTGCTCGTTTGATGCTTGTCCTGGAGAGGCTCCCAGATGGTCTTCTGCGTTTCGACCGAGGTAATGACCCGAGTTTTTCCTTGACCATGCAGGATTACATTAAGGGTTGGTACCCGCGGTTTTGCCAACTCTGGGTCGGTATATGGGTCCTGATCGACACTGAAACGGAACTCGAGAAAGGACTTGGTCGGATCTGCACTATCCGGCACACGCTGACCGGGTTGGGGAATGACGGTTCCGTCAGGAACGACAAAGTTCAGATGGTGATCAGTTGGATTGAACTTAAAGAATGAATGGGGAATGGCGCTTTCGGACACCCCATCCACAATGATGTTCTTGCCGCCCCCAGGGTTCAACCAGATGCCGCAATACATATTTTTCTCGTCCTGCTCTTCCGCACAGAGCGTCTTGGAACTGGAGTAGTGCTGATAGGCACGACCATAGGCGGAAGCAAGCTCGGCCGTCACAACGGACGGTGTGCTGGAGGCTTTGTGGTCTTCCATGACACTGATCCTTTAGAGGTTCGAAGGGTCCGGCGAAGCCATTGAAGCCTGCCCCCTGAGTGCACCCCGCCTATGCTCGCGGCCATGAACGGCTTGAGGAGAGCGCACCCTCCTTCGTCGATCCGCCCCCAAAAGCCATTCGCGCAGCCATGCGGCATGCGTAGTCATCCCAATCCGGTCTGAGACACCAGACATCCGGGGATCGCGCGTGGCCGAGATTCGGCCACAATAGTCAAGGGCTGTTGGCTCAGGCGACAGCTTCAATTGCTTGCCTGGCTGTAATAACTCGCGAGAAGCCGGCAAAAACCGGTCACCACTGTGACATACTCCGCCCAGCGAAAGCGCGTTCGCATTCCAAACCGATCAGGACGCCGGGTTGATCCGCGCTATCTTATTGAATTCTCGAATGCTATTAATTCACGTCTGCTCGAAAATAGGTCTTTGTACACAAGAAATGGACTCTAAAACTAATGATCTATGGATCATCAGTCGTAGTTTTACTTCGTGGTTATTGAATCCTCCATCATTGAATCTATAGTATTCGTGACGGGCCGTATGCTCTCCCATGCAGGTCCGCACGATCTGAAACGTCAGCGCAATATGGACAGGCTCATTGGGGCGTGCGGACTGGCCGGTGCAGCGGCTCGATCCATCTGTCGCAAGCTCTGCGAGGAGACCAACATTGACGAGGCCGCCAGGGGTTTGCGGCCGCCGGGGGGGGGTGGAGAGCCCCCTCAAGAAGTCCGAGTGGTTTCAGCTCCCGGCGAGCGCGTCCTGGGCGGTGGCGGCAAGTCCTGCCAGCCCACCGCCGGGGCGACCAGATCTGCTGTATTGGATTGTCATGCGCCTGGCTCTGCAGGGCACGTTTCCCCAAGACGGGTAAGGTGATGCCTTGCCTCTGACCGTCGCGCAACCCGTTCCCTGCCGGAATGAATAGCATCGGCGGCCGATTGCGCCCGGTCCTCAGCTTCAAGGCTGGACCGGCCTGTCAGGTGGCGATCATGCCACTCACGGCGTATCGACCAGTGGTGGACCTTCGGACTTGTAATTCACTTCCACCTGCCTGAGCACCTTGGCATCTGCCTCATCGGGATCTTGGCTCCGGGCGCGCATGAGGCGGCGCGTCCAACCTCTGTTCCACCATTCTCGCCCTACATGGGGATGCCTTGACACTGTCCCTCAGGAGAGCACAGACCAATCCGCATCCGAGCACGGTGAACGATCCTCGGACGTGAATTCGTCACCCCTGTCGGAAGGTAGAGCAGCCTCCGTTCCTGCCGAGGGCGTTGCGGTCAGGTTAAGCTTCGATGCAAGCCGCTCCTTCGCGGCATGCAGTGGCAGATCCTGACGCAAATCCGCCCAAGAACTCGGCTCAAGCGTTATCGACCCGAGATACTGGTCAGTATCCTTGAACCAGAAATGCAGGGCCACGGTCTCCAATCCCTCAACTGGGGTGTCATCGAACCTGAAGCTCAAGATTGGCGCGGATGGAGGATCACCTGATGATTTGTCCGAGTCTGCTGAACGGACTTCCAATACGTGCCGGTCCGGGTTGAAGCGCGGAAAATGATGCCGGACATTGGCTTCGTCAACCAGGTCAAACCGGGCGGCACCGGGCTGATCGGGCGTGAGCCACACGTGACAGTCGATCAAGCCTTCAGAGGAACTCGCTAAGCTCGTCTGTCCGGATGCTTTGTGTTTCTCCGTGTGCTCCGCCGCCGCCGCTTCGGAGGAGGTCGTTGAATCCCGTCTGTTCGTACACCCGTCCTCAGTCATCTTGATCTCCTCCTGTTGAATGCTAAGCCATAGTCAGCGCGTCCTGATGATCGCCGAAGTCGTGATCGAAGGCTTCCAGATCCGGGCGCTTCGTGCAGTCGTGCAGTTCACCGAAACCGACAATACCGTCAGAGGCGCCTTCATTTTGCTCGGTGGATCGAGTGGCGCGGGAAGTGCCCTTCTGATAAAGCATCGCCGACTCAAAGAGCTTTGCTTCCTCCTCCACCTGGAGCATTTCGGGTGTCCTCCCTGACAGGTGGTTCTGGTGGTCCCGTGGGCCCCACCACCAATCCCGAGCCAAGGTGACGGAGCCCAGAGGAACTGCCTCGTTTTCCCGATGCCATGTAAAGTTCACGACCGATCGATTGCCCTCCGTTCTAGCGAGCTTGGACTCGATCTGCGTCACCACATCTAGAAGAGACCACCCGTTTGGCGGGATGATGTAAAATGTTTGCCTTTTTGGGTTGAAATCGTCATACGCGACGGTCGTGATGGACGTCGGATCGGAGAGATCGAAGATGGCGTTGGTGGGGCTAGCTGGTCGAGCTGAAGGTTCATGGCTCACAGCAGTCGGTCCCGAGCTGTTTTGCTGCGAATGATTTGAAGATTGTAGTACTTAGACATCCATTTATTCTCCTTTTGCCGCTTTTGTTTTTGTTCTGTGGCCCGTTTTCGGCTCAGGCAAGAGTGCCCAGATCCTGAGCGGCTTGCGTGGTGTCATGAGGCGTGGGAGAGGCGTCCTCCCACAGCGCCGTATTTCCCTGCAATCGCCGCTCGAGCGTTTCCACCGCCAACTGGACCATTGCTGGATCCAGCTTTGGCCGGTGATCGGCTTTGCTGGTCCCATCGTCGCAGCCACCATCGAGGGTCGTTGCGATCCCTGTCCGAACCAGATCTCCCTGGTTCACGACATGTATGAGCTGAGTGATCGCAGCCTCGCCCGCCTCGTCGCGATCGAGGTTGTGGCTTCCAGCTGCTTGCGTCGGCTGTGTGGTCGGCACTTGGTGATGTTGGTCTTGCATGACAGTCATTTACCTTTTCTGGGGCAAACAAAGGGCTCATATTCGGGCTGCTCGGCGGCTGACGGGCCGGCAGGAGGCAGCGTCTCCGGCGACAGTGTCACGGGGGACAATGCTGAGGTTTTCCGGAGCGCCCAGACCTGTTCACCGCCACCGGCGCGCGGCGCCTGCGAATGAACATCGCCAGTTGCGGTCATATTGCCCGGTGTATCGTGATCAGCATCGCGCCCGGCCGTGTCCTCAACCGAACAGGATTGAGGATCCAACTGAACAAACGAAGGGGTTTCTTCACAAACCATCGCCTTTATGGATTAAGTTCATAAGGTGTTTCTTTTCGCTATTGCTTGGTCTTGCAGCCCGGACCGTTTGATTTTATTCACGGCTGACCGGTGCTAAGTCTCGGACAATTGCGCCGCGAAGCTGGAAAAAGCGCGGCCCCAATGTGACATGCCGGGACAGCGTTTAGACCTTGCCTGGACTTGCGCGCATCGCGCGTGCAATCTGTGACGCACGCCGCTTATGACCTCGAGCGTTGCCGCTCATTCCCACTGATGCTATGCAGCATCCCGTCTGGATGCCCCCGGGCATCGCTTCAGTTTGGATCCGCAATGAGCGTCGACGAGAAGACGGTCCGCCATATCGCGCGTCTGGCACGCATCGCCGTGACCGAGGAGGAAGCCCACGCGCTCCAAGGAGAACTCAACGCCATCCTGGACTGGGTCGAGCAACTGGACGAGGTCGACACCAGCGGCATCGAGCCCATGACGAGCATCGTTGCCATGGCCATGAAGATGCGCGAGGACAAGGTGACCGACGGCGATGATCCTGATGCGGTCGTTCGCAATGCCCCTGTCTCTGACGACAATTATTTCGTCGTGCCCAAGGTCGTCGAATAACCCGCGAACCGGCGAGTGAAGGAAGAAGAAGCGTGACCGATCTCACCCGGCTGACCATTGCCGAGGCCCGCGCCGGGCTGAAAGCGAAGACATTCACCGCAACCGAGCTCACATCGGCCTATCTCGAGGCCATGGAGCAAGGCAGGGCGCTCAATGCCTATGTGGCGGAGACGCCGGACAGAGCGCTGGCCATGGCGCATGCATCGGATGAGCGCCTCGCCGCCGGCAATGCCGGCCCGCTCGAAGGCATTCCGCTCGGCATCAAAGACCTGTTCTGCACGCGCGATGTGCACAGTCAGGCTTGCTCCCACATTCTGGACGGCTTCAAGCCTGCCTATGAATCGACCGTCACCGCCAATCTCTGGGCCGATGGCGCGGTGATGCTGGGCAAGCTCAATATGGACGAATTCGCCATGGGCTCGTCCAACGAGACCTCCTATTACGGCCCGGTGGTCAACCCCTGGCGGGCAAAGGAAAGCAACACGACCCTCGTGCCGGGCGGCTCCTCCGGCGGGTCGGCTGCAGCGGTCGCCGCCTGGCTTTGTGCCGGGGCCACCGCCACCGACACGGGCGGGTCGATCCGCCAGCCTGCGGCCTTTACCGGCACCGTCGGCATCAAGCCCACCTATGGTCGCTGCTCGCGCTGGGGCATCGTTGCCTTCGCCTCATCCCTCGACCAGGCCGGCCCGATTGCACGCGATGTGCGCGATGCGGCCATCCTGCTCAAATCCATGGCGAGCGTTGATCCCAAGGACACGACCAGCGTCGACCGCCCCGTGCCGGATTACGAGGCGGTGCTTGGCCAGAGCATCAAGGGCCTCAAAGTGGGAGTTCCCAAGGAATATCGCGTGGATGGCATGCCGGCCGAGATCGAGCAGCTATGGCACGAGGGCGTCGAGTGGCTGAAAGCGGCCGGCGCCGAGATCCGCGAGGTTTCACTGCCCCATACCAAATATGCACTGGCTGCTTACTACATTGTCGCGCCCGCCGAGGCCTCGTCCAACCTCGCCCGTTACGATGGAGTGCGTTATGGGCTCAGGGTCAACGGCGATGACATCATCGACATGTATGAGAAGACCCGCGCGGCCGGCTTCGGCGCGGAAGTGAAGCGGCGCGTGCTGATCGGCACCTATGTGCTCTCGGCGGGCTATTACGATGCCTATTATCTCAAGGCCCAGAAAGTGCGCAGCCTGATCGCCCGCGATTTCGCACAGGCATTCACGGATGTGGACGTGCTCTTGACCCCAACGACGCCGAGCGCCGCCTTCGCCCCCGGCGCAATCACCGATCCTTTGAGCATGTATCTGAATGACGTGTTCACGGTGACCGTGAACATGGCAGGCCTGCCCGGCATTTCCGTTCCCGCCGGTCTCTCCGGCGAGGGCTTGCCGCTGGGGCTGCAGCTCATCGGCAGGCCCTTTGACGAGGAGACCCTGTTCCGCACCGCGCATGTGATGGAGCAGGCGGCCGGCTTCAAGGCGCAACCCGAACGCTGGTGGGCCTGAGCCATGAGCAAGAGTCCGGCCGACTGCCATGACATGACCGATCTTCGCGCCGAGATCGACCGGATCGATGCAGCGCTGGTCGCGCTTCTGGCCGAGCGCACCCGCTATGTGGATCGTGTGGTCGAGGTCAAGACGGCGCTCGGCCTGCCGGCGCTGATCGAAGCGCGCGTCGAACAGGTCGCTGAGCGGGTGCGTGGGCTTGCCGATCAATCGGGTGTTGATGCGGATTTCGCCGAGCGCCTGTGGCGGATGATGATGAACCATTTCATCGCCTATGAAGAGGCGAGGCTGAAGCGATAGGGGTGTGCGGACCAGAGCCGGAACGGGCCTTCTATCCCATGCTGCCGATAGCGAGAAGCGGATGCGAGAATGATCGAGGATACAAGAACGCCAGACAAGTCGCGGCTCATTCCCGGCGCGACCGGTGATTGGGAGATCATCATCGGGCTTGAAGTCCATGCCCAGGTGACCTCCAACGCCAAGCTGTTCTCCGGCGCATCCACCGCCTTCGGTGCCGAGCCCAATGCGAATGTGTCATTGGTTGATGCGGCCATGCCGGGCATGCTGCCGGTGATCAACCGCTTCTGCGTGGAGCAGGCGGTGAAGACCGGCCTCGGCCTCAAAGCGCAGATCAACCGGCGCTCCGTTTTCGATCGCAAGAATTATTTCTATCCCGACCTGCCGCAGGGCTACCAGATCTCCCAGTACAAGCAGCCGGTGGTAGGAGAGGGCTATATCCTTCTCGACATGCCCGATGGCGAGGTGGTCAAGGTCGGCATCGAGCGATTGCATCTGGAGCAGGATGCGGGCAAGTCCCTGCATGATCAGCATCCCACCATGTCCTTTGTGGACTTGAACCGCTCGGGTGTGGCGCTCATGGAGATCGTCTCCAAGCCCGACATGCGCTCGGCCGAGGAGGCCAAGGCCTATGTGACCAAGCTGCGCACCATCCTGCGCTATCTCGGCACCTGCGATGGCGATATGGAGAAGGGCAACCTGCGCGCCGATGTGAATGTCTCCGTGCGCCGGCCGGGTGAGCCCTTCGGCACCCGTTGCGAGATCAAGAACGTGAACTCGATCCGCTTCATGGGCCAGGCGATCGAGTATGAGGCGCGCCGGCAGATCGGCATCATCGAGGATGGCGGCATTATCGACCAGGAGACCCGCCTCTTTGATGCCCGCAAGGGCGAGACCCGCTCCATGCGCTCCAAGGAGGAGGCGCATGATTATCGCTATTTCCCCGACCCCGATCTTTTGCCGCTCGAGGTGGACGAGGCCTGGATTGCCGAGATCAAGGCAAGCCTGCCGGAGCTGCCGGACGAGAAGAAAGCCCGGTTCATGAGCGATTACGGCCTCAACGCCTATGACGCGGGCGTGCTGGTGGGCGATCGCGATATGGCCGATTATTTCGAGGCGGTGGCCAAGGGGCGCGATGCGAAGCTCGCCGTCAACTGGGTGACGGGTGATCTTGCGGGCCATGCCAATGCCCGCAACAAGGGCGTTCTCGAGCTCGGCATCTCGGCCGATCATCTCGGTGAGCTGATCGATCTGATCCAGGATGGCACCATTTCCGGCAAGATCGCCAAGGATGTCCTGACCATCATGGTGGACGAGGGCGGCGCGCCGAAGGCGATCGTGGAGCAGCGCGGCCTTGTTCAGGTCACTGATATCAGCGCGCTCGAAGCGATCATCGACGAGGTGATCGCCGCCAATCCTGCCCAGGTCGAACAGATCAAGACCAAGCCCAAGACCATCGGCTGGTTCGTGGGCCAGGTGATGAAGCAGAGCGGCGGCAAAGCCAATCCGCAGGCGGTCAACGATTTGCTGAAGACCAAGCTGGGGGTGGAGTAGGCCATTCGCGCGACTGCCGGCCGGTTTTCACGGGAGGGGAATGGCAGGAAGGCTCTTGCCAAATAGCGTCCCTACCGGTTCGCGTGAAGAAAATCAGTCTGGATGCCCGATCAAGCCGAGGCGTGACCAATGAGGCTTCGGCACCCGACTGTCCCGTCATTGCCGCGCTTGACGCGGTAGTCCAGAATCGCGAGGAACGGTTCTGCCCAGCTGAGATAACCTCCCCTGAACCAGGGAGGGTGGCAGCCGCAAGGCGGCCGGGTGAGGGAACGCGCCGGCATATGAGGCCAGCGGCAGAGGAGGAGACTTGATGGCGACGCTTCGCTCGGGCCTGTCCACCAGCTCACCGGAATTCAAGGCCAATGCCGCGGCCATGGCCGAACTGGTGGCCGATCTTGCCGCCAAGCGGGCGGAGGCCGCACAAGGTGGCCCTCAGAAGGCGCGCGACCGACACGTCGCCCGCGGCAAGCTCCTGCCGCGCGACCGGGTGATGCAGCTGATCGACCCCGGCTCGCCCTTTCTGGAGCTGTCGAGCCTTGCCGCTTACGGCCTCTACGGCGGTGATATTCATGGCGCTGGCCTCATCACCGGCATCGGCCGCATCGAGGGCCGCGAATGCATGATCGTCTGCAATGACGCGACGATCAAGGGCGGCACCTACTATCCCATCACGGTCAAGAAGCATCTGCGCGCCCAGGAAATTGCCCTGCAAAATCGGCTACCCTGCATCTATCTCGTGGATTCCGGCGGCGCCAACCTGCCCAATCAGACCGATGTCTTCCCCGATCGCGAGCATTTCGGCCGCATCTTCTATAACCAGGCCAATATGTCGGCCGCGGGCATCCCGCAGATCGCCTGCGTGATGGGCTCCTGCACTGCGGGCGGGGCCTATGTGCCCGCCATGTCGGACGAAACGGTCATCGTCCGGCGCCAGGGCACCATTTTCCTCGGCGGCCCGCCTTTGGTGAAGGCCGCAACCGGCGAAGTGGTCTCGGCCGAAGAGCTGGGGGGTGCCGATATCCATGCTCGTCAATCCGGGGTTGCCGATCATTATGCCCTTGATGACCGCCACGCGCTGGCCATCGTGCGCTCGATCGTCGCCGGCCTCAACCGCCGCAAGCAGGTCGATATCGCTCTGCGTGAACCCATCGAGCCCCTCTATAACCCGGAAGAGATCGACGGCATCGTCCCGCAGAACCTCTCCGTTCAATATGACATTCGCGAGGTGATCGCGCGCCTGGTCGATGGGTCCGTCTTCGATGAATGGAAGGCGCTCTTCGGCACCACTCTCGTCACCGGCTTTGCCCATATCTGGGGGATCCCGGTGGGCATCATCGGCAATAACGGCATCCTCTATTCCGAGTCGGCGCAGAAGGGGGCGCATTTCATCGAGCTCTGCTGCCAACGGCGCATTCCCTTGCTGTTCCTGCAGAATATCTCGGGCTTCATGGTGGGCCAACGCTATGAGGCCGGCGGCATTGCCAAGGACGGCGCCAAGCTCGTCACGGCGGTCGCCTGTGCGCAAGTGCCCAAGATCACCGTGATCGTTGGCGGATCCTTCGGCGCTGGCAATTATGGCATGTGCGGCAGAGCCTATTCGCCCCGGTTTTTGTTCATGTGGCCCAATGCGCGGATCTCTGTGATGGGCGGCGAGCAGGCAGCCTCCGTGCTCGCCCAAGTGCGGCGCGATAATCTGGAAGCGGAGGGCAAGACCTGGTCACCGGAGGAAGAGGACTTATTCAAGCAGCCCATCCGCGATCAATATGAGCGCGAGGGGCATCCTTACCACGCCACGGCGCATCTCTGGGATGACGGCATCATCGCGCCGGCGGAAACCCGTATGGTCTTGGGCCTTGCCTTATCGGCGACACTCAATGCGCCTATTCTAGAGACGCGATTCGGTGTGTTTAGGATGTAAAGCCCAATGCGTTTGGATTTGCTGATGATGACGATCGCCGGCTTGCTCATTCTGCCGGCCGGGGCACAGGGGCAGGGGGCGGGAAACGATTGCGCCAATGCCTCGAGCCAGATGGAGATGAACCAGTGCGCAGCCAAGCAGCTCTCCGCTGCCGATGCCGAACTCAACACGATCTATAAGGAGCTCGTGCACAAGCTCGATTCCGCCGGGCAGGGCTATGTGCGCGACGCCCAGCGCGCTTGGGTCACCTTCCGCGACAAGGAATGCATTGCCCGGGCCGGCGGCCCGCAGGACCAAGGCGGTTCGATCTGGCCGATGGTCGTCGCCATGTGCCGAACCGAACTGACCAAGGACCGTATCGTGCAGCTCGAACGACAGCGCAAATGTCCGGGCGGCGATCTCTCCTGCCCCGATCAGTAGATCATCGGCTGCGTTTGATCGCCTGGATCTCGTTTTCCAGCACGTTGAGGAAGTTGGACCGATCGCGCGGGCCAAACCCGGCATTGAAGGTCTGCGTGCCTTCGGCCTCCCGGTGATGCTGCAGGAGGGCACGGGTTGCGAGCGCCATGCCGATATTCTGCGCGGTGAATGTCTTTCCCTTGGGTCCGATCACCCGCGCGCCTTTATCGAGACTGCGGGAGGCGAGGGGAATATCGGCTGTGATCACGAGATCCCCCGGGCCCACATGCTGGGCGATCCAATCATCGGCCGCATCCGCGCCGTCACTGACCACCACATTGTGAACGAGCGGATTGCCGGTCGGGCGCATGCCGCTATTGCTGACCAGATGAATCTTGAGCCCATGCCTGGTCGCGACGCGCTCGACCTCGGCTTTCACCGGGCATGCGTCCGCATCCACGAAGATTTCAAGCACGAGTCAGGCCGTTTCAGATGGAAAAGCTCGTCCCGCAGCCGCACGAGGAGGTGGCCTGAGGGTTATTGATTTTGAACGTCGCGCCGATCAGATCATCGACATAGTCGATTTCGGACCCGATCATATAAAGTATCGAGGTCGAATCGACCCGAACCGTGGCACCATTGCGCACCACCTCTATGTCATCGTCCTGTTTCGTGTCGTCGAGGGCGAATTCATACTGGAAGCCGGAGCAGCCTCCGCCCGAGACACTGACCCTGAGGGCCTTAGGGTGATCCTCTGCCGCCACGATCTCGTTGATCCGGTTGGCGGCGCGTTCGGTGACAGTGATCGGCTCAGCCATGCAGTTCCACTCGATCATTCTTGGATTCGTATCCGGTGACCGATATTTAGGGGCGGGAGGAGTTGCGGTCAATCGCCCCGCTATGTCAGCAAGGGAGGCTGGTTCCTGAGAGACAATCTTGCGCCTTTCGCATGCCGGGCGGATCAAAGCCGCGGCCGCTTCGTGGCGGAACCCGAACAGCCGCACCGGACGCCGTTCCAACGGGACCGGGACAGGGTCCTGCACTCGACCGCCTTTCGCCGGCTGAAGGACAAGACCCAGGTCTTTGTTTATCACGAGGGTGATCATTTTCGCACCAGGCTCACCCACAGCCTTGAAGTCGCGCAGATTGCCCGCTCGATCGCCCGCCGGCTGGCCCTAGACGAGGATCTCACCGAGGCGCTGGCACTCGCTCATGATCTCGGCCACACCCCTTTTGGGCATGCGGGCGAGCGCGCCCTCGATGCGTGCATGGCGCAATTCGGGGGGTTCGATCACAATGCGCAAGCCTTGCGCATCGTCACCCGGCTCGAGCGGCATTATGCCGAGTTCGATGGGCTCAACCTCACCTGGGAATCACTTGAAGGCCTGATCAAGCATAATGGGCCGCTGCTCGGGCGCGACGGTGCACCGATCGGTCCTTATCGAGACAAGCGACTGCCCCAGGCGATTCTCGACTTTGCCGGTGCTCACGCTCTGGCGCTTGACACCTATGCCTCGGCGGAAGCGCAGGTTGCGGCGATCGCCGATGACATCGCCTATAACGCCCATGACATTGACGACGGCCTGCGGGCACGGCTGTTCGATATCATCGATCTCGGGGATATTCCCCTCGTGGGCGAGGTGCTCTCGAAGGTGGTCGCGCAATATCCCAATCTCGAGCGGCCCCGTCTCATCCACGAGACGGTGCGGCGCGTGATCTCGATCATGATCGAGGATGTCACCACCTGTTCTCTGAAGCGGGCCAAGCGCCTGGCCCCGGCATCCGCCGACGAGGTGCGCCTGCTCGGTGAGCCGCTGATCAGCCTCTCTGCGCAACTTGCCGAGCATAACCGCATTCTTCAGGCATTCCTTTTCAGGCGCATGTATCGCCACGAGAAGGTGATGCGCATCATGGAGCGTGCCCAGCGGGTGATGCGTGAGCTGTTCGACAGTTACAGGCAGGATCCGAGCCTCATGCCCAAGGAATGGCGCGCCGACTTCGCCGATCTGGCTGAAGATAAGAAGGCGCGCCGCATTTGTGACTTCATCGCCGGGATGACCGACCGTTTTGCTCTGGATCAGCACCGCAGGCTGTTTGACCTCGACCCGCTTTTCCGTTAGTCGGCGGTTTCCATTGTTAAGTGCTTAATGCTTCGGGAATGTCCCGTCTGTTAAACACTGGCTTGGTTGTTCAGGAGCACATTGCGGGATGAATGTCTTCGCGCATTTCGAGCAGGTCATCGGCGCCGCCATCGGTCGGCTGACGCAGCGCGGTCGCTTGCCCGAGGGCATGGATCTGTCCCGGATCGTGGTGGAGCCGCCGCGCGATCCTTCCCATGGCGATGTGTCGACCAACGCCGCACTGATTCTGGCCAAGCCTACTGGACGAAAACCCCGCGAGATCGCCACTGATCTTGCCCTTGAGCTGCAGGGCGAGGATGGCGTCGCCAGCGCTGAGGTGGCAGGCCCCGGATTCGTCAATCTGCGCCTTAAGCCCTCCTTTTGGCCGGTTGTCATCAAAGCCATTCTGGAGGACGGCACGCGCTTTGGTGCCGGCAATCTCGGCCGCGGCGAAAAGGTCAATGTCGAATATGTCTCGGCCAATCCGACGGGGCCCCTGCATGTGGGCCATTGCCGCGGTGCGGTCTTCGGCGATGCCCTCGCCAATCTCCTGGCGGCCGCAGGCTACGACGTCACCCGCGAATATTACATCAACGATGCCGGCGCGCAGGTCGATGTGCTCGCGCGGTCAGCTTTCTTGCGCTACCAGGAGGCGCTTGGCGAAGATATCGGCGAGATCCCGGCCGGGCTCTATCCCGGCAGCTATCTCAAGCCGGTCGGCACGGCCTTGGCTGAGAAATATGGCCGCACGCTGCTTCAGAAGTCGGAAGCAGATGCGCTCGCCATTATCCGCCCCTTCACCATCAATGCCATGATGGACATGATCCGGGATGATCTCGCGGCGCTCAATATACGCCATGAGGAATTTTTCTCGGAAGCATCCCTCCATGACGGCGATATCGCCGAAATGATCGCGGAACTGGGCGCGCGGGGCCTTGTCTATGAGGGCCGCCTGCCGCCGCCGAAGGGCCAGCCGCCCGAGGATTGGGAAGATCGCGAGCAGCTCTTGTTCCGCGCCTCAGACTTCGGCGATGATATCGACCGGCCACTGCAGAAATCCGATGGCAGCTACACCTATTTCGCAGCGGACGTTGCTTATTTTCGCTCGAAATTCAGGCGCGGCTTCAAGGAGATGGTCTATGTGCTCGGCGCAGATCACAGCGGCTATGTGAAGCGCCTCGAAGCGGTCGGGCGGGCAATTGCCGGGGATCAGGCCCGGGTGGTGGTGCGGCTTTGCCAGCTCGTCAAGCTGTTCCGCGGCGGCGAGCCGGTGCGCATGTCGAAGCGTTCTGGAGAATTCGTGACCTTGCGCGATGTGGTGGACGAGGTCGGACCAGATGTCGTGCGCTTTATGATGCTCTATCGCAAGAATGACGCACCGCTCGATTTCGATTTCGAGAAGGTCACGGAGCAATCCCGGGATAATCCGGTTTTCTATGTTCAGTATGCCCATGCGCGCATTTGCTCCGTGTTTCGCAACGCGGAGGCCGATCTCGGAGGCGCGGATCTGAGCGACGAAAAACTCGCGCAAAGTGACCTTTCCGTGTTGACCGACGAGGCTGAACTGGCAATCATTAAGCGGCTTGCTGAATATCCGCGGATCTTCCAGGGGGCGGTGTCCGCGCATGAGCCGCACCGAATCGCACATTATCTGTATGATCTCGCGAGCGATTTTCATGGATTATGGAATCGCGGCAAAGAGTTGCCGCAATTGCGGTTCATTATTGTACAAAATACCCACGCTACTTACGCGCGGCTCGCAATGCTTCGCGCGATTAGGTATGTTCTGCAGAACGGTTTGAGTGTCATCGGTGTCAAACCGGTGATGGAGATGTGACGGGCGGACGTCCCTTATGGATGACAACGACAATAGGAATGATGCAACGCGCCGAGATCGGCCGAGTTGGCGGGAGCGTCTTGGTTTGAATTCGGACACGGTGCGCTCGGGTCAGTCTGACCCGCACACACCGCCGCGGATTACGCGTGATTTTCCCGTGCGGGGGACAGGTGGAGAGGAAGAAGCGGCTGCACCGTCGCGGCCAACGCCACCTCTGGAGCCCCTAACGCGCAGGTTTGAACCACGCCCGCCTTTGGCAGAGCCGCGCGATCCTCGGCTCTCGGTCCGTCCGCAAACCAATGTGCCACGCCCGGCTCCGGCTGATCCGGCTCATGGTGCCGAGCGCGCAGGATTGCGGCCAGAGCGGCCGGAACTGTCGCCTCCCCGGGCCCCCTCTCTCGCGAGGGGGGATATCAATCCGAGCGCGCCGCGGCCTCCGGCACTCGATAGGACGGCACCACAACTGCAGACTGGACAGGTGCCCGGTGGGCCGCCCGTGCCCGGGCGCCCGGCTGTGGGCGATGCCGTTCCGTCTTTGCGCCCATCCTTCGGACAATCGAGCGAAGGCCCGCAAACACCTCCATCCGGATTTGCCCCTGCGACCTCCTCGGAAGCTGGCGATGAGATCCGGCGCGAGCCGCAGATGTCACCACCTGCACCGCCCAGTGCGTCCGCAGCCCGCCAATTGCGTGAACCGTTGCAGCCGCGTGTTGCGCGGCCGGCGGAGCCTCACCACAACGAGCCCGAAATGCCAGCGCCCGCTGCGGCTCAGCCACCGCGTCCCGCGGCAGTTTCGCGCCCGGTCTCGCCCATGCCGCGCCTTGAGCCCATGTTGCGGGGTTCGCTCTCGCGGCTCGGCTCCAATGTGGAGGCTGCACCGGAGGGCAGGGGCGTCGCACACTCAACGCCCGACAAGGCGAATGAGACCCCGAACCACCAGGGCATGAAGGATGACCCCGCGGAGCATGCAAGGGATGCTGCAGACGAGGGCATGAGGCCGGGTGCGAAAGAGGGCACCCCTCCGCCTCGTCTTCATCCCGAATTGCGGCCACCCGTGGCAAGTCGTGAGCCTTCCCAACCCGTCCGTGAGGAGGCGCGGCCCATGCCACGCCCTGACATTTCACGTCTGGTCGGTGCGCGGTCGGCTCAGGATGCCCCTCCCGCGGCCAAGCCGCCGGAGCCCGCATTGCGGGTCAATGCGATCGACGAGAAGGCAGGCGATCCATCTGGCCGCGCTGTGAGCTTTGGCCGGTCGGATTTCCTGCGCTTCCAGCGGCCGAGCCCCGCACCTGTCGATCAATATTCCGCCACCTTGTCGGATGCGACGGAGGATGAGGCAGCTGATGTGTCCCTGACGGATGTCTCGGCGGTCGTTGCAGATGGGCCGGAAATCGTCCGCAGCACGAAGGCCGGAGCCGGCCTCGGGGCAGGAGAGAATAGCGTTGCCCCACGTCTTGGCGCGCCAGGCGAGCAGCTTGCGGGTCGCGGCGAAGGGCCTCGAGCCGAAGCGCCGATCGCCGATCTGTCGAGGCGTGAGCCGCGAATATCAAGCCAGCCGGATGCGCGCGTTCCCTCGAGCGCGCCTTCAGGGCCGAATGCGCCTTCAGGCCTGAACGCGCCTGCCGGAAGGCAGGCTCCTGGCCCTAGCAGCATTCCCGGAGCTTCGGTTGATCCGCGCCTCGCCCGGCCCAGTCAGCCGCGCCAGGCCGCACCTGCAAATTTTGATGAGCTCGCAGATCGCAACCGCAAGCCGCAAGTTTCGCCCGTGGCGCGCCGCCAGACGGGTGAAGGGCCGGTCGAATGGCCGGCGGTGAGCCGTGGACCCGCCGCGCGGCTCATGCAGCGTGAGAAGGACGAAGCCGATCCGGCTGCTCCGTCACGGTCAAATGACAGTGCGAGGCGCACTGCATTCGACGGCGATGCGGAGCTGAATGGTTACGGCGCACGAGCGGCCACGCGGGATGGAGCCTATCAGGGCGCCCATGCGCGCGAGCTGCGCTATGCCGATGGCGAGGAGGATGAAACCCCATCGGTCCGCTCAGGTGGCCGGCGGCCGAGTGCTGCGGAATATCAGGAAGCCTACCGGGATTATGAGGGACGGCTGGAGAAGCCGTCTTTTCTGGAAGGGCGCATGCCCATCTATCTCGGCGCAACGGCGTTGGGCGCCATTGCGGTGATCGGCCTTGCGCTCTATCTCCTGCGCAGCCCGAGCACACTGAGCATTTCCGATACACCGCCAGTGATCGCGGCGCCGACCGAGCCGGCGAAGATTCAGCCGGAAGAGGGTGCCCAGCAGCCAGTCGTGCCCCGTCAGACCAAGCTGATCTATGATCGGATCCTCGGGGATGAGCAGGGCGGTGGCGAGGAGCGACTGGTTCCCCGCCAAGAGGAGCCGTTGACCCCGGGCATACCCAATGAGCCGGCACCTGTCGCGCCCGATACCCAGGGCGGTCTTCCACCAGCGGTTCCACCGCCGCCGGGTAATCAGTCCTCGCTAGAGGGTGAGAACCCGGTTGTGGCCGAAGCCACGGGCATTGGCGAGGGAGGCATAGCCCCTGACATATCAGAGGCGGGCTTGCGCATCCCTGGACAGGGGGCAAATCCTTCGGGCTCGTCCGATCCTCCCGACGCTGATGTCTCAGCCAGCGGCGCCCCTGATCAGGAAACAGGCGCTCTTGGCGCGGCTTCCGGACAGCGCACGGCCACGGCCCCGCTGCCGAAGCCCAAACCTGCAGCGCAGCGGCGGGTTGCCTCGGCACAGAATACGCCAGCCGAGACATCGCCCACACAAGGCGCGACCGTCGTGCCATCCGGCCAATCAGGCCCGCAGCTTGCCTCGGTGGGCCCCACGCCCACGGCGCTATCCTCTGGCCAATATCTGATCCAACTCGCGTCATTTCGCACCCAGCAGGATGCAGCGACCGAATTCAACAGGCTCAAGCGGAGCTTTCCACAACTGCTCGGCAATCTCTCGCCTTTCATCCAGGAGGCTGATCTTGGAGATCGCGGCAAGTTCTATAGGCTGCGCATGGGACCGATCGCCTCGCAGGACGGTGCATCCCAGCTTTGCAATTCTCTGATCGCCTCCGGTGAGAAGGATTGCCTGGTGCGCCGCCAGCAATAGACGATAGCGATCATTGACAATACAGCTTCTATTCAATTGGTCACTTTGTAAGCCCCTGAAATGACAGCATCTGCCCTCATCCTCGGCTGCTCGGGATTGGTCTTGACCCCAGAGGAGAAGGGATTTTTTCGCGATGTGGATCCCTGGGGTTTTATTCTCTTCAAGCGAAATTGCGATGAGCCAGAACAGGTGCGCGCGCTGGTATCAAGCTTGCGCGATGCGGTCGGCCGTGCCGACGCGCCTGTGCTGATCGACCAGGAAGGTGGCCGGGTGCAGCGGCTGAAGCCGCCCTACTGGCCGAGTTATCCCGCGGGCAGGCCATTTGGCGCAGTCTTCAGCCATGACCCGGATCGCGCCCGTCGTTGCCTCTTCAATGTGACCCGCCTGATCGCTAAGGATCTTCATGATCTCGGCATTACGGTCGACTGCATGCCGGTTCTCGATGTGCCGGTGCCCGGCGCGCATGATGTCATCGGCGACAGAGCCTATGCAAGCGATCCAGAGACGGTGGCCATACTCGGCCGCGTCGTCTGTGAAGCCCTTCTGGCCGGCGGCGTCTTGCCGGTCATCAAACATGTGCCAGGTCACGGCCGGGCAGGGGTCGACAGCCATCTGAGCCTGCCGCGCGTGGATGCCGCGCGTGAGCGGCTTGCAAGCAGCGATTTTGCGCCATTCAAAGCGCTTGCCGACATGCCACTGGCCATGACGGCCCATGTGGTCTATTCCGCACTTGATCCGGACCGTCCTGCGACGACCTCGCCCACCATGATCGGCGATATCATCCGGGGCGAGCTTGCCTATGACGGTCTGTTGATGACCGATGATCTCAGCATGCAGGCCCTTGATGGCCCGCTTGGCAAGCGCATCTCGCAGAGCATCGCGGCCGGCTGCGACGTCGGGCTTCACTGCAACGGGTCCATGGCAGAAATGGTCGAGCTTGCTGCTGTTGCACCGAAGCTTGACGGCGATGCGCTCCGGCGGGCCCGGGCAGCTCTTGCACGGCTTGAGCCCCCGGCGCCCTTTGATCAGGACCAAGCCTTTGCGGATCTCGCGGCGATGATGGGCGAATCGGTTTAAGCTGGTGCGATTCGCATGAGCAGCGACGATCTGCGTTGGCGTGGAGTGACAGGCTTGGGGTAGATAGGCTTCGGCAAGACGATAGGGCGCTGGAGTGGCCCGATGGCGAGGGCCCGCTGCGCCATCAGCCCTCTGCGGTTGAGCCGGTCAATTCCCACGCACAGGAGCCGCAGCTCATCATCGACGTCGATGGCTTCGAGGGCCCGCTCGATCTGCTGCTCACGCTGGCGCGCAATCAGAAGGTGGACCTGTCGCGCATCTCGGTTCTCCATCTTGCGGAACAGTATCTGGAATTCATCGGCCAGGCTCGCCGTATGCGCTTGGAGCTCGCCGCCGATTACCTGGTGATGGCCGCTTGGCTTGCCTATCTCAAGTCGCGGCTGCTTTTGCCCGACCCTGAGCCCGACGAAGAGCTGCCAGCCG